>NZ_JAOQNX010000002.1 GCF_025961575.1 Rhodoblastus acidophilus | reverse complement strand
CTGACAAGAGGGACCCCGCAAGCACGCTGGTTGTCCCCACACCCAACTCATCAGACAAGCGAAGGGACAGAGATTAAGTCACAGCCTCTGAGGAGCCCGCCAAAGGCGGGCGTCTCGAAGGGCGGGGGCGGTCCACGGGTTTCAGGCAGGCAGCGTGCTAAACCTTGAAATCCGCGGGATCGTAAACCCGCTTGGTCGAGCAGAATTCGCAGGTCACGGTGATCCGCCCGTCGTGCACCATGTCGTCGCGCTCGGCCTGGGTGAAATTGCGCAACATCTCCTCGATCCGCGCGTCGGAGCAGCGGCAGGCCTGGCGCAGCGTGCGCGCGGTAAAAACCGTGACGCCGCGCTCGTTGAACAGCCGCCAGGCCAGATCGGCGCTGGAGAGGCCGGGATCGAGCAATTCGTGGTCCTCGACGGTGGCGGCGAGCAACCGCGCCTCCGTCCAGGAATCGTCTTCCGAAAATTCCGGAACCACATGCCCCTCCGGCGCATCGCCGGGATGGAAATCCGCCATGCGCTGGCGTTCCGGCGAAGAGGGCAGGAATTGCGCCAGCAGGCCGCCGGCGCGCCACTGGCTGCCCTGCGGCGTCACCACCTGTCCGACCGCGAGCCGGACGAAGGAGGGGATTTGCTCGGATTGGGTGAAATAGCTCAGCGCCGCCTGTTCCAGCGATCCCGCCTCGACAGGCGCGATGCCCTGGTAGCGCGCGTTCTCGCCGCCCTGCTCGACGGTGAAGGCGAGATGCCCGCGCCCGAGCAGATGCTCGCGATCGCCCTCCGCCAGCGCCGCCAGTTTTTTCGCGTCGAACCGCGCGAACGCGCGCAGCCGGTCGGGCGCGTCGAAATCGACGACCAGCAGATCGACCACGCCATCGGTGCGGGTCTGCAACTGAAAGCGGCCCTCGTCCTTCAGCGTGGTGCCGAGCAGCACGCATAAAGCGGCGGCCTCGCCCAAAAGCTTCGCCACCGGCGCCGGATAGGCGTGCCGCGTCAGAATCGTGTCGAGCGCCGGCCCCAGCCGGGCGATGCGCCCGCGCATGTCGAGCGCCTCGACCGCGAAGGGCAGAACGGCGTCGTCACCGGAAAAAATTTCAGTCATCAGCCATTGACCCCGGCGAATTCGGCCTCCATGCACCAGGCCAAAACGCCTTTTTGCGCGTGCAGGCGGTTTTCCGCCTCGTCGAACACCAGGCTCTGCGCGCCGTCCATCACTTCGTCCGTCACCTCCTCGCCGCGATGGGCGGGCAGGCAATGCATGAACACCGCATCCTTGGCGGCGTGACGCATCAGATTGGCGTTGACCTGGTAAGGCGCAAGCAGCGCATGGCGCAATTTTTCATCCTTGTCGCCCATGGACACCCAGCAGTCCGTGAGCACGCAATCGGACTCTTTGACGGCTTCATAGGGGTCGCGCATCACATTGACCACGCCGCCCTCTTTGCGCGCCCAGGCGATCAGCTCGGGACGCGGCGCCAGTTCTTCAGGCGTGGCGATATCGAGCGTAAAACCAAACTTCGCCGCCGCATGGACCCAGCTGGTCAAAACGTTGCAGGCGTCGCCGACCCAGGCGACCCGCGCCCCGGAAATGTCGCCGCGATGTTCTTCAAACGTCATGATGTCGGCCATCACCTGACAGGGATGGGTTTTTTTCGTCAGCCCGTTGATCACGGGAACGGTGGCGTGGGTGGCCAGATCGGTCAGATGCTCATGGCTCAAAATGCGGATCATGATGGCGTCGACAAAACGCGACAGCACCCGCGCCGTATCCGCCATGGTCTCGCCGCGCCCGAGCTGCATTTCCGCGCCGGTCAGCATGATGGTCTCGCCGCCCAATTCGCGCATGCCGACGTCGAAGGAGACGCGGGTGCGCGTCGACGGCTTGTCGAAAATCATCGCCAGCGTGCGGCCTTCCAGCGGCCGGTCCTTGGCCCGCTGTCCCTTCACCCGACGGCTTTTGATCTCGCGGCCGAGGTCCAGAATGGTCCGCAGTTCGGCGCGCGAAAATTCGGAGAGATCGAGAAAGCAGCGGCGGGTGAGGGGATGTTTCGACATGTTCATGCTTCTTCCGGCTCCTTGGCCGCCTTCATCGCCGCGCAGGCTTCCGCCAGCCTGCCGACGCCGGTCCTGATCTCCTCGTCGCTGACGATCAGCGGCGGCAGGATGCGGACGACATTGTCGCCCGCCGGGATGACAATCAGTTTTTTCGCCCGCGCCGCGGCGGCGAAATCGGCGGGCGGCACGGTCAGTTTCAAGCCCTGCATCAGCCCCTCGCCGCGAATTTCCGCGACAATGTCGGGACAGGCGGCGGCCAGCCCGGCAAGCTGCTGGCGCAGCAACAAGCCTTTGCGCGCGACATCCGTCAAAAAGCCGTCGGCGAGCAGCACGTCGAGCACGGCGTTGCCGCAAGCCATGGCCAGCGGATTGCCGCCATAAGTCGTGCCATGGGTGCCCAGGGTCATGCCCTTGCCCGCCTCTTCCGTCGCCAGCACCGCGCCGAGCGGGAACCCGCCGCCAATCCCCTTGGCCGAGGCCAAAATGTCGGGGACGACGTCATAAAGCTCATAGGCGAACAATTTGCCGGTGCGGCCCATGCCCGACTGCACCTCGTCGAAACACAGGAGCAAGCCGTGTTCGTCGCAAAGCGCGCGCAAGCCGCGGATGAAATCGCGGTCGCCGACGCGGATGCCGCCTTCGCCCTGGATCGGCTCGACCAGAATGGCGCCGGTGTTCGGCCCAATGGCCTGTTCCACCGCCTCGAGATCGCCGAACGGAACCTGATCGAAGCCGGGCGTCTTCTCGCCGAACCCGTCGAGATATTTGGGATTGCCGCCGGCGGCGATGGTCGCCAGCGTGCGGCCGTGGAACGCGCCTTCGAAGGTGATCATATGGAAGCGCTCGGGATGGCCGTTCGCCGCATTCCACTTGCGCGCCATTTTGATGGTCAGCTCCAGCGCCTCGGCGCCGGAATTGGTGAAGAACACGCGATCGGCGAACGTCGCCTCGCACAGCCGCCGCGCCAGCCGCTCGCCCTCGGGCATCTGGAACAGGTTTGAGGTGTGCCAGAGCTTTTTCGCCTGTTCGGTGAGGGCCTCGACCAGATGCGGATGATTGTAGCCCAGGCTCGCCACGGCGATGCCGCCGCCGAAATCCAGATATTTTTCGCCCGTCGTCGAGATCAGCCAGGCGCCCTCGCCGCGCTCGAACGCCAGCTCATAGCGTGCGTAAGTCGGCAGTAGAGCAGAGGTCATGTCGCACTCCCAGCGGGCCTGGCCAAGTCTTGTGCGCGCACATTCAGCGCAAACATGCCATGCGCGGCCCAGAAAATGAAAGAGCCGTCCCCCGGGGACGGCATCCGCGCATGATCTTAGGGAATCCGCGCGCTCCGGTCAAATGGCGATCGTTGTCGAGTCCGTCCGCGTTCACGGCAATGGGCTGGGGAAAACCTTTTTGAGGTGTTAACGACTCTTGCGCCCGATTCCGCGCTCGTTGTAGATTCTCATCTGTCGGCTACGACATTTTGTTGTGCGGCGCGCGTGTATCGGCGTCGTCCTCGTCAGTCCCGTTGCAAGAACGTTCGCTCGCGGCGCGCTCGTCGCGCCGGCGATGGTGGAGTCCTGCGCGTATTGACGCACGAAGAATAAATTGGAGACCACGGTATGTCCTGGACCGATGAACGTGTCGAGCAATTGAAGAAGATGTGGCTCGACGGGTTGAGCGCGAGCCAGATCGCCAATGAACTGGGGCACGGCGTCAGCCGCAACGCCGTGATCGGCAAGGTGCATCGTCTCGGCCTGTCCGGCCGGGCCAAGTCGCCCGCGCCCGCGGCGGCGGCCGCCGCCGCCCCGGCGCGGCCGCAGCGCAAGGACGAGCCCGTCCGCCCCGCGCCCGCGCCCATCACCCACGGCGCGCTGGCGCTGGCGATGGACACGCGTCCGGCCCCCGCGCCGGCCCCGCGCGTCATCCATGACGACGTTGTCATTCCGATCTCCGAGCGCGTGACCATCATGGACCTGCGGGAATCCATGTGCCGCTGGCCGCTCGGCGATCCCACCAACCCCGACTTCCGCTATTGCGGCGCGAAGATGCAGATCGGCGCCGGCCCCTATTGCCAGGCCCACGCCCGCATCGCGTATCAACCGGTGCAGGACCGCCGCCGCGAGCGCGAGCGGGAAAAACGCGCGGCGCGCGGCTGAGCTTTGAGGGGCGCTTCGGCGCCCCTTTTCTTTTCCGGTTCTTTTCCAGACCCAGCAGGGGGTGGCGCCGCCCGCCCACAAGGACGCGCGCATCCCGTAAGCCTCATCGCCTGATGTCCGTCATGGCCGGGCTTGTCCCGGCCATCCACGCGGCGCCGCAACGCGAACTGTTGCAGAATTCTCTCTCGCGGCTCGGCGTGGATGCCCGGGACAAGCCCGGGCATGACGGGGGGGCTCTGCTCTCCGCCTGACAGCCGCCAAAACAAAAACGCCCCCGTTTCCGGGGGCGTCCAAAACTTGCGAGGTCAAGACCTCAGAGCACGTTGACCTTGGTGCCGATCTTCACGCGATTGTAGAGATCGATGGCGTCGACATTGCGCATGCGGATGCAGCCCGACGACACGTGCTGGCCGATCTTGTCCGGCTCGTTGGTGCCGTGGATGCGGTACAGCGTGTCCTTGTTGCCCTGGTACAGATACATGGCGCGCGCGCCCAGCGGATTGTCCGGGCCGCCCGGCAGGCCGCCGGCTTCGGCGGTGGGACGCAGGTGCGGCCAGCGCTCGAGCATGTCGGCCGGCGGCATCCAGCCCGGCCATTCCGCGAGCTTGCCGATGGTGGCCTGGCCCTTCCAGCCCGCGGCTTCGCTGCCGGTGGCGACGCCATAGCGGATCGCCTTCCTGTTGGGCATGGAGAAATACAGCAGGTTCTTGCTGGAATCGATGGTGATCGTGCCCGGCGCGGCGCCGGTGGGGTCGTCGACGATGTAGCGCTCGTACTCGCCGCCGACATTGGCGGTCGGCGCGAGCGACAGGAATTCCTTGTCCTTGGCGTTGAGCGCCGGATCCGGGGTGCGGACGCCGCCCACGCCATTGCAGCCGGCTAAGGCCGCCCCTATCAAGCCTATCGTCGCAAAGGTCCGAAACTTCATCGCCCGCCCCAAAAAAATCACGCCCAAGCTGGCCGCCCGTTAACGACCATATGAAGCGCCAAGCTGTCTCGTTGCAACTGTCAAGGCGGCCCAAAGCCTGCGAAACCGTGGCGATGTGACACATGCGCCACACAGTTGCCGTGACGCGACAGGCGGGGGCGCGGCGCCCAAGGGTAAACGCGTTGACCCAGTTCGGCCAGGACCAGACTTTCGGCGAAAGCCATAAACAACGTTGGACAGATGCGACAAATAGCGCGATGCTGGTTTTGAGGGCGGCAAGGCGTTGCTTTGTCGTCACATGCGGGGCGCGCGCCGTCAGGCGACGCGTCGCGCCAAAGCAAAAACGGTGAGGCGAGGCTTAAGCGTCGCGTCGAACCAATGGGGAAGGAAGACGCCGAGGTTTTTCCCGCGCGGAATGCATGGCCGGCGACCCCGGCGGATCATTTTCGTCCGCCAATGGAGCGCTCGACATCCAGACAGGGGGAAATGCCCGGAGTCCGCCGCGCGCCCGCCGGCGCAGGCGGACCTGTCGAGGACATTGGCGAGTAGAACTTGAACACATTGCTGATTACGCATCCCAGCGGGCTCGATCACGACAATGGCCCCGGGCACCCCGAGCGTCCCGATCGCGTCCGCGTCGTGGAGCGCATTCTCGAACACGAGCGTTTCATGACGCTCATCCGCGACCAGGCGGTCGACGGCTCGCGCGAACAGGCCTTGCGCGTCCATCCCGAATCCTATCTCGCCGCGCTGGAGCAGACCTCGCCGCGCGACGGTTTCGCCCGGCTCGACAGCGACACCACCATGAGCCCGGGCACGCTGGCCGCGGCCTATCGCGCCATCGGCGGCTGCTGCCAGGCCATTGACGAGGTGATGACCCACAAGGTCAACAACGCCTTCGTCGCCATGCGCCCGCCGGGCCATCACGCCGAACGCGCCACGCCCATGGGCTTCTGCTTCTTCAACAACGCCGCCGTGGCCGCCCGCCACGCTTTGGCCACTCATGCCGCCGAACGCGTCGCCATCATGGATTTCGACGCCCATCACGGCAACGGCACCCAGGACATTTTCTGGTCCGACCCGCGGGTGATGTACGCCTCGACCCATGAAATGCCGCTCTATCCCGGCACCGGCGCCACCGGCGAGCGCGGCGAATACAACAATATGGTCAACGCCCCGCTGGCGGCCGGCGACGGCAGCATGAACTTTCGCGAGGCCATGGAGGTCGCGGTCCTGCCGCGTCTCGAGGCGTTCAGCCCCGACCTCTTGATCATTTCGGCCGGCTTCGACGCCCACCGCCGCGATCCCCTCGCCAACCTCAATCTGGTCGAGCAGGATTTCGCCTGGGCGACGGGCAAGCTGATGGAGGTCGCCGACCGCAAGTGCAAGGGGCGCGTGGTGTCGCTGCTGGAAGGCGGCTACGACCTCGACGGCCTCGCCCGCTCGGTCGCCGCCCATGTGCTCACGCTCATGGGCATGTAAGACCAGGCGAATTTAGTTATTTGCCCCCGGCGCCTCGGGCCTCCCCAGGCGTTGTTCGTCGGGGGACCAAACATGTTCAAGGTTTTTCGCGAGACGACATGGAACGAGCGCATTGCGGTCCTGTTGGCCGCCGCGCTCATTCTCGGGCCGCTGGCCGCGGGGGCGCTGGCAAAATAAAGCGCGGCCTCAAACCGGCAGCCCGGCCAGCTTCTTGGTCAGCGACAGCAGCAGGCTGGACGCGCTTTTGCGCCAGCGGGCCAGCCGCTGGCCTTTTATGCGCGCACGCAACTCGCGGATGGTGGCGTCGCGGGTGACGTGGACCTCCACCACTTCCTTCAGCGCCTCCGGGTCCTGCAGCGCGGCCCGCGAAATCAGTCCCGTCTTGACCAGGGTCGAGGCGTGGCAGGCGAGCGCCGTGATCAGAAGATCGGTCGCGGGGTCGCCGGAGACTTTTTCGCACAAAGCGACATGGGCGATCAGGTCCTGTCGCGCGCGAAACAGCGCGTCGGCATTGTCGGTCGAGCGTGAGGCGGGACGCACGCGATAGAGCTGGGTCGGCGCCAGCACCGCCTCGCCGCGAAAACCCGCCAGGCAGAAGCGCGCATAAAACTCCCAGTCCTCGAACAGATGGCGCATCGACGGCGCATAGCCGCCCAGGGCGTCGAAGGCGGCTTTGCGCACGAGCACGGCGCTATGGGCGAAATTCTCGTCGAGCACGGTGGCGGGATTGGCGTCGGTGGTGAACCAGAAATGGTTGCGTTCGCCATGCGAGCGTTGCACGCCATAGGCCATGTCGATGTCGGGGTTGCGGCGCAGCGCGGCGCGCGTGGCGGCAAACCCGTCGGCGTCGAGGGCGTCGTCGGCGTCGAGGAATTGCAGCGCGTGGACATCGCCCAGAGCGGCGGCGCCGGCGTTGCGCGCCGCCGACGGCCCGACGTTGCGCTCCAGCAGGATCAGCCGCACGCCCGCGCCGGCGCCCGCGACAATTTCCTGCGCCCGCGCGACCTCCGCCGGCTTGGAGGCGTCGTCCACGACGACGATCCTGTCCTGTGGGGCGGCGCAGGCGCGCAGCGAGGCCAGGCATTCCCCGAGATCGGCGCTGGAATTGTAATGCGGAACCACAAAACCGACGGAAAAATCCGCGCCCTCGGCCGCCGGCGCCGCGGCCGGCGCCTCGACCAGATCAAAATAGTTTCGGATCATCTTGGCGTTGGACTGACGCGCCACCTCGTCGAATTTTTCGCGCGCGAAAGGAGCGGGTTGCGCCGGTTGCAGCGCCGCAAGGAAAGCCAGAATGGCGTCGGGCGCCTCGGGCGCCAGCGGATCGTAGCTGGTCACTTCGGGGAAGGGGGCGCTGATCTCCGGCATGCCGCCGCGCGCGCTGACCAGCGTCGGCCGGCCATAGGGCAGGGTCTCCAGCAGCGCGTTGGGATAATTCTCGAAGATCGACGGAAACACGAAGGCGTCGGCGTGAACGAAAAATTCTCCCGGCAGCGCCTGCTGGTCGACATAGCCGAAGATGTCGACATGGGCGTCGATCCCGGCTTGCGCCACGGCGGCGCGGATCAGGTCCCCATTGCTGCGGGTTTCGTCATGGGGCAGGTCGAGCCCGACCAGTTGGAAGCGCAGGTTGCGGTCCTTGATCAGCCGGACGATCTCGGCCGAAGCCGCGACGGTTTCGAAGAAGGTGGCGATGCCCTTGCGGTTCTCCAGCCGCCCGACATAGCAGATGGTGAGCGGCTGATCCGCGGGCCGCGGCGCCGGCGGCGGCGGCGCCGCCTCGGTCAGGCCGAACAGGCCCGGCTCGGCCTTGGGATGCGGAATTTTTTTCACCCGCGACGCAATCGACAAGCCGAAACGCGCGCAAATCCCTTCGATCCGCGCCCGCATGGCCTCGGCGCCATAGGGCAGCACGTCGGCGTGGCGATAGCAAAACAGCTCATAGCCCAGCGATTTGCGCCGCCCGACATCGTCGATGTGCAGCGGATCGCCATTGTCCTCGAACAGCATCAGCAGCGGCGAATGCAGCCGCACCGCCATCTTTTCCGCGCGCAATTGCCCGTGCCGCCGCATTTTCAGGCTGAAATAGCCCTCCATCCCGTAATCGGGGAATTCGATGAAGCGGAAGCTGTGGCCGTGCTTCTGCAGCGCCCACAGGGTTTCGGCCACGGCGAGCGAGAAACGCATGTGGTCGTCGCCGACATCCTCGATATGCAGCCCATGGCGGTGATGGATGGGCGGCGCGACAATGACGGAAGTATGGGGCAGCAGCTCGCGCAGGCGCGGATCGGGCGCGACGGCGCAGATCAGCAGCAGGGATTTGTCGGCGGCGTCGCGCGACAGCAGCCGCAGCAGCAGGCGCGAATAGGTGCCGATGCCGCCGGTGACCATGCTCAGCGGCTCATAGCAGGTCAGCACGAAATCCCAGGCGCGCGGCGCGAGATTGAAGGCGTCGTGGCGGTCTTCGAACAGAGCGCAGGCGAGGGGCGCGGTTCCGGCGGAGGTCATGGAGCAATCCGGCGAAGGGGGAGAGGTCTGGCGGGACGGAGAGGAAAGGCGAGCCGCATCATTTGCGCCGCGCCCGACCGATCCGGCGCGCGACCGACAGCGACAGCCGCGCCAGTTTCTTGCGCCAGCTCGGCAGCGGCTGCGCCTTGATCCGCTCTTCGAGATCGACGACATGGGCGATCTCGACGATCCGGCGCGCCGGCTCCGGGGCTGTGCGGCGCTGGCCGGCGGCGAGCGCCAGCAGGCCGGCATGTTCGAGTTTGGCCGCATAGACCGCGAGCGTCGCGGCGAGCCGGTCGCGATGGGGATCGCCCGAAAGTTTTTCGCGCGCCATGCGGGCGAAAAGCGCCTGGCGCGACTGGTTGGTTTTTTCCGCCTGGTCGAAGGTGCGGGTGGCGGCGCCGATGCGATATTGCTGGGTCTGCGCCACAACCACTTCGGCGGCGAAGCCGGACAAGGCGAGGCGGATGTTGAACTCCCAATCCTCGTAATGGCGGCGCAGCGCCGATTGCTGTCCGCCCAGCGCGGCATAGGCGGCGCGGCGCACCAGCGGGGCGCTGTGACAAAAATTCTCGTCGAAGATGGTGAGCGGATTGGGGTCCATGGTCACCCAATAAAACCGGTCCGCGCCGAAATTGCGCTGCAGGCCATAGACCATGGCGAGGTCGGGATTGAGCCGCAGGGCGCGGCGGGTGGCGCGAAACCCGTCGGGGTGGAGCGCGTCGTCGGCGTCGATGAATTGCACCAGTTCGGCGCGCTGCAAATGGGCGACGCCGGCGTTGCGCGCGGCGGCGGGACCGCTGTTGCGCGGCAATTCGTGCAGCGCGATCTCGGGCGCGCCTTCCACGTTCAGCCGCGCGACACTCTCGCGCAGCGCCTGTTTCTCGCTCGGGCGCGAGGCGTCGTCGACGACGAGAATTTCGTCGCCCGGTTCGGCGCAGGCGCGCACCGAGGCCAGACATTCCGCGATCAAGGCGGCATTGTTGAAATGGGGAATGACGAAGCCGACCGGCAGATTCGCCGGCTCGGCGAGCGCCGGGCGCGGCGGCGCGCGCAAAACGCTCCACAGCGGCGCGGTCTCCTGACGCGCGCGCGCCCGCGCGTCAAACCCGAAGCGCCGGCCCAGTTTTTCCACCTGCGCGAACAGCGCCTCATCGCGATAGAGCAGGAGATCGGCCCGTTGCACACAGACGATTTCCTCGATCATCTGGTTGCGCGCCTCGGCGTTCAGCTCATGCAGCGGCGTCGCCTCATCCTCGAGCGCCAGCGCCGTCAGGCCCTGCAGCCGCACGGCCAGGCCGTCGAAGCGCAATTGCCCGTGCCGGCGCATCTTTTCGATGAAAAACCCCTCGGCGCCCCGGTCGCCGCAGCACACCAGCGCGAATTCATGACCGCGCGCCTGCAGCGCCGCCAAAAGTTCGGCGGCGGAAAAGGCGAAGCGCAGCGCGCGCGACTGGAGGAAGTGGACATAGCGTCCAAAAGCGTTCTGGCGCGGCGGCGCCACCAGCGCGCAAGCCCCGGCGAGCGCTTCTTTCACCGCGGGATCGACGGGTTCGGCGCAGATCAGCAGAATGGCGCGGCCGGGCGCTTCCGCCGCCAGCGCGGCCAGCAGTTCGAGCGCATCGCGCCGGGCGTCGAGCTGTTCGCCGCAGGTGAGCACGAGGTCCCAGCGGCGTGGCGCGGGCAATGAGTCTTCCGGGCAATTGGCCTCATTGGCCCAATCCTGTTCGTTGAAAAACCCTGCCGTCATCGCTGAAACCCGCACGTTCCCTCCCAGTCCGCTCCCAGCGAATCCGCGCGGGAAGACCGGTCAGGCCAAGCCGAACACATAATTCGTTTTCGCGCGCGCGCCAAATCCAGCGCGCCCGCGCACAAATATCTGAGCGAACAGGGGATGTTAAGGGAAAAGCAACCGGAGATGGACAGTGTGGGAAAGGACAATTTTAAGTTGAATTTGTCCGTCTTTTCAAACGAACGAAGGCGCGAGAGCACCATGGGTCGTTTCGTCTATCGCTTCGAGGATCAAAGCCGGCCGCTGGGCAAATACGACGGCGCCGCGCAGACGATGAAAGTCCTGGGACGCCTGGCGCAGGCGACGCTGCTCGTCGCCGGCCTCGCATGGCTACTGGCCGGCGATCCGAGTTTTGTGACGCGGATGCTGAATCTTCACGGCTAGCAGGCCGCCAAGCCGCCTCCAAAATTTCATAAAGTAGCCCTCACCCTAAGGAGCCCGCCGCGGCGGGCGTCTCGAAGGGCGGGGGCGGTCCACGGATTTTTCAGCTGCCCGCCAACGGGCGCCGCTCAGGCGGTCTGAAACGCCGCGCAGGCCAAAAACCCTTCGCGCAGCTCTTTTTCCTTCAGCTTGCGGCCGATGAAGACGATGCGGCTGTTGGGTTTTTCCTCCGCCTTCCATTCGCGCTGCAGATCGCCGTCCAGGATCATGTGCACGCCCTGGAAGACATAGCGCCTGGGCTCATTGGGGAAGGCCAGAATGCCTTTCGAGCGCAGGATGTCGGGACCGTCGCGCTGCACCACCTCGTTGATCCAGGGCAGGAACAGGTCGGGATCGACGGGACCGTCGATGGCGATGGCGACCGACTTGACCTCTTCGTCATGCAGCACTTTGGGCGCGTGATGATGGTCCTCGTGGTCGCAATCCGGCGCGCACTCGTGGTCGTGGTGATGATGACCGTGATCATGGTGGTCATGATCATGATGGTCATGCCCATGGTGATGATGGCCATGGTCGTGATCATGGTGGTCATGGCCATGATGCTCATGGCCATGCTCGTCCACGGTCAAAAAATCCGGGTCGAGATCGAGGATGCGGTCCAGCTCAAAAGCCTTGCGATCCAGAACATGCTCCAGCGCGATGTCGCAGCGGTTGGTGCGATGCAGTTTCGCGTACGGATTGAGGCCGCGAATGCGCGCCTCCACCTCTTCGAGCTCGTCGCGGTTCACCAGATCGGTCTTGTTGAGCAGGATGACGTCGGCGAACACGATCTGGTTCTTGGCCTCAGGCGCATCCTTGAGCCGGTCGGCCAAAAACTTGGCGTCGGCGACGGTGACGATGGCGTCGAGCCGCGTCTCCTTCTGCACGTCGGCGTCGACGAAAAAGGTTTGGGCGACGGGGGCGGGATCGGCGAGCCCGGTGGTCTCCACCAGAATGGCGTCGAACTTGCCCTTGCGCCGCATCAGCCCCTCGATGATGCGGATCAGGTCGCCGCGCACGGTGCAGCAGATGCAGCCGTTGTTCATCTCGAACACTTCTTCGTCGGCGTCGACGACGAGTTCATTGTCAATGCCGATCTCGCCGAATTCATTGACGATCACGGCGAATTTTTTGCCGTGATCTTCGGTGAGGATGCGGTTGAGCAGCGTGGTCTTGCCCGCCCCGAGGTAGCCGGTCAGCACGGTGACGGGAATCTTTTGCTCGGACATGAAATCTCCGTTTCGGTTTTTGACCGCGGGGGCGCGGTCAATCCCCCTTGCTCAGCTATGAGGGACGAGCGCCTTCTTCAACTCATCCATATTGTGATTCATCATGTCGATGTAAGTGGGCGCCGGCCCATCGTTGGCCGAGAGCGCGTCGGAAAACAAGTCGCCGCCGATCTTTGCGCCGCTTTCCTCGCCAATGCGCTTCATCAGCCGGGGGTCGGAAATGTTTTCCAGGAACACGGCGGGGATTTTCTCGCGCTTGATCTGGGCGATCAGGGCGGCGATGTCCTTGGCCGAAGGTTCGGAATCCGTCGAAATGCCCTGCGGCGCCAGGAATTCAAAGCCATAGGCGGCGGCGAAATAGCCGAACGCGTCGTGCGTGGTCACGATGCGGCGGTTTTTCTCCGGGATCTGAGCGACGTCGGCGCGCACCTTGGCTTCGGTCGCATCGAGCCGCGCCAAAAAGTCTTCCGCGCGCGCCTTGAAATAGGCGGCGTCGGCGGGATCGGCGGCGCTCAAGCCGTCGCGAATGTTGACGGCGTAGATTTTGGCGTTGGCGACGCTCTGCCAGGCGTGGGGATCGATCCCCTTCTTGCCGTCCTCCTCGCCTTCGATGCTCTTCACCCCCTGGCTCGCCACCACGACCAGCGCGCGCGATCCCGAGGAGGCGATCAGCCGGGTCATCCAGCCCTCGAGCCCGAGGCCGTTGACGACGATCAGTTTCGCCTTTTTCAGCGCCTGGGCGTTGGCCGGGGTGGGCTGGAAGGCGTGGACGTCGCCATTGGGGCCGACGAGAACCTGCACATCCACCTTGTCGCCGCCGACCTCGCGGACGAGATCGCCCAGAATGGAGAAGCTCGCGACCACGCGCGGCTTTTCGGGAACTTCGGCGCGCAGGGGCAGGGGCAGCAGCAGAAGGGCGGCGGCCAGCAGGCTTTTCAGACGCATGAAGACATCCTAGTTTCAGTGGGCGCCGGCGATGCGGCGATGTATGTTATAACATATCAGATCGAAGCGAATGTCCACCCTCAAAACCTCGCCGCAGCTGAACGCCGTGCAAAGCCAGATTCTGGATTTGCTGACGGCGGCGCAAAAGCCCTTGTCGGCCTATGACGTGATCGACGCGCTCAGCGGCGCGAAGCGGATGGCGCCGCCGACGGTCTATCGGGCGCTGCAAAAACTGATGGACGAGGGGCTGGCGCACCGGGTGGAGTCGCAAAACGCCTATGTGGCCTGCCGCAGCCAGGGGCACGCTCTGTGCGCGGGATTTTTGATCTGCCGCGCCTGCGGCGCGACGCGCGAATTTTCCGGCGCGGCGCTTGAAAGTTTCTTGGGGCAAACCGCGCGCAAAAACATGTTCGCGGCGGAAACCGTGTCGATCGAGGTCCGAGGGCTTTGCGCGGAGTGCCAGCGCGCCGACTAAAAGATTAGTGGCATATAGATCACGTCTAGCCATTCATTGGGACAGGGCTTCGATGTTTTTGTAGCTTGGAATGGAAATTTTTCCATGCAAGAAATAGTTCAAAAGAAAAAACAGTATGAGCGTCTCTTTGCCGCCACGTATGATTTCGCCCAGGCTCGCTTTTGCGCGCGCTATCTACTCAAAAAGAAATGGCATTCAAGACCGTGGGAACGTCGTGGATCAATCTATCAACAGCAAACTGCTTTCGTAACCAACCTGATTATCGCTTATGCCCGACCGTTCACTAAGAGCAAGGGCTGGCCCGGTTTTCCTTTAAGGTTGGTTAATTTCAGCGCAGAACATGCTGAAATGCATAAGAAAATCTTGGTTGCTCGTCATGAAATATTCGCGCATTCAGACAGCAGGCATTTCGAATTTAATCCCGTTAAACTGGGAAAATATATTGCTACGACCATAGAGCTTGTGCCATTTGCAGGCAGAAGAGGCTAAATATGTTGAGGATATGACAGAGATTTTATTGAAAGCTACGCATTTGAAATTGGGTGAATTACACAAAGAGCTAACTTAAAACGTTGCCGGCAGATCGTCCAATTGATCTGCGCTTCGTATCCGCGCAAGAACTGCTCTCGGTGAATTATTTCCGGCGAACTTTTTCCGTCTCTCGTTTTGCAGTCTGTTCCTAAGGCGAACGGGCCTCCGCCCCGTTCAGTCCGCGCTTCCCCAAGCCTTGAGCGCGCTGCGCACGAGAGTGGAAATGTGGCGGCTGACGACGCGGGGATCGGCGTGTTCCGGCGTCCCGCCGGGGGCATAGCAAATCATCGCGGCCATTTGGAAATGCCCGATGATCATGCCGATGATCGATACAGTCATGAGAACGGGATCGCCGCCGCCGCCGCAATCCGCGACCGCGCGCGCCACCACGGAAAAGGGATGATTGACGACGGTTTCGGCGACATATTTCAGCCGGTCGACGTCGCCGTCGAGCAATTCGCGCAGCACAAGCTTCGAAAAAATCCGATCCTCGAACATCGTATGCACAAAAGAATCGATGAAGGCGTCGATCACCTCGAGCGGCGCCTGGGTCGTCGCCAGAATCGTCTCCAATGAGGGCGCCGGCGCCGAGAGAACATGGACCAGCGTCTCCCGGATGAGCGCATCCTTGTCCTTGAAGTGATAGTAGATATTCGCGGGCGTCATCGACACTTCCGCCGCGACATCGCGCATGGAGACTGCGTCATAACCATCCGCGGCAAAAAGTCGTGCCGCCGCTGACAATATTAACGTTCGCGTCGAACTGTTGTCATTCATTGCAATACGAAACCATTGGTTTGGTTCTGGATATCAGAGCTTCTCACCTGAGTCGAGCGGGGCGGAAAAATCTCACCGTCCAGCGTCCGCGACAAGATCGATGTTTCGCTCTTGACACTTAACGAACGTTCAGTAAATTCACTGTCGCCCACGCTGACATCCCCCAAACATCAGACTGGAGACCGACGATGACCGACAAAGATCCGATGAAATCCGCCAGCGCCCTTCACAATCAGATCGCATGGACCAAGCAGCGCCTGGACGAGGCCGACGCCAGCCTGGCGTCCATGGAGATTTCCGCCGCCAAGCTCAGCGGCGAAGCGCGCGAACAGGCGGAACAGACGCTCGAGCGGATTCGCGCGGCGCGCAACCGTTTCGCCGAGATCGGCATGAAGGCGGCGCAAGACGCGGCGGCGGCGGCCAATCAGCAGGCCGACGTTCTGGCGGACCAGTGGTGCGAGGTGGAATTGCGCATGCACGATTTCCTCGTCGTCGCGGCGGGCCATGCCGAGGATGTCAAGGCGGCGTTGAAGGCGCGGGTCGAGGCGCAGATGAAGACCTGGAAGGCGTCCGCCGACGCCGCGCAGCTCGTCTCGGCCGACGCGATTCAGCAGGTGCGGGCGGATGTCGACAATGCGCTGCTTCGCCTGCAGGGCGAGGCCGAAAACGTGCAGAACACCATTGGCCGCCTCGCCGTCGCCGGCGACGAATCCTGGCGTGCGGTCCAGGCCGGCATCGCCGATGTGGCGGTCGTCGCCCAGCGCACCCGCCAGCAGATCATCCACGCCGTGGCCAAGATCGGCTGAACGCCCCCGCTCGCGTAAAGCCCCGCCGCGAGCGAAAGAGCCCGTTCGGTGAAAGGGAGATCGCCGAACGGGCTCCGGAACATGTTACGCCGCCCCGGCCGCTGCGGCGCAGAGGTCGGCGGCGCGGCGGTCGAGCGCCGCGCGGATGCGCGCCGGCGCCTGCCGGTGCGATTTGGCGCGGGGGTAGGGGAGTTCGTCCACCGTCTTGCCCCCGGGATAAAGCGCCTGGAATTCCGCCCAATTGTCGAAGTTCAGCCGATCCACCGTGTCGACAAAAGTCTCCGCCGGCGTGTTCTCGGCGAGGATCAGCGCATGATCCTCGAGTTCGACGTGGTAATAGACGAAAACCTCGGGAACCTCGGTCTCGCGGGTGATCGAGCGCCCGTTGACCAGCGCGCCCGCATGGATCAGCGTGTCCTCCACCAGCAAGGCGTGATCGGGCGACACCAGCAGGTCGCGCGCGGGCGTGTGCTCGGCGAGCGCGCCGGCGCGAATGCGGATCGGCAGCACGCGCAAAGGATCGGCGAAGCGCAGCGACACGGTCTGCCGTCCCAGCCAGTTGACGGGCTTGGCCGCGCCATCGCGGGTGAGCACGAGATCGCCGGGTTGCAGCGTCTCGATCGCCGCCTCGCCGTCCGGCGTGCGAATTCGCGTTCCGGCCATGAAGCAGATGGCGACGATCTCGGTCTTGTCGACCGAAGTCGCGCCGGCCTGGGTGGGATCGCCGCTATAGACCTGCCAATTGACCTGAACGCGCCCGTTGCCGAGATTGGCCACCGAGGCCGTTCCGTTGGCGTTCGCGTCGAGCACGAAAGTGTCGACCACCTGAAGCGCGCCATTGACGATCTGGACTTCCTCAAGCTTCAGGCCCGAGCTGTCCACCCAATATTCCAGGAACGAGCCATTGGCGGCGGCGCCGAGCGCCAGCACCCGCGCGCCCGCATAAAGCGTTCCGGTGTAGCTCTCGTCCAGGGTCGCGCCGATCGCCCCGGTCGACCAGTTCACGATCGACAATTGATGCGCCGACGAACCGTTCTCGAGGCCGCTGAGGTCGAGGACCGTGTTGCCGTTCGAAGCGGCCCAGGTGATCCGATCGATTTGAGAAAAACTTGTCGGCGTCGTCCAGTCCGAGCTCTGCGACCCCAGGGTCGAAATGGAGGTCCTGTGCAGGCTCGCGTTCTGGCCGGCTTGTGTGTCCTCGGTGAGCAGGTTGTATTGATTTGTCCCGCCTCCGAGACTCCAGGCATAGCTGTTTCCGGCGACCCAATTGGCGTCGCTATAGGTGAAGCTGGGACTCGTGGCCCCGTCGCCGGCGACAAAGGCGAAGTTGAGCTGCTCCACGCCCGAGGCGTCGACGCTGTCCAGGGCGAGCAGATCCTTGCCGTCGTTCAGCGAGGCCTGGCTGGAATGCCCCCAGTTCCCCCAGGGAACCGAGGAGGGGATTGCGACCGGGGTGAGACCGGTGAACAGGGTGGCGGCGTTTGTCGAGGTCAGCGCGCCCTGGCTGTCCTGCGTGTAGATCGAATATTGCAGCGAATAGGTGATTCCGTCGGAGGAATTGCTCCAGGCGCTGAGAAATTCATTGGCATAGGTCCCGCCGAAACGGCCGAACCCATGCGCGGTGGTCACGCCGCCGGGAAGACCGTGCGGATCGGTGGCGTTGGTGCTGGTCGCCGGCGCCGCGCCGAGAAAGCCGTTTGAGGAATCCAGGACGAATCCATAGGCGGCGAACGGCTGCAGCACCTGGCCCTGATAATTGAGGCAGTAGGATATGCCGAAAATACTTTCGCCATTCAGATTGATGAAGTCCGGCCCCAGTTCGTAAACGGTCGCGCCGGTCGGAACATCAGGAATGATGAACGTATACAATGTGTTGGAAACAGGCGTAATGGTCATTGCAGCGTCTCCGGGCGCCGGGCAATTCTCTGAGCATTCCAATTCCGTCTGAATTGTTAAGACTGCCGTATTCCGTAACGGATTTCAAGACTTAAATAAGTATCTTTATGGTATGGCATGCGCCGCATCTACGCGTGACCTGCTCTGGCGCAGGCAAGTCGGGGCCGGAACCGGCGACGTCGATCGACGCGGGCGGCCCGGGCGCCGAATGTTGAAATGCTCGACTTCGATCGCGCTGCCGAAAAGTTGAACGCCCCGCAACCTCCCTCGCGTTGTGCTTGCTTAGATGGGTGATAAATTGATTAACTTAATTGCTACGCATTTTGCGATGTCGATTTTGGAGAGATGATATGTCCAAACTCGTTGTTATGGGTGGTGATTATCTCAACGGCGATTGTTTTGTCGAAACGTTCGATCCCTCAACCGGCGTTGCGACGCCTGTCGCGCGTTTTTCTATAGACCCTGATGTTTTTTGGAGTGGTCTGCCGTTCGCCGCCGACGCCAACGATTGTTACATCGTCTCCGCGCTCGGCTTGTTATACGACATCAATCTGGCCACGGGCGCGGTCACGACCAAGGGCGGCGGCCATAATATCGATTGCATGACCCTGAACGGTTCGTCCCTGGTTGCGATGGGCTACGAGGCGGACTTCATGTATCTCTATTTAGAGACCATCGATCGCGCCACGGGCGAAGCCGCCGATAACCGTTACTTGATCGCATCTGACGGCTTCAACGTAAATCGCGCGTCGGTGGCGGCCAGCGCGACCGATATCTACGTGGTTTCGAGCGGCAATGTTCTTTATGGCTGCAGCTTGACCGAGGCAAGGTCCTGGAACACGCCCCTCAACGCCCAGGTGTTGCGCTTGACGTACAATGGATCGCAGCTGTTCGCGCTGTGCCAGGGCGCCGCCGCCGATCAATATCGCGTCGAAACGGTCGACCCGAACACCGGAACGATGTCTCTGGTCGCCACATTCAGTTTTTCCGCTCCAACGGACTATGTCACGTCTTTTTGCGCCGACGCGACCGACGCCTATGTCATGTCGAACGGAAACCCAGTCTATGATTATCCCGCCCTGCTCTATGACATCAATCTGTCCACGGGGACGGTGTCGGTGGCCGACCTGGGCAAAAACGTCGGCGCCGTGACCACCGAGGTGGCGTGCTTTGCGCGCGGGACCTCGCTCATGACCGACAAGGGCGAAGTCGCCGTGGAGAATTTGGCGCGCGGCGACCTGCTTCTGACCTCCGAGGGCGCGTTCAAGCCCGTCGCCTGGATCGGCCGCAGCACGATTTCGACGCGTTTTTCCGATCCGCTGCGCGTCTGTCCGATCCGGATCAAGGCTGGCGCGCTCAGCGAGGGCGTCCCCAGCCGCGACCTCTTGCTGTCGCCGGATCACGCGCTGTTCGTCGACGGCTTGCTGGTCCACGCCAGCGCCCTGGTCAACGGCGCCTCGATCGTCCGTGAGCGCGCCATCGCCGAGCGGATCGTCTATTACCACGTCGAGCTCGAGGCCCATGAGTTGGTTCTAGCCGAAAATGCGCCGGTCGAAACCTTCGTCGACACGGCGGAGCGGCTGACCTTCGACAATTGGGAGGAGCGCCAGGCGCTGTACCCCACTAGCAAGCCGATCGAAGAACTGTCTTTTGCGCGCGTCAAAGCGCGTCGGCAGCTTCCCGCGCGGCTCCGCCAGGCCTTGGAGGCGCGCGCGGCCGCCCTCACCCTTCCAGATGCGAACGCGGCGTGAATTTGCGCAACAAGCCTCCCGCCGGCCCGGCGACCAGCGACAGCACATAGAGCGCGCCGCAGGCCAGAATGATCAGCGGCCCCGAGGGCAGCGCCCAATGATAGGAGGCGAGCAGCCCGGCATAGGCGCCGGTCAGCCCGAACAAAGCGGCGAGCGCGATCATCCCGCTCATGTTCTGCGTCCACAGGCGCGCGGAAATCGCCGGCAGCATCATCATGCCCACCGACAGCAGCGTCCCCAGCGCATGAAATCCGGCGACCAGGTTCAACGCCACCAGCATCAGGAAAACGCTCTGGATCGCCGCGCCGGCCCGGCTGACGGAGGCGAGAAAACCGGGGTCGAGCGTATCCAGCGCCAGCGGCCGGTAGATCGCGGCGAGCCCCACCAGGGTGACGCTGGCGATCGCGGCCAGCAGGATCAAGGTGGCGTCGTCGAGCGCCAGCACGCTGCCGAACAGCACATGCAGCAGGTCGACATTGGAGCCGCGCACGGACACCAGGGTGACGCCAAGCGCCAGCGACAGCAGGTAGAAGGCGGCAAGCGACGCTTCCTCGCGCAACACGGTGGCGCGGGCGATGGCGCCGGAGCCCAGGGCGACGGCGAAGCCGGCCAAAACGCCGCCGAGCGTCATGGCGGGCAGCGACAGGCCGGCGACGAGATAGCCGAGCGCCGCGCCGGGCAGGATGGCGTGGGCGAGGGCGTCGCCGGACAGCGCCATGCGCCGCAGCAGCAGGAACACGCCGAGCGGCGCCCCCGCCAGCGCCAGCGCCCAGGCGCCGACCAGCGCGCGGCGCATGAATTCATAATCGACGAAGGGCGCGATCAGCCAAGCGTAGAGCATGCCCTCGTGTTTAGCGGCTTATGGCCCAGGCTCAACCCAAACTTTTCGCACGCCCGGGGCGGGGGCTCGACCGTCCGAGGCGCCCCAGATCGGACGGGGCAAGCTCGGGGCATGCCTGACATGGCCTTGGCAAGCCGGCAAATCCATGGTCTACCGCGGCCTCCACGTTGCTCGAAGGGCGCGCGACGCGCAAAAAGGAAAGCCAATGTCCGAGACCCGCGATTCCAACGGCGCGCTCCTCAACGAGGGCGACAATGTCACGGTCATCAAGGATCTGAAGGTGAAGGGGTCGTCCACCGTGCTGAAGCGCGGCACGATGATCCGCGGCATCCACCTCACCGACGATCCCGAGGAGATCGAGGGCCGCACCGACAAGGTGAAGGGCCTGGTGCTCAAAACCTGTTTTCTGAAAAAAGCCTGACGCCCGCCCGGCGCGCAAGCGTCAGGTAACAGGCGTCACGGTTACGTCACCCCCGCGGCGCCGCCAAGCGGGCGCCGCGCTGCTATCCTCACCTCGCTTTGCGTATTGGGGATGCTCGCAATGACGGCCAGGAGACAGATCAAGGACGTGAACACGCCGCGGGAGCCGATGTGCGGACACCTGATCGGCGATCTCGCGAGGCGTTACGGGGTTACGACCCGCGCTTTGCGCTTCTATGAAGAACGCGGCTTGCTGTCATCGCACCGCGCCGCGGGTGGGCGGGCGCGTCTGTTCGGCGAGGAGCAGGTCGCCCGCCTGCGTTCGATCCTCAAAGCCAAGGACCTCGGCTTCAGTCTCGAGCAAATCCGGGGCTTCCTCGCGGAGCGCGACGCCGGCAAGACCGAGCCCGCCGATTTTTTCATGCCGGGCGACGAGGTTCTCAGGTCGCAGCTCAGCCATCTGGAGCAACAGCGTCACGCCCTCGACGCCGCCATCAGGTCGCTGCGGGAGGTCCTGCGAGACAAGGCCGGCGCCGTAGCTCCAGAGCCGCGCCCCGCGCCACTCCAGCGACGCGCCTGAACCCGGCCGGCCCCGCCGCTCACCACATGTCGAGCGCGACGCGCGCCTCATCCGACATGCGGCTCTGGTCCCACGGCGGATCGAACACCATTTTGACCTCCACCCCGGCGACGCCGGGCACGGCGGCGACGGCATTTTCCACCCAGACCGGCATTTCGCCAGCCACCGGACAGCCCGGCGCGGTGAGCGTCATGTCGATTTTCACAAAATGGCTGTCATCGATCTCGACCCGATAGATCAGCCCGAGCTCATAAATGTCGGCCGGGATTTCCGGGTCATAGACCGTCTTCAGCGCGGCGACGATGCCCTCGCTCAGCTGGTCGAAATCCTGTGGCCGAAGCTCGGGATTTGCGGCGATTTCGGGATGATTGGGCTGGGTCTCGGTCTCGGTCATCGCGTCATCCATCAGGAAAACAAATCGGCGGCGCGGGTCAGCGCCGCGACCAGCGCGTCCACTTCCTCGCGGGTGTTGTAGAGGGCGAAAGACGCCCGGCAGGTGGAGGTCACGCCATAGCGCGCCAGCAGCGGCTGCGCGCAATGGGTGCCGGCGCGCACCGCGACGCCGGAGCGGTCGATCACGGTCGCAACGTCATGGGCGTGCGCGCCGGTCATTTCGAACGAGAACAGCGCCCCCTTGTCCGGCGCGGTCCCGATCAGCCGCAGGAACGGCAGTTCGGCGAGCCGCGCGCCGGCATAGGCGGCGAGGTCGGCCTCATGCGCGCGAATGGCGTCGCGGCCGAGCGTCTCCATATAGTCGAGCGCGGCGCCAAGCCCGATCGCTTCGAGGATCGGCGGCGTGCCCGCCTCAAATCTTTGGGGCGGAACGCCGTAAGTGACGGTGTCACACGTCACCGTCTCGATCATCTCGCCGCCGCCGGCAAAGGGCGGCAGGTTTTCCAGCCATTCCCTCTTGCCGTAGAGCGCGCCAATGCCGGTCGGGCCATAAAGCTTGTGGCCGGTGATCGCATAAAAATCGACATCGAGATCGCGCACGTCGACCTGCGCATGAACCGCGCCCTGCGACCCGTCGACCAGCACCGGAACGCCACGCTCATGTGCGAGCCTAACGATTTCCTTCACCGGCGTCACCGTGCCCAGCACGTTGGACATATGGGTGATGGCGACGATCTTGGTGCGGTCCGTCAGGGCCTCCTCGAACCGTTGCAACGAGAACGACCCGTCATCCTCGACATCGACCCATTTCAAAACCGCGCCGGCGCGCTCGCGCCAAAAATGCCAGGGCACGATGTTGGAATGGTGCTCCATGATCGACAGCACGATCTCGTCGCCGGCGCCGATTTTCGCCCGGCCGAACGACGACGCCACCAGGTTCAACGCTTCGGTCGCGCCGCGGGTAAAAATGATCTCGTCGGTCGAACCGGCGTTCAAAAACGCCCGCACTTTTTCGCGCGCGGCTTCGTAGGCGTCGGTCGCCGCATTGGCGAGATAATGGAGGCCGCGATGCACATTGGCATATTCGTGCTCCGTCGCATGGGTCATGCGGGCGATCACCTGACGCGGCTTTTGCGCGCTCGCGGCATTGTCGAGATAGACCAGCGGTTTGCCATAGGGCTTTTCCGTGAGGATGGGAAAATCCGCGCGAATTTTGCTCAGGTCGTAGACCGGTTTCATCTGGTTCATGACGCCGGCTCCTTTTCGCCGAGAAGATCGGAAAGGTCCTGGCGCAGCACGTCGCGCAAGCCTTCGCTGGCCAGCGTGTCGAACACGTCGGCCGCGAAAGCGTCGATCAGAATCTTTTCCGCTTCGATATGGGGGACGCCGCGCGTCTCCAGATAGAACAGCTGCTGCGCGTCGAGTTTGGTCACCGCCGCGCCATGGCCGCAGGCGACATCGTCGGCAAAGATTTCCAGTTCCGGCTTGGCCGACATGGCGGCGTCGTCGGAGAGCAGCAAGCCCCGGCACAGCATCTTGCCGTCGGTTTTTTGCGCATGCGGCGGCACGATGATCTTGCCCTGAAAAACCCCGTTGGCGTGGTCGCCGAGCACATATTTAAAAGTCTCGCGGCTGACGCAGGCGGGCGCATTGTGGTGCACCACCATGGTCAGGTCGGCGTGATCGTTGCGGCCCAAAATCGCGGCGCCGGAGAGCTGCAGCTCCGCGCCTTCGCCGCCGAGCGAGACGAAGAATTGCCGGCGCAGGAACGGTGTCTGCGCCAGCAGCGACACAGCCCGCAATTTCGCGCGCGCCGCCAGCATCACATTGAGCGTCTGCACCTCGACCCCAGCGGTTTCCCGGCAACGGCAGGCATAATCGAGCTGCGAATCCTCGCCCAGTTCGATGAACAGAGCGCTGTCGCCAAAGCCGGCAAAACCTTCGTCGCGCGTCTCCAAAATTGCCGCGCGGGCGCCGGCGCCCAGCCGGATCAGATTGCGTCCAAACCGGCTGCGGTCGGTTTCGGCGCCGGCGAGCGCCACGATTTCGATCACCGGCTCCACGCGCGCGCCGACCCCGATCTCGAGCAGAAAGCCGCCGCGGGAAAAGGCGGCGTTGAGATCGAGCATGGGATCGGCGGCGCCGCCGAAAAATTCCGCTTCGCCGACGGAGGAGATTTCAATCCCGGCGACGCCGGAAAAATCATCCGAAAGCTCCGGCGCAAAGAAACCGTCGATGGTGACCAGCCGCAGCCGCTCGCTCGCCCCCAGCTTGTGCCGCGCCACCCCGCGCGCCGCCTCGTCAGGCGCGTGCGCGACCGGAGGAACCACGCGCAACCTGGTGCGCAGGTCCGAATAATGCCAGCTTTCGACGCGCCGGCCGGGCAGGCCGGCGCGCTGGAACTGCTCGAAGAACAATTTTGCCGACGCCGAGGCGTCGGCGGGCAACAGGCCCGAAAACTCTTCTTCCGCCTTGCTGGAAAGCCCGGTCACGCAGCCGCTCCTTCCGCATATTCGGCATAGCCACTGGCCTCCAGCGCAAGCGCCAATTCGGGTCCGCCGCTTTTCACGATTTTTCCGCGCGACATCACATGCACAACGTCCGGCGGAATAAAATTCAGCAGACGCTGATAGTGCGTGATCACCAAAAAACTGCGACCGTCGCCGCGCAAGGCGTTGACGCCTTCGGCGCAGGTTTTGAGCGCATCGATGTCGAGCCCGGAATCCATCTCGTCGAGAATGGAAAACCGCGGCTCGAGCAGCGCCATTTGCAGAATCTCCATGCGCTTCTTCTCGCCGCCGGAAAAGCCGACATTGACCGGGCGCTTGAGCATGTCCTGCGAAATGTTCAATTTGGCGGCGGCGGCGCGCACCTGCTTCATGAATTCGATGGTGGGCAGCTCCGCCTCGCCGCGCGCTTTGCGTTGCGCATTGAGCGCCGCCTTCAAGAAGGTCATGGTGGCGACGCCGGGAATTTCCAGCGGATATTGGAACACCAGGAACAGCCCCATGGCCGCCCGCTCGGCCGGCGATTTTTCCAGTATGTCGACGCCGTCGAGCCGGATCGATCCGTCCAGCACTTCATAATCGGCGCGCCCCGCGACCACATAGGAGAGCGTGGACTTGCCCGACCCGTTCGGCCCCATGATCGCCGCGACCTGTCCGTCCTCGACTTTCAGCGTGAGCCCGTCGAGAATCTTCTTGCCGGCGACGGCGACGTGCAAATTTTCGATTTCGATCATGATTAAATCCTGTCAGCCGACGCTGCCTTCGAGCGAAATGGCGATGAGTTTTTGCGCCTCCACGGCGAACTCCATCGGCAATTGCTGCAACACGTCGCGCACGAATCCATTGACGATCAGCGCGGTGGCTTCTTCCGGCTCAAGCCCGCGCTGCATGCAGTAGAACAGTTGATCGTCGGAGATTTTCGAGGTGGTCGCCTCATGCTCGAACAAAGCGGAGGAATTCTTCGCCTCGATATAGGGCACGGTATGGGCGCCGCACTGATCGCCGATCAGCAGCGAATCGCAATTGGTGAAATTGCGCGCGTTCTCCGCTTTTCGATGCGCGAACACCTGGCCGCGATATGTGTTTTGTGAGCGCCCCGCCGAAATGCCTTTCGAGATGATCCTGCTCGAGGTGTTCTTGCCGAGATGCAGCATTTTGGTGCCGGAATCGACCTGCTGCCGCCCATTGGAAATGGCGATGGAATAGAACTCGCCCCGCGAAGACTCGCCGCGCAAAATGCAGGACGGATATTTCCAGGTGATGGCCGATCCCGTCTCCACCTGCGTCCAGGAAATTTTCGAGCGCGCCCCGCGACAATCGCCGCGCTTGGTGACGAAATTGTAAATGCCGCCGCGCCCCTCGCTGTCGCCGGGATACCAGTTTTGCACGGTCGAATATTTGATCTCGGCGTCGTCGAGCGCGACCAGTTCCACCACCGCCGCATGCAGTTGGTTTTCGTCGCGCTTGGGCGCCGTGCAGCCCTCGAGATAGGACACATAGGACCCGGCGTCGGCGATGATCAGCGTGCGCTCGAACTGCCCGGTATTCTGCTCGTTGATGCGGAAATAGGTCGAAAGCTCCATCGGGCAGCGCACGCCGGGCGGCACATAGACGAAGGAGCCGTCCGAAAACACGGCGGAGTTGAGAGTCGCAAAATAATTGTCGGTGACCGGCACCACCGAGCCCAGATATTTGCGCACCAGCTCCGGATGGCTCTGCACCGCCTCCGAAATCGGGCAAAAGATCACCCCGGCCTTGCCAAGCTCCTCTTTAAAAGTGGTGACCACCGACACGGAATCGAACACGGCGTCGACGGCGACGCGGCGCTCCTGCACCCCGGCCAAAATCTCCTGCTCGCTGAGCGGAATGCCCAGTTTCTCATAGGTGCGCAGCAATTCAGGATCGACGTCGGCCAGCGTGCGCGGCCCCTCCGTCCCCTTGGGCGCGGAATAATAATAGAGATCCTGATAGTCGATCTTGGGATAATCGACCCGCGCCCAGCGCGGCTCCTCCATGGTCCGCCAGCGCTTGAACGCGTCGAGGCGCCATTGGGTGAGCCACTCCGGCTCTTTCTTGCGCGCGGAAATGAAGCGAACGATCTCCTCGTTCAGCCCCTTCGGCGCTTTTTCGGATTCGATCTCGGTCGTGAAACCGTATTTATAGGCGTCGACGTCGAGCGTCTTCACCGTGTCGACCGTCTGCTGGACCGCCGCCATCAAAACTCTCCTCACCTAACGCGGGTTCAAGGCCCGCTGGTTGAGTATGATCAGGAGCGCATCCGGCTTACCGCCGCTGCGACATCCTGTGTCGCACTTTAGCCAAAATCTCAGGAAAAGCCACGCCCTCCTGCTCATTATTTGGCCACCCGAGCGAAATCCGCAAGGCGCAGCGCGCGACCTCGGGCGCGACTCCCATGGCGGCGAGCACGGCGGAAGCGGAAACTTTGCCGGACGAACAGGCCGAACCCGAGGACAGCGCCACGCCCTCGACATCCAGCGCGGCGACCATGGTCTCGGCGGCAAAGCCGGGCAGGGCGAAGGCCATCGTATTCGGCAATCGCGGCGCCCCGGCCCCGAACACGACGGCCTCCGGCGCCAGCGCCCGAACCTCCGCCTCGATCCGGTCGCGCAAAGCCCCAAGCCGCGCCATTTCGGCGGGGCCAGAGGCGATGATTTCGGAAAACGCCGCAGCAAAACCGGCGATGGCCGCCACATTCTCGGTGCCGGCGCGAAAACCACGCTCCTGACCGCCGCCGCGCAGCAGTTTTTCGGCAGGCATGACGGCGCGCCGCGCAAAGATGACGGCGCCCACGCCCTTGGGCCCGCCAATCTTGTGGCTGGAGACAAACAAAACATCCGCGCCGGTGGCGGCAAAAGTGCAGTCCACGCGGCCCAAAGCCTGCACGGCGTCGCAAACCAACACCCCGCCGGCCTCATGGACCAGAGCGGCGGCCTCGGCGACAGGCTGGATCACGCCGGTTTCATTATTGGCGGCCTGAAGCGCCAGCATCGGCGCGCCCGCGCCGCCAAGCGCATCCCGCAAGGCCGCGAGATCAAGCCGCCCCTCGCCATCGAGCGCCACCGAAACCGCCGCGCCAAACCCATGGCCGGACACAACGCAAGGATGCTCGCCGCCGCCGACAACAAGCCGGTCGCAATCAAACCCTGCCAGCGCCGGGCGCAACGCCATATTGGCGGCCTCGGTCGCGCCCGAGGTGAACACCACAAGCTCCGGCTTGGCGCCAAAATGCCGCGCGATCAGCCCCCGCGCATTCTCGATCTTGGCCCGCGCCGCCCGCCCTTCGGCATGGACGGACGAGGCGTTGCCGGCGTCGAGCGCGGCGATCAGGGCGTCGCGCGCCGCTGGGCGCAGCGGCGCGGTGGCGTTATGGTCGAAATAGATGCGCGCCATAGAACACTCCGGGCAAGCCCCGCATAGTCATTTGGGCCGCCAGCGCCAAGCGGATTCGCACAAATGACCGACGCCAACAAAAATCTCGACCCCGAAAACTGGGAGGACTTCCGCCGCCTGAGCCATCAGGCGCTCGACGCCGCCCTCGACGATCTCATGGCGATCCGAAAACACCCGGTCTGGCGTGAGATCCCGCCAGACGTTCTGGCGCGTCTCGACGACGCCGCGCCCGAAGAAGGCGTCGGCCTCCAACAGGTCCTTTCTGACTTCGCCCGCGACATAAAACCTTACGGCGTGGGCAACCGCCACCCCGCCTTTTTCGGCTGGGCGCATGGCGCGGGAACCCCGGTCGGCATGGTCGCCGAAATGGTGTCGGCCGGCCTCAACCTCAATTGCGGCGGCCGTAACCATATCGGCGTGGCGCTGGAACAAAAGATCGCCGCGGCCATGGCGCAAAAGTTCGGCCTTCCCGAAACCGCGTCCGGCCTGTTCGTCACCGGCGCCTCGCAGGCCAATTTCCACGGCGTGGTGATCGCCCGCCGCGCGGCTGTGGGCGCGCAGGTTCGCACCGAAGGGATACGCGCCCCGCTGCGCGCCTATGCCTCGCAGGAGGCCCACGCCTGCGTCGAGCAGGCCATGGACCTCGCCGGCCTCGGCACGGACGCGTTGCGCAAAATCCCCACGGACGCGGACGGCCGCATCCGCCTCGACGCGCTACGCGAAGCCATCAATGCCGACCGCGCCGCCGGCGCACAACCGTTTTTGCTGGTGGCCTCCGCGGGCACGGTCAATTTCGGCGCTTTCGACCCGCTGAACGAACTCGCCGACCTCGCGGCGCAAGAAAAACTCTGGCTGCACGTCGACGGCGCCTTTGGCGCGCTCACCGTCTTTTCGCAAAAACTCAAGCCCAGGCTCGCCGGTATCCATCGCGCCGATTCCATCGCCTTCGATTTCCACAAATGGGCGCATGTCCCCTATGACGCGGGCTTTATTCTGGTCCGCGACATGGCGGCCCAGCGCGCCGCCTTCGCCGCGCCCGCCGCCTATCTGTCGCGCACAAAAACCGGCTTGGCCAAGGGCGAAACCTGGCCCTGCGACCTCGGCCCCGACCTGTCGCGCGGCTTTCGCGCCCTAAAAGTCTGGATGATGCTTCGCGCTTACGGCCTGAAAACCCTGGGCGAAAGCATGGAGCGCAACTGCGCCGCCGCGCAAAAGCTCGCCGGCCTGATCGACGCGTCGGACCTGTTCGAGCGCGCCGCGCCCGTCCCGCTCAACATCGTCTGCTTCCGCCTGAAACACGCGCCCGACGAGGCCAATGGCGCGCTGGTCGAACGCCTGCAAACCGCGGGCGTCGCAGCCCCGTCGCTGACCCGCCTCGACGGGCGCACGACCATCCGCTGCGCCATCTTCAACCACCGCACCGGCATGGACGACGTGGCTGCGTTTTTTGCGCAGGCCTGTGCGCAGGCGAAGGCGCTGACATGAGCCGCGCTACATGCCATCCTGCGTTTTCCTTTGGGAGGACGACATGAACGACCTCATTCGCAAGCTCAAAACCCTGCACACCAGCCTGATCGACGCGCGCAGCGGCTATGAAGAAGGCTTGAAGGACGCCCAGGGCAAAGGCCTGACGCCGCTGTTCCAGGAGCTGATCGCCCTGCACGCCCAGGACGCCGCGGCGGTCGCGGAACAATTGCAGCGCCTCGGCGCGCCGGTCGACGATCGCGGCTCGCTGATGGGAACGCTGGATCGCGTGGTGATGAAATTCACTTCGCTGATCACCCAGCTCGACGACAAAATCCTGCCCAATCTGGTCGACGGCGAAGAACACGTCCTGGTGCACTATGACGACGCCATCCAAGCCTCGTCCCCCCAAAACCCCGAATATCCCGTTCTCGTCGCCCAGCGCGACGCGCTGAAACAGCGGATCGAAGCGATGCGCGAGCGCGCCAGGCCGTCGTCGCTCCACGGTTGAGCCGGCGGCGGGGCCGCGCATGAACAGTTTGGGCCTGTCGCTGCTCGCGGCCTTGGCGGGCGTATGCACGGCGCTTCAGGCGCCCATCAACGCGGCCTTGCGCGGCGGACTGAACTCCGCCGTCTGGGCCAATGTCGCGAATTTCATTGTCGGCCTCGCCGCGATCCTGCTCGCCGCGGCGTTTTTGCGCGCCCCCCTCCCGTCCGCGATGGAGCGCGCGCCCTGGTGGGCCTGGACGGGCGGCCTGCTCGGCGCCGCCTATGTCGGCCTCGCCATCTTCCTCGCGCCGCGCCTGGGCGCCGCCGCCTTCATCGCTCTGCTGATCGCCGGCCAGATGATCGCCTCGGCGCTGCTCGATCATTTCGGCTGGCTCGGCCTCACCCAACGCCCCCTGGATGCTGCAAGACTGCTCGGCGTCGCGCTGGTGATCGCCGGCGCGCTGCTGATCCGCAGATAGTTGCGAAAATCTGGCGCCCGGCCCGATAACGGCGCGCAGCGGACGGATGCGACGCTGGCGTCACAGCCAATTGAACAAATGGAATGTTTTCATAGCTAATACAGCTTAATATCACAAACGCTTCAGCCGTAATCAGCCAATAGCAATGAACGCAAAGACTGTTTGTTCAATCGACCTGAACCATGGTGTTGTGGATTCAACTTGCCATCTAAATCCAGACACTTTTAAAGGCATTGAAAATGTCAGCAACGATCCTCCTTGTCGATGATTCGCGCGCCATTCTTCAGGCGATCGGCGTCATTCTCAGACATGCCGGGCACGCCGTCATTGAAGCGACGAGTGGAGAACAGGCTCTGACAAAATTGCGAAACGGCGAAAAACCCAATCTCATACTTGCCGATCTGAACATGGGAGGCATGAGCGGCATAGATTTGACACGCCACGCGCGAACTTTACAGAACACGCGGTTCACGCCCATCCTGCTGCTGACTGCGGAAGTCAGCAAGGATAAACGCATCGAAGCCAAGTCCGCCGGCGCGACCGGCTGGATCGTCAAGCCCGTTGACGCCGGCGCGCTGATCAAGATCGTAGCTCAGCTTGTTGATTGTTCGACGTGTCGGGATGGATCGGCAGGCGGCTCATGCGGCGCGCAAGAACAGGTCGATTTCGCTGTCGGAAATTCCGCCATCTGTCCAGCGGCGGCCGGTCAGTCCTTGTTGTCCAAGTCCGCATAGAGCCGCCAGCCGCCTTGCAGACGACTCCAAGCGTGTGACGTCTAGTCCTCGGGCGCGTCGAGGATCGGGTCGTATTGCGACGCGTCGAAGCCGAACAGCTCCCAGGACCGCTTCATATGCGCCGGCAGCGGCGCGGTGACGTCGACCACGCCGCCACGCGGATGCGGCAGGATCAGCCGCCGCGCCAGCAGGTGCAGCTTTTTGTCGACGCCGTCGGGAATGTTGCGGTTGGGATCGGACCTGCGGCGGCGGTCCTCATCGCCATGGCCATATTTGGGATCGCCGACGATCGGGCAGTCGATCGCCTCGGCATGGGCGCGCAATTGGTGGGTGCGCCCGGTCATCGGCTTCATCGACAGCCAGGCGCAGCGGGGGCTGAGCTTGTCGACAATGGCGTAATAGGTCAGCGAGTGCTGGGCGTCCTCGTCGCCATGCTTGGCCACGCGCATTTTTTCAATGTCGCGGCGCTCCTCCATGCCGTGTCGGCCGCGAGGCGCGCGATTGTCCCCCATGGCCTCGCCCTTGGCGAGATAAAGGGAAATGCGGCCCTGCGATGGTTTCGGCACGCCCTCGACCAGCGCCCAATAAATCTTCTTCGCCGAGCGGGACCGAAAGATTTCGCCGAGATCGGCGGCCATTTTGCGCGTCTTGGCGATCAGCAGCACGCCCGACGTGTCGCGGTCGAGGCGATGCACCAGCACCGGACGCTCGCCGCGCTCATTGGCCAGCGAGGCCAGCATCCCGTCCAGATGAATCTTGGTGCCGGACCCGCCCTGGACCGCCAAACCGAACGGCTTGTTCAGCACCATGAGGTCGCGGTCTTCCAGCAGCACCATGTCCTTGATGGCGCGCGCGTCGGCTTCCGATTGCGCCGGCTTCTTCACCGCCGGCGCCTTTGGCGCGTCGACCGAAAGCGGCGGCACGCGCACGCTCTGCCCGGCGGCGATGCGCGACGCAGTCTCGACCCGCTTGCCGTCGAGCCGCACCTCGCCTTTTCGACAGATTTTCGCCAGATGCGACAAAGCCAGCGTCGGAAACCGCCGCTTGAACCAGCGGTCGAGGCGCATGCCGTCCTCGTCCTCGGTCACGGCGAGGTTTTGCACGCCGGTCGCCACCTTGACCGGCTCTTTTTCGGACGCGGGTTTCGGCAAAACTTTTTTGGCGACCGCCGGCTTGTCCAAGGGCTTATCCATGGGCTTGGGCTTGGGCTTGCGGGCCGCCGGCGCGGCTGGTTTTTGTTTGCGCGGGTTGATCATGACAAAGCCCTCACCAAGGCAAGCCCGGAAAACACGCCGACCAGCGCCAGCGCCACGGAGCCGCCGACATACAAAAACGCGCCCAAAAGCTCGCCGCGCTCATAGAGCAGGGCGGCGTCGAGCGAAAAGGCGGAAAAGGTGGTGTAGCCGCCTAAAATACCGGTGAGCAGAAACAGCCGGACGTGCTGCGTCCAGGCCTCGCCCGCGCGAAACGTCAGGAAGCCGGCGATCAGGCCCATGGTCAGCGAGCCCGAAATGTTGATGAGGAACGTGCCCCAAGGAAACCCCGTCCCCAGCGTGCGCGCCGCGAGGAGGTTGATGAAGTGACGGAGGCAGCCGCCGAGACCGGCGCCAATGAACACGATGAGATAGGCCATCGCCCTCCTTACCGCGGAACCGGCGCGGCGTCACGCCTTTGCCTGAAGCATTGCGGCGGCTAACCTTTGCGCTCCCGCCGCAACTTCTCCCAATAATCCAGCCTCTTGCCGATCTCGCGCTCGAACCCCCGCTCCACCGGCTCATAAAGCCTTTGCCGTCCCAAAGCCTCCGGCCAGTAATTCTGCCCGGAAAAGGCGTCGGGCTCGTCATGGTCATAGGCATAATCGGTCCCATAGCCTTCGGAGCGCAACAATTTGGTCGACCCGTTCAAGATCACCTTGGGCGGCATCAGCGAGCCATGGGCCTTGGCCAGCCGCATCGCCCCCTTGTAGGCGACATAGGCGGCGTTGCTCTTGGGCGCGGTGGCGCAATAGATGACGGCCTGGGCGATGGCGAGCTCCCCCTCCGGCGACCCGAGAAAATCGTAAGCCTCTTTCGCCGCATTGGCGATCACCAAAGCCTGGGGATCGGCGAGGCCGATATCCTCCACCGCCATGCGCACCACGCGGCGCGCCAGAAACAGCGGGTCCTCGCCGGCGTCGAACATGCGGGCGAGATAGTAGAGCGCCGCATCGGGATCGGAGCCGCGCACGCATTTGTGCAGGGCGGAAATCAGATTGTAATGGCCCTCCTGGCCCTTGTCGTAGATGGGCGCACGCCGCTGCACCACCTCGGCAAGCTGCGCGGGGTCGAAAACCTCGCCGGGCCGGGCGGCGCGCCAGATTTCTTCCGACAGGGTGAGGGCGGCGCGGCCGTCGCCATCGGCCATGCGCACCAGCGTTTCGCGCGCGGGCGCGTCCACCGGCAGCGGCTTGCCCTCGATCGTTTCGGCGCGGGCCAGCAGTTTTTCAATCGCCGCATCGTCGAGGCTGCGAAAGGTCATGACCCGGGCGCGCGACAGCAGCGCGGCGTTGAGCTCGAATGAGGGATTTTCGGTGGTCGCCCCGATCAGGGTGACCACGCCCTCTTCCATCACCGGCAGAAACGAATCCTGCTGCGCGCGATTGAACCGGTGGATTTCGTCGACGAACAGCAAGGTCCCCTGGCCGATTCGGCGCCGCGCCCGCGCCTCCTCGAAAATCTTCTTCAGGTCGGCGACCCCGGAAAAGATCGCCGAGGCCTGAACGAAATGAAGTTTCGTCTCATGCGCAAGTAATCGCGCCACAGTCGTCTTGCCGGTTCCCGGAGGCCCCCAGAAAACCAGGCTTCCCAGCGACCCCGATTCGATCAGCCGGGTCAGCGCGCCGCTCGCGCCCAGCAAATGCTCCTGACCCGCGACTTCGCTCAAACGCCTGGGACGCAGCCGTTCCGCGAGCGGGCGCGGCGCGTCCTGCTCCAATCCAGCCCCGTCGAATAGATCACTCATGTGTCCCAATCCGTAAGTTTACCAGCGTCGCTTTACTTGCGTAATGCGCAGGGGTTTCTGTGAATAACTCTTGAAAGTGCGTGTCAACTGCTTTTTGTCTGGTAGCTTCGGTTTCGGACCATCGTCCACTGGCCAACACGTTCATACCTGGAGAATTCGATGAGAAAGATCGCCATGGTAACGCAGAAGGGCGGCGCGGGAAAAAGCACCCTCGCCATTTGTCTCGGAGTTGCGGCGCGTGAAGCGGGAGAGAGCGTCGCTTTGATCGACCTCGATCCCATGGGCTCGCTGACCGGCTGGGGCAACCGCCGCACCGGCGGCGACATCATGGTGATGGCGGCTTCGCCCGGCGAACTCGGCGATATCATCGGCCAGCTGGAGGCGCTCGGCGTCACCCTGGCGATCATCGACACCCCGGCCGGCGACAGCGCGATGGCGGAGGAAGCCATTGCGGAAGCGCAGCTGTGCCTGGTGCCGGCGCGCCCCAATATTTTCGATGTCGCCGCCAGCCAGGGCACGCTGCAGAAGCTGAAGCATCGCGATTATTCTTTCGTCCTCAACCAGTGCCCGCCGCAGCGTCAGGCGCCGCGCATCCAGCAGGGAATCAACGCGCTTGCCGAAATGGGCGTGCTGTTGACGCCGCTGGTCGCCGCCCGCGCCGATTACCAGGAAGCCGCGCGCCGGGGCCTGGGGGTCACCGAATTCGCCGCTTCCGGGGCCGCCGCGGCCGAAATGCGCGAACTCTGGCGCGCGACGCGCGACCGGCTCGACGGCTTCGCTCTCGAGGCCTCGCACGCTGCGTGAGCGCGAATTTCTCGCGCATTTTCAACCCGGAAGCAATTCTTCCCGTGGGGATGCGCGATATTACAAAACGTCAAGTATAGCGCCGCCGCCGCCAAGCAAAGCGCTATTATTTCTGCTCTCTTTCGCCCCGGTCTCTGGTCTTGAACAGCAGAGTCTGATTCAAATGGGGGCGCGACGATTCGACGTCGCTATCGGGAGGGGGGGAGCGGATGCGGCGCATCGCCTTTGTCACGCAGAAGGGGGGCGCCGGCAAGAGCACGCTGGCGGCCTGTCTCGCCGTCGCGGCCACCGCGGCCGGCGAGCGTGTGTTTCTGATCGATCTCGATCCCTTGCGATCCCTGAGCGGCTGGGGCCGCACGCGCGAGCGCGACGACATTCCGGTGGTCGCGGCGCCGCCGTCGAAACTGGAAAAGATTTTGGAGGCGCTCGCCGCGCGCGGGATCACGCTGGCGATCATCGATTCCCCCGGCGGCGACGGCGCGGCGGTCGACGCCGCGATCCGGGCGGCGCAGCTCTGCCTGGTGCCGGCGCGTCCCAACGCCTTCGATCTCGTCGCTGGCGAAAAGACCCTGAAAAAGATCAAGGAGCGCGGGCGCGATTACGCCTTTGTCCTCAACCAATGCCCGACCTCGCGCCAGAACGCGCGAATCGAGGAGGGAATGGCGACGCTGCAAGCCCTGGGCGTGCTGATGCGCCCGCTGGTGTCCGCGCGCGTCGATTACCAGGAGGCGGCGCGCCGGGGTCTCGGCGTCGGCGAGGTCAACGCCGGCGGCGCGGCGGCGGAGGAAATGCGCGCGCTCTGGGCCTCGGTGCGCAAGCGGCTCGGCAAGAAACCCAAGAAAATGGCGGCCTGATTTGACGCCGGGGCGGAGGGCGATTTAAGGATCGGAAAAAGGGGTATTCCATGTCCGATCTGTCGCCCGCCGCGCTTGAAAAACAGCTTATCGCCGAAGAAACCGCCAAAATGCTGCTGGAGGTCGGCGCCGTTCTGTTCAACGCGGAAAAGCCGTACATCTTCACCTCGGGCTGGGCCAGCCCCGTCTACACCGACATGCGCAAGCTGATCGCCTTTCCCCGGCTGCGCGCGCGCCTGCTCGATTTCGCCGTGACCACGATCCAGCGCGAGATCGGCTACGAAAGCCTCGACATCATCGCCGGCGGCGAGACGGCCGGCATTCCCTATGCCGCCTGGATTTCCGACCGGCTCAGCCTGCCCATGCAATATGTGCGGAAAAAACCGAAGGGGTTTGGCCGCAACGCCCGCATCGAGGGCGAGCTGCGCGACGGCGCCCGCACGCTGCTGGTCGAGGACCTCGCCACCGACGGCGCCTCGAAAGTGAATTTCTGCAATGCGATCCGCGAGGCCGGCCAGTCCTGCGCCCACACTTTCGTGTTCTTCTTCTACGACATTTTCCCCACCGCCCGCGACGAACTGGCGAAAGAGGGGATCAGCCTGCACCAGCTCACCACCTGGTGGGATGTGCTGAAGGTGGCGCGGCGCACGAATTACCTCCCTTCGGCCACCCTCGACGAAGTCGAAAAATTCCTGCATGCTCCCGCCCAGTGGTCCGCCGCGCATGGCGGGGCCTCGGAATTTGGCAAGAAGGCGTAAGCGCAATGCGGCGTCTGATCATTTCTTTTGGCGCCGCTTTTATTTCAATGGCGCCGGCCCTCGCCGCGGATTGCGCGGGCGTCCCCTTCGCCGACATGCCCTGGCTGCGGTTCGGCAAGCCCTCGGGCGCGTCGGCCTCCGGCGGCAAGCTGTCGGTCGGCCGCGGCGAACTTGTGGCGCTCGGCGCGAGTTCCGGGGCGCAGGTCTGCGCCGAAAAGGTGAGGGGGCAGGGCGCCGGCTGGCTTCCGGCCAATGCGCTCGACATCGTCCCGCGCATCAACGACACCGGCTCGTTCGTCGGCTCCTGGCGGCGCGGCGCTTCGGTGATCCGCATCACCTGGCAGGAGGACGGCCGTCTCATCGTGCAGGGCTCGGGCGCCGGGACGTTTTCGGGCGACATGGACATGCGCGACGGCATCGGCCTTTATTTCGGCGACGGCGTCGATCCCGACACGCCGGAAGCGCCGGGTTGCCGCTTGCGCATGGCGCGCGGCGGCGAGATTTTGCTGGTGCGCGACAACGGCCAGTGCGGCGGCGCCTTCAACGGCGCTTACACGCGGGAAAAGGACAAGGCGGCGGCGCGATAATGGCGCAGCACGGCGACGCGCAGCGCCGATGACAGATTGGCGGCGCCCCGCGCGGAATCGACCTCGGCGACCAAGGCGGGCACGCTGAGCCCGCGCGCTGCAGCAATGTCGCGCAACGCCTCCCAAAAATCGTCTTCCAGCGAAATCGATGTCCGGTGCCCCGCAATGACCAGGGAGCGCTTGCGCAGATGTCCGGTCATAGGCCAGCCCCAGACCGCGGCATGAGGGGGGCGCCTCGTAAGAGGCCGTCATGGCCGGGCTTGTCCCGGCCATCCACGCGGTTCCGCCACGCGAATTTCCGCCGGGTTTTCCCTGCGGCGCGGCGTGGATGCCCGGGACAAGCCCGGGCATGACGCGGGATAATGGCTGTGGAATAGAAAAACACGACCTCAGTCGTCTTCGGAATGGCGCGACTCCGGCTTGAGCCTGTGCCCCTCGAGCTTGCGCGCATCCTGATCGCGTCGCGCGGCGGAGAGGTTTTTCTCCGCCTTGCTCAATCCGTGTTTGACCCGATTGGCTTCGGCCTCGTCCTCCCGCGCGCTGCGGTCGCGGCGCTTGCGCGCCTGGCGGAGGTTGACGACCTCGCCCATCAGGTCTTCTTGCGAAAAGCGTCGATGGACACGATCTTGGCGCTGTCGTCGCCGCCCTTGTCGTCGGCCTCCGCGGAGGCCTCGGCCTTTTCAGCCGCCGGGGCGACTTTGGGCTCGGCGCTGCGCTTTTCGGCGGGGACGGCCGGGCGGGGCGGATTGGCCACCGGCCCGAACTCGATCGCCTCGTCGTCGGACTCGTCCTCGTCGCCTTCGCCCTGGGCCTCGAATTTCAGCCCGAACTGCACGGAAGGGTCATAGAATCCGGCGATGGCCTCGAAGGGCACGACCAGCCGTTCGGGCACGTTCTTGAAATGCAGCCCGACTTCGAATCCGACTTCATCGACCTTCAGATCCCAGAACTGGTACTGGAGGATGATGGTCATCTCTTCCGGATATTGCTCGCGCAGCCGGTTCGACAAGGTGACGCCGGGCGCGTGGGTGCGGAAGGTGATGTAGAAATGGTGGTCGCCGGGCAAGCCGTCACGCGCGGCGTCGGCCAGCACTTTTCTCACGACGCCGCGCAGGGCGTCCTGAACCTGAAGATCGTAACGTATCAAATCCTTCGACATGCCGTCCAGCCGCACCGGTGAAGAAGTGGAGGCTTCTGTTGCCAGGCGCCTCCGAGCCCCGCCTTGAGGTGCAACCCCCAAGGGCTTTAATTCGGTACTATCACCGCATTACGCGGCGACGGCCACCGGAGCATAGTTGTCGTTGGCAACTATAGGTTTGACCCGATAACGGCGGTATCATGCCGGGCAAAAGCACACCCTTTACACCCTCGTCTATCCTATTTCGCCCCCGCCGAAATCCATATCAAGCAAGCTCGCATATGGACTTGGGTGGAGGCGCCGGGTACCGCCCCCGGGTCCGATAGGCTTATTTCGATGACCATTTATCGCCATAGCCGTCCGAGGACGGCGACTCGAATATAGGTGAGGCTCTTGCGCCGCGAAAGGGGAAAAACGCGGCGCGGCGCCTGTTGCGCAGGCGTTGACGCGGCTTTCTTCTCGATTTCGTCAAGCCGCGCGCCTAATTTCCCCAGGCAATGCAAACAGGGGGCGCGACAGATGAAGATCGAGACCATTGGCGTGATTGGCGCCGGCGTGATGGGGGCGGGCATCGCCCAGGCTTTCGCGACCAGCGGCTATCCCGTGCTGCTGCGCGACATTTCCCAGGACGCGCTCGACCGCGGGCGGGCCACGATCAAGGCCAGCCTGGCGCGCCTCGCCGCCAAGGAAAAGCTCACCCAAGCCGAGGCCGATGCAGCGCTGGCGCGGATCACGCCGACGCTGACGCTCGAGGATTTTCATGACCGCGACCTGATCGTCGAGGCGGTCGTCGAAAAATTCGAGGTCAAGAAGGCGATCGTCGCCGATCTCGACCGAATCTGTTCCGCGCAGGCGATTTTCGCCAGCAACACCTCCTCCCTGTCGCTGACCAGGATCGCCGCCGCCTCGACTCATCCCGAGCGCGTCATCGGCATGCACTTCTTCAATCCGGTGGCGATGATGCAGCTGGTCGAAGTGATCCGCGCCATCCAGACCAGCGACGCCGTCAACGCCGCCGTGGTCGAAACGGTGGCAAAGCTCGGCAAGGAAGCCAAGGTCGCGCGCGATTCCTACGGCTTTGTCGTCAATCGCGTGCTGATCCCGATGATCAACGAGGCGATCAATTGCGTCTATGAGAATGTGGCGACGCCGGAAGACGTCGACGCGATGATGAAGCTGGGCGCCGCCCACCCGATGGGCCCGCTGGCGCTCGGCGACCTGATCGGCCTGGACATTGTCCTGGATGTGATGGAGGTGCTCTACGAAGGGTTTTCGGACCCCAAGTATCGCCCCAGCCCGCTCTTGAAACAAATGTGCGACGCGGGTTATCTCGGCCGCAAGACCGGGCGCGGCTTCTTCACCTATTGAGCGGCGGGAACCCGGGTTCGCCTGGAGTCCGCCATGCTGAACCGCCACCCCGAATATCAATATCTCGACCTGCTGCAGCAGGTCCTTGATCATGGCGACAAGCGCGTCGACCGCACGGGGGTCGGCACGCTCTCCATTTTCGGCGCGCTGACCCGGTTCGACGTCGGCGCCGGCGCGCCCATCCTGACGACAAAGCGGGTGTTCTGGAAAACCGCGGTCAAGGAAATGCTGTGGTTCCTCACCGGCGACACCAACATCCAGCCGCTGCTCAAGGAAAATGTGCGGATCTGGTCGGACTGGCCGCTGGCCCGCTACCGCAAGGAAACCGGCGATCCCGTCAGCCAGGAGGTTTTTGAAGCCCGAATCGTCGCGGACGACGCATTCGCCCAAAAATGGGGAGACCTCGGCCCGGTCTACGGAAAACAATGGCGGCGCTGGCGCGGCCCGGACGGGCGCGAGCACGACCAGATCGCCGGAATCATCCATGCGCTGAAGACCAATCCGTCCAGCCGCCGCATCCTGTTCCACGGCTGGAACGTCGCCGAAATCGACGAAATGGCGCTGCCGCCCTGTCACATGGTCTACCAGTTCCACGTCAGTAAGGACCGGTTGTCCTGCCTGCTGTTGCAGCGCTCGGTGGACCTGTTTCTCGGCTGCCCGTTCAACTGGGCGGGCGCGGTGGCGCTGCAGGCGATGATCGCCCAGCAATGCGACCTGGACCTCGGCGAATTCATCTGGGTCGGCGGTGACGTGCACCTTTATCTCAACCAGCTCGACCAGGCGCGGCTGCAACTGACCCGCGCGCCCCGCCCGATGCCGCGTCTTGTGCTCAAGCGCAAGCCGTCGAGCATCGACGGCTATCGCATCGAGGATTTCGAGGTCGAGGACTACGATCCCCATCCGCATATCGCGGCCGAAGTCGCGGTCTGACGGGCGCTCACGGCTTCATCTTCGAGGCGAACAGCAGGGCGAAAGCGGCGACCAGCAGGATCAGCCCGAGCACGGCGAAGGCGTCGCTGAACGCCATGATCAGCGCCTGGCGCTTGACGGCGGCCCCGATGGCGACGACCGCCTTGGCCTGCGCCGTTGCGACGTCGGACACGCCATGCGCCAGGAAATATTGGGTGAGGTCGGCAAGCCGCTTGCGGGTTTCCTCGGCATAGACGGTCACCGACTGGCCGATAATGTTGGAATGGAACTGCTCGCGCTTGGTGATCAGCGTGGCGAGCGTCGCCGTGCCCACGGCGCCGCCGAGATTGCGCAGCATGTTGGACAGGCCCGAGGCCGCGCCCGCCTCGCTCGGGGCGATGCCGGCGGTGACGATGGCGCTGACCGGCGTGATCACCAGCGCCTGCCCGATGGCGCGCACCACATTGGGCGCAAACAGCTGGTCGCCGGCGGAATCGGCGGAAAGGCCGATGTTCATCAGCGAACTCCCGGCGAAAATCACAATGCCGACGAAGCCGATATAGCGCGCGTCGAACCGCTTCATCAGCAGCGGCACGAAGGGGATCAGCAGCAATTGCGGCAGGCCGGTCCAGGCCAGCACCTCGCCGATCTGCTGCGCATTATAGCGCTGCACCTGTCCCAGATATTGCGGCATCACATAGACGGTGCCGAACAATGCGAAGCCGATCAGCATGTTGGCGCCGACGCCGACGATGAAATTGCGGCGGGTGAGCAGGCGCAGATTGACCAGCGGCTGCTTCACCCTGAGCTCGATGGCGATGAAGGCCGACAGGAACACCAAGGCGACGACCGCCAATTGCAAGATCAAGGGCGAGGCGAACCAATCGTCCTTGTTGCCCTCTTCGAGCACGGTCTGCAGCGCCGAAAGGCCGATGGCCATGGTGACGATGCCGGCCCAGTCGCCGTCGCGGAGCAGGCCGAGGCGCATGGGCTCGCGCTCGAGCGTCAGGGCGAGCGCCGCGACCATCACCAGGCTCGGGACGACATTGACGAAGAAAATCGTCTGCCAGCCATAATTTTCAGTGAGAGTGCCGCCGATGGTCGGGCCGATGGCCGGCGCGAAAGTGACGGCCAGCGAGAACATGGCGAGGCCGATCGGCTGCTGCGGCTTGGGCAGCCGGGTCAGAACCATGGTGAATGCCATGGGGATCAGCACGCCGCCGAAAAAACCCTGGAGGCCGCGCAGCACGATCATCGTCCCGAGGTCGCGGGCGAAGGCGCAGGCGACGGAAAACAAGGCGAACAGCAGGGTGCTGCCGAGGATGTAGCGGCGGAACGAGAACACCCGGCTGAGATAGTCGGTGAGCGGGATCACCACGATCTCGCCGATCAGATAGGAGGTCGAGATCCACGCGCCATTGTCGACGCCGGTGCCGATGCCGCCCTCGATATCGAGCAGCGAGGCGTTGGTGATCTGGATGTTGAGGATCGCCATGAATGCGCCGATCATGCTGGCGCAGACGGCGATCCAGGCTTTGGGGCTTGCCCCGGGGCTCGCCCCGGGGCTGGCCGCGACGCTCGCGCCGGCCGGCGGAACGTCACGCGCGGGGGAAACGGCGGTCGCAGTCATGGGCCTATCCCCTATGCGCGCTGGCGGCGGCGACTTGCGGCGCGGTCCTGGTGTCGATGGTCGGGACCACCGACATGCCCGGACGCAGCACCGCATCGAGCGGCCCTCCGTCAAAAGTGATTTTCACCGGGATGCGCTGCACCACTTTGGTGAAATTGCCGGTGGCGTTGTCGGGCGGCAGCAGCGCGAACTCCTGGCCGCTCGCCGGGGCGAGGCTGTCGACGCGGCCGGTGAAAATCTGGCCGGGAAAGGTGTCGACCTCGATCTCGACCTTCTGTCCCGGCCGCACATCGGTCAGCTGGGTTTCCTTGAAATTGGCGACGACATAGGCGGCGTCGATCGGCACCACCGACATCAATTGCGTGCCGGCCTGCACATATTGGCCGGTGCGCAGGGTGCGGGCTCCGACTTGGCCGTCGACCGGCGCGACAATGACGGTATAGGACAGGTTCAGCCTGGCCTGGTCGAGCGCGGCCTTGGCGGTGAGCAGATTGGCCTGGGCCTGGCCGAGCTCCGCCTTGAGCACGTCGAGCTGCCGGGTGGCGTTGGTCAGCGCCGCCTGGTCGCGGGTCACCGCCGCGCGGGCCGCGAGCTGGCGCGAAACGGCCTGCTGCGCATTCTGCACCGTGCCGAACCCGGTCTTGGCCAGATCGGTGTAGCGCTTGTTGTCCTGGTCGGCGAAAGTGGCGTTGGCCTCGTCGGCGGCGACATTGGCCCGCGCGGCCTCGATCGCGGAATCCTGCGCGACCAGGGCCGCCTGCTTGTTGGCGATGGCCGCTTGCGCGGCGGCGACGCCGGCCTCCGCCTGTTCCACCGCCACCTTGAAATCGCGGTCGTCGATGCGGGCGAGAACCTGCCCGGCCTTGACCGGCTCATTGTCGCCGACCAGCACGGCGCCGATATAGCCCGCCACTTTCGGCGCGATCGTGGTGCTGTCGGCCTTGACATAGGCGTCGTCGGTGGACACTTCGAACCGGCCAACCCGCCAGTAGCGCTCGCCATAATGGCTGGCGGCGGTCAGGGCCGCCAGGCTCAGGCCGACCAGCAGCGTCTTCTTGACGAAATCCTTGACGGTTTGGCGCGGCGCCGGCGCGGCTTCCAAGGCCTCGGCCTCGACCTCCTGAGACCGCTTGGCGATCGAAGCGGAACGCCGGGGCGCCGGCAGATGGTCGGGGTTTGTCGGCGCGCTGTCGGCGACGAGGGCGTCGTCAAATGTCTGGGTGTGCTGGAGGTCTGTCATGGTCGCGCTCCCGCCTGGTCTGAGGCGCCGGGTCAAACGGCTTGCCGTATTTATGGAAACGATGTATTTTCCAAAATACACCGACCGGGGACTCCGTCAATCGGATTTTGGAAAATGGCTGTAGTCGAAAATGCAAGCGAAGCCTGTCGGGGCCGGGGACGCCCGCAGCTGCGCCCTGACGCCGAGACCCTCGCGATCATCGTCGAGGCGGCGCGGGTGGAATTTCTCGCGCGCGGTTTCGCCGGCGCCTCGATGAGCGCAGTGGCCCAGCGCGCCGGCGTCTCCACCAAGACGCTCTACCGGCTGTCGCCCTGCAAGGCCGATTTGTTTCGCGACGTGATTTCGGAGCGGATCGGCCGGTTCATCCTGGAGCTCGACCAGACCATCCTGAGCGCGCTCGACGGGACCGCCGCGCTGAAGCGGATACTCACGGCCTTCTGCGTGTTGACGCTCGATCCCGAGACCACCGCTTTGTTCAAGCTGGTGTTCAGCGAGAGCGACCGCTTTCCGGAAATCGGCCAGTCCTTCTACGAACTCGCGATGAAGCGGACCAATGACGCCATCGCCGGTTGGCTGGCGGAGCAATGCCGCAAGGGCGAACTCGATCTCGCCGATCCGCAGCTCGCCGCGGAAATGTTGCGCGGCATGATGATCATGGAGCGGCAGCGCGCGGTCATGCTCGGCCGGATCGGGGCGCCGACGCTCGAGGAGATCGAGACGCGCGCGGCGGCCTGCGCCGATCTTTTTCTGCGCGGCGCGCGCCGCGTCGCCTGACCGGGGGCGGCGGACTTCGCGTGCTTAGACTTCGACGGCGCGCAGTTTGCGCTGGGCCATCTGCGCGTCCTCGTCGTCGTCGAGAGGCGAGGTGAAGCGCGGATGGGTGTTGAGAAGCTGCTGATTCGACGCTTCGAGATTGCCGATATGGTCGCTTTGGCGCCTCAGTTCGTCGCGCTGGCGCTCGTTCAGCCGGGTGAGGAAATCGATCTTGGACAACAGCGCCGATTGCCGGATTTCCAGATCGTAGATCTTCTTTTCATGCCCGGCGAGCCGTTCGGCGGCGCGGCGGTCGCGCTCCTGGGCCTCGTCGGAGCGCGCCTTGAGCTCGGCCTGCATTCGCCGGATCTGCGCCTCCGCGTCGCGCAAAGCCGCGCGCGTGCGCCCGTGTTCGTCGCATTCCGCGGCATATTTCTGCGACATGGCCTCGAGGTCGCTTTCGACGCGTTCGAGGTCGGCGGCGGTGGAGACGAGCTGAGACTTCATCTCGGCGGCCTCGCGGATCATTTTCGGCAGCGCGACCTCGTGCTTTTGCAGCCTCTGGCGATTGGCGCTGTTTTCCTCCAGCAGCTGCTGGCGGGCGGATTCGGCCGTCGCCACCCGCTGATGCAGGTCGTTGATCAGCCCCTGGGCCTTGGTGTTCTCGGCCTCGGCGTCCGCGGCCTGACGCGTCGCCATCGACAATTGATGCCGCGCGGATCTGAGCTCGTTTTCAAGCTGGGCGTTGATCGGCCGGTAATGGGCGAGGTCGCGCTCGGCCTGGGCCAGGCAATGTTTGAGATTGGTTTCCGACGCGGTCAGGCGGAGGATGGTCTGTTCGCGTTCGGCGCCGCGTTGCAGGCTCTTCATCAGCAGCGGCTGAAGCGTGGCCATTTGGCTTGTCAGCTGGTCCATGCCGATCTGCCAGTCCGACACGACTTTCTGCTGTTCGCACTTGAGAGTAAGCGTGCGGTCCTTGATCGTATTCATGAGCGAACAGAGCTGATCATCCGCCTCATTATCGCCTTTGTTGGCGACGAATTCTATCGGATCAATCGGCTCGTAATCTGTAATACTTCCGGTCGTTCCGGGAATATCTAATTTTTGTTGCGGCTTGAAATTGAAAACACTGCGGAAATTGGTCATGTCAGGCTCGCGAACGCTACGGCAATTAACCTCTTGTTCAGGATCGTCGCAACATTGTCAATCTCTTGGGACAGGCCCCAATCCCGCGCGCGCAATGCTCACATGCTTGCAGGGGGTTAGCGCGCCCGCCTCGTTTCCCCTGCAATCCCGAGCTCGCCGGCCGCGCATCGCGCGGTGGACAGGTGATTCGTTTTCGCGCGGCGTGGCGACTCAGGCGCGGGTGATTTAGGGTCGCGTCCAAACCCACCCGGAATGAGAGCCCGTGCCGACGTCCGAACACATTCCCGCCTCCCCGAAAACTTCGACATGAGCGACCTGTCGCTGACCATTGTCGCCGCGATCGCCCGCAATGGCGCGCTGGGCCATCGCAACGCCATACCCTGGCGCGCGCCGAGCGATCTCAAGCGCTTCAAGGAGATCACCTGGGGGCGGCCGCTGATCATGGGCCGCAAGACTTTTGAATCCATCGGCAAGCCGCTGCCGGGACGCGAAACCGTCGTCGTCACCCGCGACCCCGCTTATTTCAAAGGCGAGCCGCCCGCCCACGCCCATCTCGCCGGCGATTTCGAGTCTGCGGTGGCGCTCGCCGACGATCTCGGCAAGAGCCTGCATTGCGCCGAGATCATCGTCGCCGGCGGCGCCGAATTCTTCCGCAAGGCCCTGCCGCGCGCCCGCTTCCTCCGGCTGACCCGCGTCGATTGCGAGCCGCAGGCCGACGTGTTCTTCCCCGAGGTCGACTGGACGCAGTGGCGGGAATTGCGCAGGGAAAAGCCGCCGCGCGGCGACAAGGACGAGGCCGACCTCGAATATGTCGACTTTGGGCGGGTCTAGCAGGCTGCGTCGCAGCCTTTTCAATGGAATCATAGAGTAGCCCTCACCCTGAGGAGCCCGCCTTGGCGGGCGTCTCGAAGGGCGGGGGCGGCCCAATGTTTTTTCAGCAATTGCGACAAGGGCTGGTCATGGCCGATCCGCAAGTGGGATTTTTCTGCAAGTCCTATGCTTATGACTTCAAGCATCTGCGGGTGATGCTGGCGTCCTTCGCCGCGCATAACCCGGACAATTTGCCGCTGACCCTGTCGCTGCCCTCCCGCGACATCAAGCCGTTCCTGGTCCTGCTCGGCGCGCCGAAAAATGTGACCATCGTCGCGGACGAGGATTATTGCGGCTTCGACCTTGCCGCGCTGCCCGGCTGGTATGCGCAACAGGTCTGCAAGCTCGCCTCCTGGCGCGCCACCGGGCTCGACCACCACGCCGTGCTGGATTCCGACAGCTATTTCATCGCCGACGTGACCCGAGCCGACCTCGCGCCGCCGCCGGGCAAGACCGCGATCGTCTGGGGCTCCGGCCTGCGCACCGTGCTGGAGCCCGAGGGAAGCGCGCCGCTGCTGGCCTACGCGAAAGCCGGGGGAACGCCACAACCGCAGGATTTCCCGCCGGTTCGTCCACCGCCTCGGCTCGATTTTTCCCGGCTTCACGCCATCAGCGCGCTGAGCGAGGCCGAAATGTCGCTCGAAGCGCGCAGCGGCGCGATTTTCGAATTCTTTGGCGCGAAACAATGGTTTTTCTACCAGCCCGGCCAGATTTTCGCGCGCGACATTCTGATCGCTTTCGAGCAATGCATGGCCTCCGGAGGTCTCGATCTCGTCGAAACCATCAAGATCGCGCCCTGGGAGTATAATTGGTACGGCGAATATGCCGCCGCCTTTCATGCCGCCGAAACGGAATTCCGGGTCTCGCCGGTGTTCCATGTCGCCAAGCGCGAGGCGGCGCTGCGGGCGGCGGAGGAGGGCTTGACCGAAGCGGTGCTGGCGCGCAGCTTCACATGGGTGCAAATGGCCTCGCGCCATCTGGACCTCCTGAAACTTTGACTTTGGTTCGGTCCGGCATGGTTCCCGCGGATTTCAGAATGCATATGGCGCTGCTCTGCGCCCATCCGCCGGTGCTGCTGACTTCAACCACCAATCTGGTCGAGATTCCCGGGCGCGAAACCGACACCCTGTCCCATTTCGCCGATCTGCTGGGCGAGGAAAAACCCTATTTCCTCATCCAGCCGACTTGGCATTTCGCCGATGCCGTCAAGAATGACAGCTACCGCGCCATTCTCACCCGCGCGCTCGCCCGGCATGGGCCGGGCCATGTGATCATCCTCACCGCCGAACCCGAGGACGCCGCCGTGGCCCATGCGCTCGGGCTCGACTGGTGGAACGTCCACCACAACGCCCTGGTCGATGAAACCGTGTTCACGCCGACCGCGGTCCCCAAACATTTCGACGCGCTCTACAATGCGCGCTTCGACGCCTTCAAGAATCACCATCTCGCCCGCTTGGTCGACAACCTTGCCCTGGTTTTCAGCCCGGCGCATTCGGCGGAGGATGCGGCCCGCGTCGAGCGGATGCTGACCTATGCGCATTTCATCAATGGCGGCGCGACCGATCCGGCGCGCTACCGGCGGCTTTCGCCGCGCGAAACGGCCGAGGCCATCGGCAAGGCGCGGGTCGGGCTGTGCCTGTCCTTCGTCGAAGGCGCCATGTACGCCTCAATCGAATATTTGTTGTGCGGCGTGCCGGTGGTCAGCGTCGCCAACAAGGGCGGGCGCGACGCCTTCGCCGATCCCGCCTGGTGGCGCGTCTGCGAGCCGACGCCGGAGGCCGTGGCGCAGGCGGTCCGGGAAATGGCGGCGCGGCGCATCGACCCGCAGATGATCGCCAATGGGGTCAGGCGGCGCATCGCCCCGCATCGGCTCCGTCTCGTCGACCTGATGCGGCGCATCCAGCAACAGGCCGGCGTCGCGCCGAACTGGTCGACCGACTGGAGTTTTTTGCGCGGCGAGGCCTTCGGCGGCATGCTCCATCAGAGTTTTGTCGACGTGATGGCGGCGCTGGGCCGGCTCAGGCAGGGCGATAGGGCCGGGGATGGAGGATTGCCGCAAGGAAATCTCAAGATTTCCGCCGCATCCTCCCCGCCATGACCGCACCCTTCGGACGACGAAACCGCGCGCCCGCTCCGTCTGTCGCCAGGCTTGCGCCCAGAGCGGCGGAGCTGGCGCTGACGCCTGAGCAGCGCGCCTATCTGTTCGCCGAGGCTGCGGAAAGCTCGGAGCCGAGGTCGTCCGCCCCACCGACGCCCCAGAACCGCGGCGCCGCCCTGATCGCCTGCGCCGCCCTGACGGCGGTGACGGTCGCGCTCGGCGCCCTCGGCAAGCATGATGTCGCCCTCCAGGGCATGCCAAGCGCCCTGGAGCCGATGAGCCAGGAGTTCCTCGCCCTGATCGGCCCCAATGCCGCGGCCTTCGTCCTGGGCTGGACCGTCCTGATCACCTTCCTCAATTACACCGCCAATCTCTGGCTCACGCGCAAACTCGCCGGCGCCCTCGGCCTCTCCGCTGTCGCCGCTTATGCGGGCGTCGGCGCCGTCATCGGCTTCGCCATGGCGTGGATTCCCGACGCGCTGGGGCTCGGCGCCTCCGAGATCGGCCTGGGCATGGAGGCGCTGGCCGGCGCCGGCCTCTCAGGGCTTTACCGGCTCCTCTGCGGGCCCGTCCGGCCTTAGAGCACTGGACCGGGCGAACTCCTGGGCCAGCATCACCGCGGAATCCAGCGCCGAGCGCAGCAGCAGCAACAGCGCGCCGAGCGTGTCATACGCAAAGGCCTCCCCGCGCGCGGTGGTTTGCGCGCGCATCAGGTCGAACTCGGAGATCGCGAACAGGACGTCCACGAGGGCGCGTTCAAGATGGACTGAGATCGGTCGCTCGCCGTTCATTCGTTCTGCTCTCCATGACGATTCGGATTTTTAATCGCTTTTTTTCAACGTGTTGGCCCGTAGGTCTGACGTTGTGGCCGCGATCTGACGCTCGGGTCATACGAAGCGAAGCGTTAACGGCGTTTAACGAAAATCGCGCGCATTTCAGCGATTTCCGTTCACAATCTGCAAACTGCGTTCGTCCGGCGCCGGCCGCCTGGCCGGGCAGGGCGGATTTCCCGCGAAAACGGTGGAAACGCGGCTTGGGCATTGCGGAAAAAACGACCGCGCGCTATCGAAACCTCATGTCCGCAAGCCCCACAGCCTTCGTCAACGCCCGCCTCGTCGATCCCGAAACCGGCGCGGAAACCCGCGGCGGTCTGCTGGTGGAGGACGGCCGCATCCTGGATTTCGGCGAACAGATCGCGCCCGGCGCCTTTTCGCGCGACACTGGCGTGATCGATTGCGCCGGCAATGTGCTGTCTCCCGGCCTGATCGACTTGCGCGCCTATGTCGGCGAACCCGGCGGCGAGCACCGCGAATCCATCGCCACGGCGACGGCGGCCGCGGCGGCGGGCGGGGTCACCACCCTGGTCGCCAGCCCCGACACAAGTCCGGTCACCGACGACCCCGCCGTCGTCGATTTTTTGAAGCGCCGCGCCCGAGACCACGGCCGCGTCCGCGTCCTGCCCGCCGCCGCCATTTCGAAAGGCCTGGACGGCAAGGAAATTTCCGAGTTCGGGCTGCTGCGCGAAGCCGGCGCGGTCGCCTTCACCGATGGCTCCCATTCGATCCGCAATTCGCAAACGCTTCGGCGCGCGCTGACCTATGCCCGGGATTTCGACGCGCTGATCGTGCATTTCCCCGAGGACCGCGATCTCGCCGGCGCCGGCGTGATGAACGCGGGCGAGCTGGCGACCCGGCTCGGCCTGTCCGGCGCCCCGCGCGAGGCCGAGGCGATTGCGCTGGATCGCGACATCCGGCTGGTCCGCATGACCGGCGCCCGCTATTGCGCCGCGCCGATCTCGACCAGTCTGGCGCTGGAAACCATCGCCAAGGCCAAGGCCGAGGGCTTGCCGGTCTCCTGCGGCGTCACCATCAACCATTTGACCCTCAACGAAAACGACATCGGCGATTACCGCACCTTTCTGAAGGTGAAACCGCCGCTGCGCCGCGAGGAGGAGCGCCTCGCTCTGGTCGAGGCGGTCGCCAGCGGCCTGATCGACATCATCTTTTCCGATCACGACCCGCAGGATGTCGAGACCAAGCGGCTGCCCTTCGCCGAAGCCGATTTCGGCGCGGTCGGCCTGGAAACGCTGCTGCCCGCCGCCTTGCGCCTCGTCCACGCCGGCGCGGTGTCGCTGCCCCAGGTCCTGCGCGCCATGACCTCCCGTCCCGCCGATATCCTGCGCCTGCCGCAGGGACGGCTGAAAAAGGGCGCGCCGGCGGATCTGATCGTCTTCGACCCGGACGAACCCTTCGTTCTGAACAAGGACGTTTTGAAATCGCGCTGCAAGAACACGCCTTTTGACGAGGCGCGGCTGCAGGGCGTGGTGAAGACCACCATGGTCGCGGGCGTCGTGGTCCATGGCAAGGATGCGAGGATTTTCTCATGAGCGGCCTCATCCTGCCGGCGGCGGCCGTCGTCGGTTATCTGCTCGGCTCCATCCCCTTCGGCCTGCTGCTGACCAAGGCGGCGGGCCTCGGCGACGTGCGCGCCATCGGCTCCGGCAATATCGGCGCGACCAATGTGTTGCGCACGGGACGTAAGGACATTGCCGCGGCCACCCTGGTGCTCGACGCGCTCAAGGCCACCGCCGCCGCGCTGCTGTTCGCGCCCTTGTCGTCCGAGGCGGCGGTCATCGCCGGCTTCTTCGCCTTTCTCGGGCACATTTTCCCGGTCTGGCTCAAGTTCAAGGGCGGCAAGGGCGTGGCCACCTATATCGGTTCGCTGCTCGGCGTCGCCTGGCCGGCGGGCCTCGCCTTCGCCGCGATCTGGCTGACCACGGCCAAGCTCAGCCGCTATTCCTCGCTGTCGGCGCTGGTCGCCAGCGCGGCCTCGCCGCTGGTCCTGCTGCTGCTGGGGCAAAAACTGGCGGCGGGCGCGGCCTTGGTCATGACCGTGATTCTCTGGGTCAAGCACCGCGACAATATTGCGCGCCTGCGCGCCGGAACCGAAGGGCGCATCGGCCAGAAATGAAGCCGGCCTCGCTCACGGACGAGCAAAGACTGGACTGGCTCCAGCTCATCCGTTGCGAGAACATCGGCCCGCGCAGTTTTCACAAGCTCATGCTGCGCCATGGCGCGGCGGCGGCGGCGCTCGCGGCGCTGCCGGCGCTCATCCGCCAGGGCGTCGGCCGGAAGATCACCCTCGCCTCCCGCGAGGCTTGCGCCCGCGAGCTGGAGATGGCGCAGCGGCTCGGGGCCCGCTTCATCGCGCTTGGCGAACCCGATTACCCGCAAGGCCTCGTCCACATCGACGCGCCGCCGCCGCTGATCTGTCTGCGCGGCGAGTCCGGTCTTTTCGCGCGCCCCCTTGTCGCGGTGGTCGGGGCGCGGAACGCCTCCGCCGCCGGCCTGGCCTTCACCGAGCGTCTGACCCTGGGGCTCGCCGCCGCCGGTTTCGCCGTGGTCTCGGGCCTCGCCCGCGGCATCGACGCCTGCGCCCACAGAAACGCGCTGGCGAGCGGGACCATCGGCGTGCTGGCGGGCGGGCTGGATCGGCCCTATCCTCCGGAAAACCTGGGCCTGATCGAGGCGGTGGCGACGCGCGGCGCGCTGCTCAGCGAAATGCCGCTCGGCTGCGAGCCGCGCGGCCGCGATTTTCCGCGCCGCAACCGTCTGGTCTCCGGGCTGGCGCTGGGCGTGGTGGTGGTGGAGGCGGAGCGGCGCTCGGGCACGCTGATCACCGCGCGCTTCGCCCGCGAACAGGGCCGCGACCTCTTCGCCGTGCCGGGCTCGCCGCTCGACCCGCGCACGGAGGGGACCAACGACCTGCTCGCGGAGGGCGCCTTCATGTGCCGGAGCGCGGCGGATGTGGCGGACAGGCTGGCGCCGCTGGCGCGCCGGGGCGCGGCGGGCTTTGGCATGCTGGCCGAACCCGGGGCGGCCTATATTCATGAGCGCCTGTGGGACGAATATGACGACGACGCGCCGCTGATGGAGGCCGAAGCCGCCCCGCCGGCGCAGGCGACGCCGGCCGCGGAACAGATGGCGCGCGCGCCCCTCGATCAGATTCTGGGTCCGACGCCGCTGTCCGTGGACGAGCTCGCGCGCGTCTCAGGCTGGACGCCGGCGGCGATTCGCATGCGTCTTCAGGAGCTGGAGCTGGAAGGCCGCCTCGAGCGCCACAGCGGCGACCGCGTTTCGCTTCGTCCGCTTTAGTCTTTGGCTTCAGTCTTGGACTTCAGTCCTCGGCGCTGTCGCCGTCCTCGCTCTGGCGCGACTGCAGTTCCGCCTCGACCCGGGCCATGTTCAGCAGATAGGTGAGCAGGTCGAGCCGCGCTTCGCCGGCCATCGCGGCCAGCGCGCCGACCATGTCGGCAATATAGCGCGCCGTGTCTTCGGCGGAGCCGACGAGTTCCGCGTCGCCCTCGGGCTCGTCATAACGCAGATCCGCCTCCGCGGCGGCCAGGGCTCGGGGGCGGGCCTCATCCCCGACGGGAGCGGGGCGATTTTGCGCTGATGTCGCGCCTTTGGTTTTCTTGAACATGTCGCCTCAAGCCAGCCTTATGCCCGTTTCCACCAGGGGTTCACGGGGAAACCACATGCTTTCGTAACAAATCGCCGTCTTCATGCGATATACAACCAAGGGTTGTTAACCATACCCTCAATGGCGCGCATGTGACAAACGATAAATTCCGACCCATAGGGAAAGTTCCACGACCCGACTCTCTTCCCCTGAGTAACAGTAATAAAGAGTAAATATGGCTGAGTCGAGGAGGACGACGGTCTGTTTTTCAACCTTTCCTCAGCCGCGCCAGACGGTCGAGCGCCCCCTGCAGAATGTAGGCGGCGGCCATGCGGTCCACAACTTCCGCGCGTTTCGCCCGGCTGGCGTCCTGGGCGATGAGTTCGCGGGTCACCGCCGCCGTGGACAGCCGCTCATCCCAGAAAACAAAGGAAATTTTCGCCAGGGGCGCGGCCTGGCGGACGAAGGCGCGGGTCGATTGCGCGCGCGGACCCTCGCTGCCGTCCATGTTGAGGGGCAGGCCGATGACGAAAGCTGCAACCTCATGATTGTGCGCCAGTTCGATCATCCGTGTGGCGTCGGCCGTGAATTTCGTCCGCCGAATCGTCTCCAGCGGCGAGGCCAGCCGCCGCTCGACATCGGACAAGGCGAGACCGATGGTTTTGGTTCCCAGATCGAGTCCCATCAGCCGCGCCTTGCCGGTCAGGCGGAGGCTGAGGTCTTCGAGCGTGAGGACGGGACTAAAATTTTCTTCCATCGGGCGTTTCACTTGCAACTTGGGCCGGGATAGACTTGCTCTATAGCAGAGAGGACCGCGATGAAACTGACCTGGCTCGGCCATTCCGCCTTTCGCCTCGATCTCGGCGCGGCGAAAATCCTGATCGACCCGTTTCTCCGGGGCAATCCGAATTTCAGCCTGGATTTCGACGAGGCGACCTCCGGCGTCACCCATATCGTCATCACCCATGGTCATGACGACCATATCGGCGACGCCGCGGAAATTGCGCAAAGAAATGGCGCGCAGGTAATCGCCAATTTCGAAATCTGCATGCATCTGAACGGACTGGGCGTCGAAAACGTCAATCCCGGCAACACCGGCGGCGTGATCCCCGCGCAAAGCTTTGCCGTGGCGCTGACGCCGGCCCTGCATTCCGCCGCCGCGACCATAGACGGAAAACTCACGGCGATGGGCAACGCCAATGGCGTGGTGATTCTCCCCGACAGCGGTCCGCGCGTCCATCATTTCGGCGACACCGGCCTTTTCTCGGACATGGCCCTGACCCATGAACTTTATAAGCCGCAGATCGGCCTGATCCCGGTCGGCGACCGTTTCACCATGGACGGGGCGACGGCGGCTTTGGCGGCGCGCCGCTATTTCGACTTCAGCGACGTCGTCCCCATGCATTACGGCACGTTTCCGATCATCGACCCGACCCCGGACAAATTCGTTGCGGCCATGGAGGGCGCCAAATCCCGCGTCCACACGCCCAAAATCGGCGAAACCCTGTCGTTCTGAGGCCGGCCATGCGCGTTGTTCTGTTCCTTGCCCTCATGCTCGCCGGCGCGGCCCGCGCCGAGCCGGCCGTTCCCAGAGAAGGCGAGGCCACCTGCGCCAGCCCGGTGGCCGCCGCCTACACCGCCGCGAGCCTGAAAAAGCGCTTCGGCGCCGACGCCAGAATCACCCGCGTTCCCGGGGCGGAGGGCGAAAAGCTCAAGGCCCTGGTGCTGTTCGACAAGGACCCGGCGCGGCGCATTGAGGTCATTTTCTCCGACGACAAGCTGACCAAGGCTTCGGGCTATCGGCTGCCGGAGGAGGGCGGCAAATGGACGGTCGCCGGTCTCGCCCCGGGCGCCGATGTGGCGGCGGTCGAGGCGGCCAATGGCGCGCCCTTCGAAGTGAGCGGCTTCGATTGGGATTACGGCGGCTATATCGAGGATTTTCACGGCGGCAAGCTCGCAAACCTGCCCGGCGGCTGCACGCTGTCGATCCGTTTCGCCGTGGACGGCGACCTGCCCGAGGGCATGAGCGGCGACGGCGTCAAGATCGCCTCCACCGACAAGCGCCTGCGCGGCGCGGGCGCAAAAGTGTCGTCGATCATGGTCAACTTCCCCGCCCGCCCGTGATTGCGCGGCGCGGAAGCCGGCTGTATAGCCAATCCGTCCTGTTTGGCTACGGAGTCTCAAATGTCGGTCGATCTGGCGACGGTGCGGCGCATCGCCCATCTTTCGCGCATCAGTGTGAGCGAGGATGAGGCCCCGCATCTGCAAAACGAGCTCAACGCCATTCTCGGCTTCGTCGAGGAATTGAACAGCGTCGACGTCACCGGCGTCGAGCCCATGACCTCCGTCCTGCCGATGCGCATGAAGAAGCGGGTGGACGAGATCACTGACGGCTATATCCAGCAAAAAGTGTTGGCCAACGCGCCCGCCCGCGAGGACGGCTTTTTTGTCGTTCCCAAAGTCATCGAATAGGTTTTGTTATTATGACCGACCTGACCCGCCTCACGCTGGCGCAAGCGCGCGACGGCCTGAAGGCCAAGGAATTCACCTCCGTCGAACTGACGCAGGCCCATGTCGACGCCGTGGCCCGCGCCAAGAGCCTCAACGCCTATATTGTGGAGACGCCGGAAAAGGCGCTCGACATGGCCAAAGCCTCCGACGCGAAACTGGCGAAGGGCGAGGGCGGCGCGCTCGAAGGCCTGCCGCTCGGCATCAAGGATCTGTATTGCACCGAAGGCGTGCAGACCACCGCCGCGTCCCACATCCTTGAGGGTTTCATTCCGCAATACGAATCGACCGTCACGAGCAATTTGTGGCGCGACGGCGCGGTGATGCTCGGAAAGCTCAATCTCGACGAATTCGCCATGGGCTCGTCGAACGAGACCTCTTATTTCGGCCCGGTAGTCTCGCCCTGGCGCCGGAAAAATTCGGACGCCAAGATCGTTCCCGGCGGCTCCTCCGGCGGTTCCTCCGCCGCGGTGGCCGCGCATCTGTGCCTGGGCGCCACGGCGACCGACACCGGCGGCTCGATCCGTCAGCCCGCCGCGTTCACCGGCACCGTCGGCATCAAGCCGACTTACGGCCGCTGCTCGCGCTGGGGCATTGTCGCCTTCGCCTCGTCGCTGGATCAGGCTGGCCCGATCGCCCGCACCGTGCGCGACGCCGCGATCATGCTGCGCTCCATGGCCGGCCATGATGTGAAGGACACGACCTCGGTCGACGCTCCCGTGCCCGATTACGAGCAGGCCATCGGCGCCTCGGTGAAGGGCAAGGTGATCGGCATCCCGCGCGAATATCGCCTCGACGGCATGTCGCCGGAAATCGCCGCTCTGTGGGACCAGGGCGTGGCCTGGCTGAAGGCGGCCGGCGCGGAGATTCGCGAAATCTCCCTGCCGCACACCAAACACGCGCTGCCCGCCTATTACATTGTCGCGCCAGCGGAAGCGTCGTCGAATCTGGCCCGCTACGACGGCATTCGCTACGGCCTGCGCAAGACCGGCAAGGACATTGTCGATCTCTACGAAAAAACCCGCGCCGAAGGTTTTGGCAAGGAAGTGCGCCGCCGCATCATGATCGGCACTTACGTGCTGTCGGCGGGCTATTACGACGCCTATTACTTGCGGGCGCAAAAAATCCGCACGTTGATCAAGCGCGATTTCGACCTCGCCTATGAATCCGGCGTCGACGCCATTTTGACGCCGGCCACGCCGTCGCCCGCTTTCGCCCAGGGCGAAAAGGGCTCGGCCGATCCGGTCGAAATGTATCTCAACGACGTTTTTACGGTGACGGTGAACATGGCGGGCCTTCCGGGCCTTGTCGTGCCCGCCGGCCTGTCGTCGGACGGCCTGCCGCTCGGCCTACAACTGATCGGCCGCCCCTTCGAGGAGGAAACCCTGTTTTCCCTCGGCGAGGCCATCGAGCAGGCGGCGCCCAAAATCGTGTTGCCCGAACCGTGGTGGGGCTGATGGCCCCGCCCAAAAAACCCATGGCGGACGTGCGCCAAAGCATTGACGATCTCGACAGGGAGCTTGTTGCGCTGCTGGCGCGCCGCCAGCGGCAGATCGAGGCCGCCGCGCGCATAAAACGCGCCAACGGCATTCCCGCTCTGGTGCCGGAACGGGTGGACGAAGTTTTGCAAAACGTCGCCGCGCATGCGGCAAAGCACAATCTCGATGGCGCTCTGGCGAAGTCGCTGTGGACCGCCATCATCGACTGGTCGATCGCCTATGAAGAGCGCCTGATGCACGAGGCGGCCGAGAAGGATCGCACATGAACACGCCAGCCAAACACAAATTGATCGCGGGCGCGACCGGCGACTGGGAGGTCGTCATCGGTCTGGAAATCCACGCCCAGGTGACGAGCAAATCCAAACTGTTTTCCGGCGCCTCGACCGAATTCGGCGGCGAGCCCAACACCCATGTTTCGCTCGTCGATGCGGCCATGCCGGGCATGCTGCCGGTCATCAACGAGGAATGCGTCAAGCAGGCGATCCGCACCGGCCTGGCGCTCAAGGCGAAGATCAATCATCGCTCGGTCTTCGACCGCAAGAACTATTTCTATCCTGACCTGCCGCAGGGCTATCAGATCAGCCAGTTCAAGCATCCGATCGTCGGCGAAGGCGAGGTGCTGGTCGATTTGTCGCCCACCGAGCAGATCAAGGTCGGCATCGAGCGCCTGCATCTCGAACAGGACGCGGGCAAATCGCTGCACGATCTCAGCGCCAATGATTCGCACGTCGACCTGAACCGCTCCGGCGTGGCGCTGATGGAAATCGTGTCCAAGCCGGACATGCGCTCCGCCGACGAAGCCAAGGCTTACGTCTCCAAACTGCGCACCATCCTGCGTTACGCCGGCACCTGCGACGGCAATATGGAGCAGGGGTCTTTGCGCGCCGACGTCAACGTGTCCGTGCGCAAGCCCGGCGACCCCTTCGGCACGCGCTGCGAGATCAAGAACGTCAATTCGATCCGCTTCATCGGCCAGGCCATCGACGTCGAGGCGCGCCGCCAGATCGGCATTCTGGAGGACGGCGGCAAGATCGACCAGGAGACGCGCCTCTACGATCCGACCAAGGGCGAGACGCGGTCGATGCGCTCCAAGGAAGAGGCGCACGACTACCGCTATTTTCCGGACCCCGACCTGCTGCCGCTCGAATTCGACCAGCCCTATGTCGATGCGCTGGCTGAAGGTTTGCCGGAACTGCCGGACGAGAAAAAGGCTCGCTTCATCGCGCAATACGGGCTCACCCCGTACGACGCGGGCGTGCTGGTTCTGGAGCGCGCCTTCGGCGATTATTTTGAGGACGCCGCCAAGGGCCGCGATTCCAAACTCGTCGCCAATTGGGTGATCAACGAATTGTTCGGCCGCCTCAACAAGGAAGGCAAGGACATCGAGACCTCGCCGGTTTCGGCGGCGCAGATCGGCGGCATTGTCGACCTGATTTCCGCCAACACCATTTCGGGAAAGATCGCCAAGGATCTGTTCGAAATCGTGTGGAGCGAGGGCGGCGATCCCGCCGAGATCGTCGAAAAACGCGGCATGAAGCAGGTCACCGACACCGGCGCGATCGAAGCGGCGGTCGACGAGATCATCGCCAAGAATCCGGACAAGGTGGAGCAGGCGAAAGCCAAGCCCACCATGCTCGGCTGGTTCGTCGGGCAGGTGATGAAGGCGACCGGCGGCAAGGCCAATCCGCAAGCGGTGAACGAACTGCTGAAGAGCAAGCTCGGCATCTGATTCGCGCGGAAAAATCCGTCATCGACCAGGACGCGCGCTGATTTCAGCGCGCGTTCGTCGTTATCCCAAAAAAGTTTTCACGCATCGCCGGGGCCGGCCGTTCGCACATGCGAAACCTCCGCTCATCCGCGCGCCGGCGCGGGAGCCGCGCGCGCAATTTTGCTTCAATATCATGAAAATATGGGTTTTTCGGCGTCGCCGCGCGCGCGGCGCGCGGATGCGCCGCATCGGCGCCGGCGCGGAGGCGGACAGTTGCGACAGTGCAGTTTTCCTCGATGACGTTGCGGGTGCGAGCCAAGTCTTGCGCAAGTCTTGCCGCGCGGAAGACTTGCGCGCGGCGAGAACAGGTTTAGGCTCAATTTCGCCATTCCGGCTTGAGAGCGCCGGCCGCAAAGGGGGACGTGAAATGGCGCAAGCACCGAAATCGAAATCCGCCGCCGCCGCGAAAACATCGGCGAGCAAATCCGCGAAGGCTTCGGGGAAGAAAGCGCCTGAGGCGCCGGTCGAGTCGAAGAAGGAAAAGGCCGCCGCCGCGCCCGCCGCCAAGAAGAGCGCGGAAAAGCCTGCGGCCAAGATTGCGGAAAAGACCGCGGCCGCGAAAAAGCCTGCGCCGAAGAAGACCGAGGCCGCGGCCCCCGCCGCCAAGACATCCGCCCCGAAGACTTCCTCTCCGAAGACATCGGCGCCGGCAAGAGCTGAGGCCAAGACGAAGACTGAGGCCAAGACAAAGGCCGCAGCAAAACCCGCGGCGAAAGCAGCGGAAAAGAACAACGCCGCCAGCAAGCCCGCGGCGAAGAAGCCGGCCAAGCCCATCGCCGCAACTCCCAAGACCGTTGTGAGTCCGAAGAGCCGCGCCAGCCAGAACGCCCGCACCAAGGCGGCCGAGCCGACCAAGACAAAACCCGCCGCCGCGAAAGCCGCGGCCAAATCGCCGGTGGCCACGGCGCCGGCGGCAAAACCGGCGGCGAAAAAGTCCCCCAAGGCGCCCGCCAAATCGGAAGCGGCGACGTCGGAGGCGGCCAAGCCCGTGAAGCCCGCCAAGGCGCCAGCGAAGAAAGCGAAGACGGAAGCCCCCGCGCGCACCGCCGCCGCGTCGCGCCGGGTCAGCAAGAAGGTGACGGAAGCCGCGCCGCCGCCGGCCAAACCCAAGGCGCCGCCGAAAGCCAGGGCGACGGCCAAGCCAAAACCCGCGCGCAAGCCGAAAGCGGCGGCTCCGGCCTCTCAGCCCCCGGAAAACCCGGAAGGTTGAGTCGATCGTCAAGGCTGCTCAGCCCTCACCCTGAGGGGCGCGCGAAGCGGGCGTCTCGAACGGCGGGGGCGGACCCGAAAGTTTCGTCTATTTCACCAGGCACTGCTCGGCAAAAGTTCGCCAGGTCAGGCCGGCCGCCTGGCCGGCGAGCTTCATCGCCCGCCATTCCTCGCCGCAGGCGCGCATTTTCGCCCGCGACGCGGGGGGAAGATTGTAGGGCTGCAGGCTCTGCACATCGACATCGACGGGCTGCCGCTCGGCGGGGGCCGCGGGCGTCCCAGTTTGCGGCGTCCCAGTTTGCGGCGTCGCAGGTTGCGGCGTCGGGGCCGGCGCCGGCGCGGTTTCCGGCGGTCGCGCGGGCGGCCTGGGCGCGGCGGCGGCAAGTCCGCAGGCGAGGATGGAGAGCAGGAGCGCGCAAGACAAGGGCCGGTGATTCATGCTTCCCTGCCGCTCGGCGCAAGTTGCAAAGGAGGGGTGGCGGAGACGGAGGGATTCGAACCCTCGATAGGGCTTTACAACCCTATAACGGTTTAGCAAACCGCCGCCTTCAGCCTCTCGGCCACGTCTCCAGCGCGGGCGAACGGGAATCCCGTCGCCATGTCCAGACATATGCCCGACGCCGCGCCGCTTGGCAAGCATTGAGGTCGGGCCGCGCCGCGATCTTTGACCATTTTTCGCAATGCGCGTGATTGCCGCTGTCCACTCGTTTAACTTGTGCTTAAGTAACACCGATGAGGACAGGCCGGGCGCGGGCCGCGCCGGCGGCGATCGCGGAGAGGTTTCATGGCTGGTCAGGCAGGGAAATGGCGCTATGGCCTGCTGCCCCTCGCCGCCTTGTGGGTTGGCGTCAACACGCTGGAAACCCCTCGGATCGAGGCCGACCTGAAGGCGCGCGCGCAGCGCGCCCTCGAAGTGCTCGGCTCGGTTGGCGCGCATCCGCATGTGGAGGGCCGCGACGTGACCCTCAAGAGCGAAACCGCCGAATCGCCGCGCGTGGCGCCCGCGCCAGAAAAGCCGGCTCCCACGGCGAAGGCGGAGCCCGAAGCGCCGCCGCCCGCCAAAAATGTTGCTCCGCAGCCTGCTGAAAAAAAACCGCCCGCCGAGGAGGCGCCCGTTCGCGCGGTCGCCGCGCCCTATCTGTTCCACGTCGAAAAAAGCGCCGGCAAGCTCGCGCTCAGCGGCTTTTACCCGGACGAGGACGCCCATGCGAAAATCCTCGCGGAAGCGACCAAGGTTTTTCCTGGACGCGAACTGGTCGACCGGCTCAAACCGGCGGGCGGCGCGCCCTCCGGCTTCGTCGAGGCGGCGCTGGCCGGCCTCGCCCAATTGGCGCGGCTGCGGTCGGGCGCGCTCGATCTGCATGACCGCGCCCTCCGCCTGAACGGCGAGGCGGCCAGCGCCGAAGCCGCCGACGAAAGCCGCGCGCGGCTCGAAAGCGTGCAACTCGCCGGCTATGCCGTAAACGTCCAGGTCGCGGGGCCGCCGCTCAGGGTCGCCGCCGCGCCGCGCGCCGCGCCGCCGCCCGTGGTGGTGAGACCGGCGCGCCTGGACCCGCGCGCCTGCCAGGCGGAGATGGCCGAATTGGTCAAGGAGGCGCCCATCGTCTTCCGCCTGGGCAGCGCGCTGCTCGATCCCGTATCGGCGCGCACGCTCGACGCCGTGGCGGAAGTGGCGAAGCGCTGCCCCGACGTCGATCTGGAAATCGCCGGCCACACCGACGACATCGGCTATATCAGCGAGAATCTGGAGCTGTCGCGCCGTCGCGCCGAATCGGTGCTGGTCTATCTCGTCGCCGTCGGCGTCGCGCCGCAGCGGCTGACGGCGGTCGGCTATGGCGAGACGCGGCCGCTGGTCGCCAATGTCAATGACGACAACCGCGCCCGCAATCGCCGCATCGAATTCAATCTTAAATAGGGGAGCGCCATGATCTACCTGTCTCAGACGCTTTATCCCTGGTGGCTGGCGGCGTTCGGCCTCGGCGTCGCCGCGTCGTTTTTCGCGCCGCGCGGCGACGAGAAAAACGCCCGCGCCTGGCTCGTGGGCGGCTTGTCGCTGTTCGCCCTCGCCGCCATGGCCGCGCTCGCGCATCTGGTTCCGGGCCGCGCCGGCCTCTGGCTGGACACCGGCGTGCTGGCGGCGGCGGCCTATGGCGTCGGCTGCCTGGTCGGCGCGGCCTTGGCCGCCCCCTTCCTGATCGGCGCCTCCGCGAATTCGGCGCCGGCGGCGAAACGCCGGCTGCAGGAGCTGCTGGCGACGCCCGTCGAGCCCGCGCCGCCGCCGGAGCAAAAGCCGTCCGACGATTCGGCGGTCACAGCGGCCGCGGGCGCGGTCGCGCAGGTGTTTTTGAAGCTGGCCGAGACCTCGCCGGCCCAGGCCGAACAAAAGGCCGAAGCGGTCGCCGCGCCGGCGCAGCCCGAACACACGCCCGAGGAGGCGGGGGCCAGCCGCGCCCACCCGAATCAAGTGGACGATCTGCGCCTGATCCGCGGCGTGGATTCCGCGCTGGCGAAAAAACTGCGGGAGATTGGCGTTCACCGCTTTGACCAGATCGCCGCCTGGGGGCCGGAGCAGATCGCGCAAGTCGCGGAAAAGCTCGGCGATCAACCGGTTTCGCCGCAACATTGGCCGGCGCAGGCGCGCCTGCTCGCCGCCGGGGCGCTCACCGATCATGCCCGCGCCGTGCTCGACGGCGAACCGCCGGCGCCCGCCGACGAGCATGAACTCGCCGCCTGGCTCGAAACCCTGCCGCAACCCGCCGCGCCCGGCGCGGGCGACGGATTTTACGCGGGATCGCGGCCAACAGGCTTTTCCGAGCCCCCGCTGGGCGAGATCGACGATCTGACCCGCTTGTCGGGCGTGGACGCCGAGGTTGCGGCGCGGCTCAACGGGCTCGGCGTCTGGACCTGGCGGCAGATCGCCTGCTGGTCGCCGGAGAACGCGCGCTGGATCGGGGCCTATCTCGCCACGCCCGGCGCCCCGGAGCGCGAGGACTGGATCGGGCAGGCCCGAATCCTGACCAAGACCGTGGCCCAAAACACGGCGCAAACCTTGGGCACGCCGGCCCCGCAGCCGGCCTGATCAAAATCATGTGCGTGGCTGTGGGCGGCGAGAAAAATCGACTTTGCCGGATTCTGGCCGATGCTATGTTCCTTGATGTGATTCTCGGTTAACGAGTCGGCGATTCGGGGTCCACCCGATGCCAATGATGTCGTGCATTAGTTTGGGAGCAGGTTCATTGGGGACCAAAGAACCGGCGGAACTCGCGTCTGGCGCGGGGCTTGATTTTAATTCGGAAGCCGCAGCGGAAATCATTGAGATTCGCGGGCGCATCAAATGGTTCGACATGGCCAAGGGATTTGGTTTTGTCGTGCCGGACAACGGCCTCGCCGATGTTCTCCTGCACGTCACCGTATTGCGTCGGGACGGTTTTCAGAGCGCGCCCGAAGGGGCGCAGGTGGTGTGCCACGCGCAGAACCGCTCGCGCGGCCTGCAGGTGTTCCGCGTCCTGACCATGGACGAGTCCACCGCCGTGCATCCCGCGCAATTGCCGATGGCGCGCACCCATTCGGACGTTGAATCGGTCGGCGGCTACGAGATTGTCGTGGTCAAATGGTTCAATCGCGTCAAGGGTTTTGGTTTCTTGACGCGCGGCGACGGCACCCAGGACATTTTCGTCCATATGGAAACCTTGCGCCGCTACGGCATCGCCGACCTCAAGCCCGGCGATTCGCTGCTGGCCCGCTTTGGGGCTGGTCCCAAGGGCATGATGGCGACCGAGGTGCGGCCGCTGGAAACCCGCCTGCCAAGCGCCCACTAGCGCGTTTGCAGGCCGGGGAGGAGTTTTGACATGCGTTTGGGTGTCTGCGTTGTCTTGGCGCTGCTCGGCCTCGCCCAGGCGCCCTCGCCATTTTCGTCCTCGGCCATCGCGCTGGAGGCGGGCGAGACGGCCACCGAGCCCCTGATCCTCGAGACCTCGGGCGGTCCCAAAACCCTGGACGTCGAGGTGGCCCGCGATCCCGCCGCGCGCGAGCGCGGCCTGATGTATCGCCGCTACATGCCGGAAAACCGGGGCATGCTGTTTGATTTCGGCCGCTCCGAAACCGTCCTGATGTGGATGAAGAACACCTATATTCCGCTCGACATGATTTTCATCAGCCGCGACGGCAAGGTGACCCATATCGAGGCGGACACCGAGCCTTTGTCGCAGGCGATCATTTCGTCGAACGGGCCGGCTTTCGCCGTGTTGGAGGTCAACGCCGGGGTCGCAAGCAAGCTCGGCCTGAAGCCGGGGGATGTGGTCAAGCACAAGATGTTTGCGCGCTGAGCGGAGGACCCTGGCTTGCCGCCAATCGCCGCGCGTGCTAGCGGAACGCGCATCGGGGTATAGCGCAGCCTGGTAGCGCGGTAGTTTTGGGTACTACAGGTCGCAGGTTCGAATCCTGCTGCCCCGACCAGCCGAACGTCATTTCGGCGCTGCGTATTGACAATGTCCATACGCCTATCCATTTTTCGTTCATGTCCAAGCCGAGCCGTCGTTCACCGTCTGGAATGGGAGAGGCCGCGACCACAAATGTCGAGGAGCCCGCGGCCGGTCATGCGAAGGGCAGCATCAATCTTCGGATCGAGGCGGAAACCCGGCAGCTCATCGACGATGCGGCGGCGCTGCTTGGCAAGACGCGCACGGAGTTCATGATTGAGAGCGCCCGGCGGCAAGCCATCGACGTCTTGCTCGACCAGCGCCTGTTCAGGCTCGAAAGCGAATGTTTCGATGCGTTCATGAACGCGCTCGACACGCCGCCCCCGCCGGGCCCGAAATTGCGGTCTCTGTTGCGCCGGGCGCCGGCGTGGCGAACCTAGGCGCGCAGGCGGGGACGCCGTCGCTCTCCGCTCCAGTCCCTCTCACCGCCGAGCACGACCTTTCCGGCTTCGATTGCGGCGAACCCGCATTGAACGACTGGTTGCGGGAACGGGCGTTGAAGAATGAAAGCCGGTTCTCGCGGACCTATGTCGTTTGCGACGGCCGCAAGGTTGTCGCCTATTTCTGCATCTCGGCCGGAGCGGTCGCGCGCGCCGCAGCGCCCGGCAAGCTGCGCCGCAATGCGCCGGACGCCATCCCGGTGTCGGTGATCGGGCGACTCGCCGTCAGCAGGGATCACGCGGGCAGGGGGCTTGGCTCCGATCTTCTGTCCGATGCGCTGCGCCGAATCGCGCTCGCCTCGCAGAGCATCGGGATTGGCGCGGTGATGGTCCATGCGAAGGACGACAAGGCCAAACGTTTTTATTTGCGCTGCGCCGAGTTCATCGAATACCCGGAGGACAGCCGCACCTTGTTCCTCCCCATCGAGACCATTGTCGCCGCCCTCAGCTAGGAAGGCCAACCCGCTTCACGGCGCGCTCTTGTACAACTGGCAATCCCGCTTCTCGGTCCGGCAACGGAATGCGGCGGACACCTCGTTGGCTTCCGAAATCGCCCGTTCCACTTCCCGCACCTGGCAGGCGCGATAGGCGGCAACCGCTGCGATATAATATTTCAATTCCTTGGCGCAGGCGACGCTCGCGGGCCCGGCTTCGGCGGTTTTGACGCAAGAGGGCGGATAGGGCGGCGGACAATAGCTCCAGCCCCAGCGATCCTCGGCGGCCGTTTGCGCGCGGGCGGAGACGGCCCAGGCGCAAACCAGGGCCAAAACCAACCAATCTCCGCGAATGAGGCGCATAAAAATCCTCCACGGGCCAATCTGGCAAATGTGCCTCGTCCGCCTCCCGTCAGGCAAGGCCCCAAGGCTATGCAAAAGGCGGCGCAGCGCATAGGCTGACGAAAGGTTCTGGAGATTTGCGCGCTTGCTCGTTCGCGTCCTCGCCATCTTCCTTTGTCTCGGCCTGTCCGCCCGGGCCGGCACGCTCGATGACATTTTGGCGCGCGGCGCCCTGGTCTGCGGGGTCAACACCGGCCTCGCCGGCTTCGGCCTGCCCGACAATCGCGGGGAATGGCGCGGGTTCGATATCGATTATTGCCGCGCCGTCGCCGCCGCCATTTTCGACGATCCGAAAAAAGTGCGTTTCACCCCGCTGTCGGGCAAGGACCGTTTTACGGCTCTGCAATCGGGCGAGATCGACCTTTTGTCGCGCAACACCACCTGGACGCAATCGCGCGAAGCGGGGCAGGGGCTTCTTTTCGCTGGCGTCAACTATTTCGACGGACAGGCTTTTATGGTCCGCAAGGCGCGCGGGCTCAAAAGCGTGCGGGAGCTGAACGGCGCCAGCATTTGCGTGCAGCAGGGCACGACCACCGAACTCAATCTCGCCGACGCCTTTCGAAAGTTCGGCATTACGGCGGAAACGGTGGTCTTCACCGGCGGCGACGAAGCGCTGAAAGCCTATGAGAGCGGGCGCTGCGACGCCTACACCACCGACGGCTCCGCGCTTTATGCGCAGCGTTTAAAACTGTCGGCGCCCGGCGACCACGAAATCCTTGGCGAGACCATTTCGAAGGAGCCGTTCGGTCCCGTGGTGCGCCAGGGCGACGACCGCTGGTTCAATCTGGTGAAATGGACGCATTTCGCTCTGCTCGACGCCGAGGAGCTCGGCGTGACCGCCGTCAATGTCGAAAGCCTGCGCCAATCCAACCTGCCGGAAATCCGCCGCCTGCTCGGCGCCGACAATGATTTCGGCGCCGGCCTCGGCCTGCCCAAGGATTGGGTGGTGCGCATTGTCAGGGCGGTCGGCAATTACGGCGAGATTTTCGAGCGCAATCTGGGCCAGGGCTCGCCGCTCAAAATTCCGCGCGGGCTCAACGCCCAATGGCGCGACGGCGGCTTGCATTACGCCCCGCCGGTGCGCTGATGACCCGCCGGATCGCGCTCCAGGCGCTTTTGCTCGCGATTGTCGCCGCCCTGTTCGCGGCGGCGGCCTTCAACGCCGCGAAAAATCTGGAGGCGCGGCACATCCCGACCTCCTTCGCTTTCCTCTGGCAGACCGCCGGCTTCGGCTTGAACCAGAGCGTCATTCCGTTTTCGCCGCTCGACAGTTACGCCCGGGCTTTGCTGGCCGGCGTGCTCAACACGCTTGTTGTCTCGGCGCTCGCGTCGGTCCTGGCGACGGTTGTCGGCTTTGCCATCGGCTTCGCCAGACTGTCCGCGCATTGGGGCTTATCCAGGCTCGCCGCCCTCTATGTCGAGACGTTTCGCAACATCCCGCTGCTGCTGCACCTGCTGTTCTGGTACATCGTCTTGTTGACCCCCTTGCCGCAGCCCGAGCAGTCGCTGTCCTTCGCCGGCGTGCTGCTCAACAATCGCGGCCTGTATTTTCCTTTTCCCGGCCTCGGCTGGCCAGCGTTCGACCCCGCCCGCAACGCCTTCAATGTCGAGGGCGGCCTGCGGCTGTCGCCGGAAGCGGCGGCGCTGATTTTCGGCCTGACCTTCTACACCGCCGCCTATATCGCCGAAATCTTGCGCGCCGGCGTTCAGGCTGTGCCGCGCGGGCAGAGCGAGGCGGCGCAGGCGCTGGGACTGTCGCCGGCGCAGACGCGGCGCCTGGTGATCATGCCGCAAGCCCTGCGCGTGGCGCTGCCGCCGCTGGTCAGCCAATATCTGGCGCTCACCAAAAATTCGTCTCTGGCCGCCTTCATCGGCTTCGCTGATCTGATGCAGGTGTCGGGCACGATCCTCAACCAGACCGGCGCCGCCTTGCAGACGATCGGCATCGACATGGCGCTCTATCTCGGCCTGTCCATGCTGACGCTGGCCCTGATGCGCCGCATCGAAAAGAACTCGGACTGGGGGGCGAAATGAGATTTTTCAGCCTCGTGGACCGCCCTCGTGCTTCGAGACGCGACCTTCGGTCGCTCCTCAGCATGAGGGCTACTTTTGTTGAGCGTCTCCCAGTAGCTCTCATGGTGAGGAGCCCGCGCAGCGGGCGTCTCGAAGCACGAGGGCGGTCCACGCATCGGCGGGCGCGCCGATGACCGATTTCCTCCGCGCCGACTTTTTACCGCCCCAGCCGCCGCCGCCGATGCGCGCCCCCGGCTGGCGCGCCAAATTGTTCGGCGATGCGCGCGCGACCGCGATCACCCTGGCCCTGCTGGTTTTGGCCGCCCTGGTCCTGCCGCCCGCCATCCGTTATCTGTTCATCGACGCCATCTGGAGCGCGCCTGACGGCGCCGCCTGTCGCGCCCCGGGCGCGGGCGCATGCTGGGCCTATATCGCCGCGAAAAGCCCATTCTTTTTCTACGGCGCCTATCCGCCCGCTCTCTATTGGCGCGTGAACCTCACTTTCGCCCTGGCCGCGGCGCTGATCGTCTGGCTGCTGCACCCCAAAATCCCCCGAAAAGGGCTGGCGCTCGCCGGCTTCTTCCTCGGCCTTCCCGTCGTCGGCTTCATCCTGCTGCATGGCGCGCCCGCGCTCGGCTTGTCCGTGGTCGGCACCAACCTCTGGGGCGGGGCCCTGGTGTCGCTGATCATGGCGCTGGCCGGCATGGCGGTGGCGTTGCCGGGCGGCGTGGCGCTGGCGCTGGGGCGCCGCTCCGAGTTGCCGGCTTTGCGCTGGCTCTCGATCGCCACCATCGAATTCGTGCGCGGCGCGCCGCTGATCGCGGTGCTGTTCATGGCCAATGTGCTGCTGCCGCTGTTCCTGCCGCCCGACTGGGCGCCCGACCGGTTGCTGCGCCCCATGGCCGGCATCGCCTTGTTCGCTTCCGCCTATATGGCCGAAGTCGTGCGCGGCGGACTGGCCGCCGTGCCGCGCGGGCAGGGCGAGGCCGCCGCCGCGCTCGGCCTTTCGCGCTGGCAATCCTTAAAACTGATCGTACTGCCCCAGGCCCTGGGCGCGGTGGTCCCGGGAATCGTCAATAATTTCGTCGCTCTGTTCAAGGATACGACGCTGGTCGCTATTGTCGGCCTGTTCGATTTCCTGCACGCCATCGATGTGGCGCGGCTCGATCCGGTCTGGGCGGGGCCGACCATCGCGCTCACCGGCTATGTTTTCGCCGCTTTGTTCTATCTGACCTTCTGTCTGGCGATGTCGCGCTATGCGGGCGGGCTGGAAAAGCGGCTTGCGGCGGCCAAGCGGTAGCTTGCGCTTCGCCGGGCGCCGCGTCTATAAGCGCCGCAGCCCATTTTCCCAGCAAAAGGAAGCGCCCCAAATGGCTCTCGAACGCACGTTCTCCATCCTCAAGCCCGACGTGACCCGCCGCAACCTCACCGGCGCCGTCAACGCCAAGATCGAGGGCGCCGGCCTGCGCATCGTCGCCCAGAAGCGCGTGCACATGACCCGCGCCCAGGCGGAAACTTTTTACGCGGTGCACAAGGAGCGCCCCTTCTTCGGCGAGCTGGTCGAGCAGATGTCGGCCGCCCCGGTGGTGGTGCAGGTGCTCGAGGGCGAGAACGCCATCGCCCGCTATCGCGAAGTGATGGGCGCCACCAATCCGGAGAAGGCCGACGCCGGCACGATCCGCAAGGAATTCGCGCTGAACATGGGCGAGAATTCGGTTCACGGCTCGGACGCCCCGGAAACCGCCGCGCAGGAAATCGCGCAATGGTTCGCCGGCAACGAGATCGTCGGCTGATCCAACTTCCAGGTTGCGACAGAGGGGCCGGACGCAAGTCCGGCCCCTTTCTTTTTGGTAAATGCCGCGATTTTTGACTCATTTCCGCCACATTTCAGCGGGCCAAAAACGCGCATTGAGGTGATTCGTCGCAGGCGCGAATACATGGCGACTCCGGCCGAGATGACGTTTTTGTGAAGTCGAAGTAAAGAAATCGCGGCTGCGCTTATTTGGCGAAAGCTTCCTGTGAGGTTTGAAGCTAAAGAATAAAATTCTGTGACAATCCGCCTCAGTATAGCGTGAAAAAACGGGTCTTCTTCGGGCCATATTCTGCCGGGATAAATTCGCTCATCATCAACAGCGAAAGGCTGATGCATTGAAGAGCATTTTGACCCGCACACTCTCCCTTGGAATTGTTTTCACCGCGGCGTCCATCGCGCCGCAGGCGCAAGCCCAGGCGCAGACCTGGTCAGGCAAGGCGTCCTATTATTCCGGTCGCGGCCGCACCGCGAGCGGTGGTCACGTCGGCGGCCACACCGCGGCGCATCGCACCCTTCCCTTCGGCACCAGGGTCATGGTGACCAATCTCGCCAACGGCCGTTCGACCGTCGTCACCATCAACGACCGCGGCCCCTTCGTGCGCGGCCGGGTCATTGACGTTTCCGCAGGCGCCGCCGGCGTCCTGGGCATGCGCGGCCGTGGCGTCGCCCCCGTGCGCCTCTCCACCCTCTGACAGGGGCAGCCTCCCCAAACCGCGACCAGCGCAGCTCGCCATCCCGCGTGACGAGGCGTGACGGCGTGCGGCCGTTTGCCCTCCGAAAGCCCAGCGCAAGCTTGGCGCCTATGCTTGGGGGATGGCGGCCAAAAAAGGCGGCCGGCTGACAGCAGCCGGACCGCGCGCCGTCGCGGAGGGAAAAATATGCTTGCTCGGACTCCGTCTGTCGCGGACGCCGCGGAAACCGCATATCCGGTGCGCGTCAAAGCGTGCGACGCGTCCCTGTCCGGGCTGTCGCCCGACGATTTCAGTTTTTCGGGGCGACCCGCCGCGCTGGCGCTGGCCTTCATCTCCCCGCATGTCGATTTCGCCCATGTGGCGGCGCGCCTGAAAGCCTTGGCGGGCTCGGCGCCGCTGATCGCCGTCTCCACCGCCGGCGAGCTGTGCTCGAACGCTGGCCCGCTCTACAAGCCGACGGGCGAGCGCTGGTCGAGCCTCACCGTCCAGGTTTTCCCGCCCGACCTGTTCGAGGCCGTCTCGATCCACAAGGTCGCCCTGCCCAAGGGCGAGGCGCGCAAAAAGCGCGTCGAGCGCATCGCCGCCGATCTCGCCCGCGTCGCGCCGCCGTTCCGCATCGAGGCGGAGCGGGTGTTCGCGCTGACCCTGGTCGACGGCGTTTCCGGCGCCGAGGACGTCTTGATGGAGGCGGTCTACCGCTCCGGGCGTTTTCCCTGCCTGTTCGTCGGCGGCTCCGCCGGCGGCAAGTTCGATTTTTTGGAAACCTCGCTGTTCGACGGCGGCCAGACGCTCCACGGCCACGCCGTGATCGCCTTCATCCGCATGGCGCCGGGCCGCCGCTACGGCGTGTTCAAGACGCAGAATTTCGCCAGGACCGGCAAGAGTTTCACCATCCTCGACGCCGATGCCGACGCCCGTGTGGCGCGCGGCGCGCTCACCGCCAACGGCCTCGACGTCGCCCCCTTCCTTGACGTGCTCGCGGCGCATTTTTCGGTAAAGCCGGCGGACGTGCCGGCCAAACTCGCGGGTCACACCTTTGGCGTCGAAGTCGACGGCGAATTGTTCGTGCGCTCGGTCTCCGGCTTCGACCAGCAGACCGGCGCGGTCAATTTCTATTGCGACGTCCACCCCGGCGACGAATTGCTGTTGCTCAAGGCCAATGATTTCGCCGGCCAGACCCGCGCCGACTACGAAGCTTTTTTGCGCGACAAATCGACGCCGCTCGGGCTGATCCTCAACGATTGCATCCTGCGCCGCCTCAACAATGGCGCCAATCTCTCAGCGCTCGACAACCTTTGGCGCGCCCCCGCCGCCGGCTTTTCCACCTTTGGCGAGCTGTTCGGCATCAACATCAACGAAACCCTGAGCGCCATCGCCTTTTTCGAGGACCGGCCCGGCCACAGCGACGATTTCCTCGACGCCTTCCCGATCCACTACGCCCGCTTCGTCAATTATTTCACCACCTGCGCGCTCAAACAGGCGCGCATGCTCAACACGTTCCGCTCCGGCATCATCGGCCGCATGGCCAGCCAGCTCGAATTCGTCAAGGAAATCGAAATCGCGCTCGAAAAAACCGCGGAAATGCGCGAGGCCATGGAGCGGGTGCGCGGCGCGATTTTCGCCTCGGCGAAGGCGGATTTTTCCGACGACAACAATTCCGCGCAACTTTCCACCCAGTTCAAATCCCTCGCCGAATCGATGTCCGGCCTGCGTAGCGTGCTCAGGGTGATCGACAATATTGCGGGCCAAACCAACCTGCTCGCCCTCAACGCCACCATCGAGGCGGCGCGCGCGGGCGAGGCGGGGCGGGGCTTTTCGGTGGTCGCCTCGGAAGTGAAAAAACTCGCGACCGACACCAAATCGACGCTGGCGCAGACTCAAGGCTCGATCGTCGGCATGGAGCAGTCGCTGACCCAGCTCGGCGGCATCATCGAGGGCGCGCGCGAGCGGTTCGAGGCCGAGGAGAAGCGCTATCGCGCCACGATCGAGCAGGTCGAAAGCCTGTTTTCGCAATCCGGCCTGATCGACCGGACTCTTGCGGGACTCGCCGACGCCGTGGCGAGCCAGCGTGTGGCGGCCAGCGAAATCCACCAGGATATTTCGAAGCTGCGCCGCATCGAGTGAGCGGCAAGCTTTTTCAGCAGCCCTTCAAGCAGCCCTTCCAGTAGCCCTCATGCTGAGGAGGCTCCGCAGGAGCCGTCTCGAAGCACGAGGGCGGCCCACGCCCGTCCGCGAGCCCGCCCTATGGCGTGACAAGGTGTCGCGCGTAACGCGACGGATGAGGGACTCCTCGCCAATGTCATCCGCTGACCCCTCAAGCAATCACAGAACAAATCAATTTTCAGAAATGGTAATTCAACTTCTACGTATCTCCCGCATTTGTTTCAACGGTCGATTTAAGCTTCGGTCAAGCCTTCATCTAGAAGTTGTGTTGCGAAAAAATGAAGCAAACCTGCGGCCAAAATCCGCCCGTTGGGAGACTGATCATGAAAGTTTGGCGCGACCTGAAAATCGGCGCGAAGATCACCGCCGCGCTGTCCGCGCTCCTGCTGGTCGCGGCCGTCATCGGCGGCGCCGCTTTCGTGCAGATGGGGCAAATGAACAGCCGCGCCGCCGATATTCGCGAGGATTGGCTGCCTTCGATCGCCAGACTTTCGGACCTGCGCGTCGGCATCGCGCGCCTGTATCGCGCGCAATCCGACGTGCTGCTCGCGGCGACCCTCCACGAGGGCGAAGCCGAAGCCTTCGCCACGCTCGACGCCACGACGACAGAGGTTGAGCAGGCCTACGAAAAATACAAGCCGCTGATCACGCCAAACAGCGAAGAAGAAAATCTGATGAAGCAGTTCGCGGAGAAGTGGCAAATCGTCGTGGTCAAGCAGAAGCACATGATCGAGGACGCCAGGACCGGCGACGCCACGGGCGCGATCCAGGCCTACCGGCAGGAGCTGATGCCGCTGCGCGCGAAAATGCAGGAGTTCCTATCCAAGAATACGGCGTTCAACGAAGAGGGCGGCAAGAAGGCCACAGCCGCGGGCGAAGCCGCCTATGACACGGCGAAATTCGTCCTCTCCGGCGTCCTCCTGCTCGGCGCCGGCCTTGGCGCGCTCGCCGCCTTCGCTCTCATTTCCGGGGTCTCGCGCCCCCTCGGCCGGGCGACGGAAGCGGTTGAAACCCTCGCGCGCGGCGACATGAACGTCGAAATCGCGGATGACGGCCGCAAGGACGAGGTCGGCGCCTTGATGAAGGCTCTGTCCGTGTTCAAGGCCAATATGGAGCAGACCCGCAAGCTCGAAGCCGACGCCGCCGCCAGCCGGGCCCGCGCCCGCGACGAGCGGCGCGCCGAAGCGCTGACCCTGGCCAATGAATTCGACCGCAGCGTCAACGCGATTGTCGCCGAAGTCGCCAAGGCCGCCGCCGAATTCCAGGGCGCGGCGCGCATCCTCAGCGATTCCGCGGTGGAAACCGCCAGCCAGGCCAAGGTGGTCGCCGAAGCCTCGGAAAATTCCTCGGCCAATATCGGTTCGGTGGCCTCCGCGACCGAACAGCTCACCTATTCGGTGCAGGAGATCAACGGCCAGGTCGACCAGTCCCGGCAGATCGCCAGCGAATCCGCGAATCAAGCGGAAAGGACCGACGCGCAGATGCGCGAACTCTCCGCCGCCGCGGAAAAGATCGGCGGCATCGTCAGCCTGATCTCCGACATTGCCGCGCAGACCAACATGCTGGCCCTCAACGCCACCATCGAGGCGGCGCGCGCCGGCGAGGCCGGACGCGGGTTCAATGTGGTGGCGCAGGAGGTGAAGTCGCTCGCCGAGCAGACGACAAAGGCGACGGCCGAGATCGCCGGCCAGATCGGCGACATCCAGGCCACGGCGCAGCGCGCGGCGCAGAACATTTCGGCCATCGTGCGCACCACCGAAGAGACCAATCGCGTGGCGCAGACCATCGCGGCCGCCGTGTCGCAACAGGGCGAGGCGACCTCGGAAATCGCCCGCAACGTGCAGCAGGCGTCGAAGGGGGCCCAGGCGGTGACGGAAAACATCGGCGGCGTGCTGACGGCGGCGCAGAATTCCTCCGCGGCCTCGACGCAAATGCTCGCCTCGGCGCAGACCTTGTCCCAGCAATCGGATCGGCTGCGCAAAGAGGTGGAGTCGTTCCTCTCCTCCGTCCGCGCCGCCTAACGGCGGCGCCCCTGCGTCGCCGGGGTCAGTGCGCCAGGGGCTAAATCGCCGGCGACACCAGGGCCGCGCCGACGGCCGGCTCTCCCGCGATCGCTACGCGCTCGCCCTGCACAATCGCCGCGCCCGACGCCGCCAGCGCCAGGGCGCGCGGATAAATCCGGTGCTCCTGCTCGAGCACGCGGGCGGCCAGGGTCTCCGGCGTATCATCGCCGCGCACGGCCACGGCCGCCTGGGCGATGATCGGCCCCGCATCCATTTCCGGCACGACGAAATGCACGGTCGCCCCGTGAATCTTCACCCCGTCGGCCAGGGCGCGCTCATGGGTGTGCAGCCCGCGATAGGAGGGCAGCAGGGCAGGGTGGACGTTCAGCATCCGGCCGCGCCAGTGCTCGACGAACCAGGGCGACAGCAGCCGCATGAATCCGGCGAGGCAGACGAGTTCGATCCCATGCGACTCCAGAACGGCCTGCATGGCGCGCTCGAACGGCTCGCGTCCGGCGAAACTCTTGTGCTCGACGACCTTGGTGGCGATGCCCTCGCCGCTGGCGAATTCCAAACCGGCGGCGTCACCGACATTGGACAGGACCAGCGCGATCTCGGCGGGAAAATCTTCGGCCTTGGCGGCGGAGACCAGCGAGCGCATGTTGGAGCCGCGCCCGGAAATCAGAATGGCGGTGCGTTTGCGGCTCACAGGGCGAGCTTTCCCTCGTAAACCACGCGCTCGTCACCCGCGGCAATCAACCGGCCGATCCGCACCGGCTCCTCGCCGGAAGCCCGCAGGGCCTCCTCGACCTCGTCCGCCTTGGCGGCGGCGCCGATCACGATCATGCCGATCCCGCAATTGAAGGTGCGCAGCATTTCGCGCTCGACCACGCCGCCCTGTTCGGCCAGCCAGCGGAACACCGGCAGCACGGGAATGGCGGAAAGGTCGATTTTCGCGCCCAGCCCCTTGGGCAGCACGCGCGGAAGATTTTCGGGATAGCCGCCGCCGGTGATATGGGCCAAGGCCTTGATCGCCGAGGTCTGGCGCAAAGCCTGAAGCAGCGGCTTGACGTAGATTCGCGTCGGCTCCAGCAGCGCCTGGCCGAGCGTCTTGCCCGGCGCGAACGGGGCGGGGGCGTCCCAGCCAAGACCCGCGCGCTCCACGATCTTGCGCACCAGCGAATAACCGTTGGAATGCACGCCCGAAGACCGCAGCCCGAACACCACGTCGCCCTCGCAAATATTCGCCCGCGGCAAAAGGTCGCCCCGCTCGGCGGCGCCCACGGCGAACCCGGCGAGGTCATAATCGCCGCCGCTGTAGAGCCCGGGCATTTCAGCGGTTTCGCCGCCGATCAGCGCCGCGCCGGCCTCCAGGCAGCCCGCGGCGATTCCCTTGACGATCTGCGCGCCGGTTTCCGGCTCGAGATGGCCGGTGGCGTAATAATCGAGGAAAAACAGCGGCTCCGCGCCCTGCACGACGAGATCGTTGACGCACATGGCGACGAGGTCGATGCCGACCGTGTCGTGAATGCCGGATTCAATGGCGATCTTGACCTTGGTGCCGACGCCGTCATTGGCGGCGACCAGGATCGGATCGGAAAAACCGGCGGCCTTCAGGTCGAACAGCCCGCCGAACCCGCCGATTTCGGCGTCGGCGCCGCGCCGCCGCGTGGCGCGCACCAGCGGCTTGATCAGCTCGACCATGCGCGTTCCCGCGTCGATGTCGACGCCGGCTTGCGCGTAGGTCAATCCTTGGGGCTTGTCGCCGGCTTGGGTCATAAAACTCCTCTTGCGCGCCCGCCCTTGATTTTCACGAGTTTCGAGCGAAAAACCTGCGGCGCTTTGTCCTTGCTCTAGCGGCTTGGGGCGGGGCTGGCAAGCGAGCGCGCCTTGCCGCGCCGGGAGAGCGGCTGTTATCTGGGGATTGGGGGATGCGATGAGCGAGATTTTGGCGGGCGCGAGCGCGAAAAGAGTGTGTCTGGCGGGCGCGACCGGCACGATCGGCCAGGCGACGGCGCGCGCGCTGGCGGCGCGCGGCTATGAGGTCGTCAGTTTCCTGCGCCGCCGCCCCGACCGCGCGGCGCCGGAGGGCGCGCGCTTCGTCGATTTTTCCGACCCCGCCTCGCTGGCTCAAGACGGTTTCGCCAATGAGCGATTCGACGCCGTCGTCTCCTGCATGGCCTCGCGCACCGGCGCGCCGAAAGACGCCTGGGCGATCGACCACCAGGCCCATGTGAACCTGCTCGAGGCGGCGAAACAGGCCGGCGTCCAAAAATTTGTTCAGTTGTCCGCGATCTGCGTGCAAAAACCGCTTTTGGAGTTCCAGCGCGCAAAACTGGCCTTCGAAAAAGCGCTGATCGAGTCGGGGCTGACTTATTCCATCGTGCGCCCCACCGCCTTTTTCAAATCCCTGTCCGGCCAGATCGACCGGTTGCGCGCGGGCAAACCTTATCTCTTGTTGGGCGATGGCGCGCTGACCGCCTGCAAGCCGATCAGTGACGACGATCTCGGCGCCTATCTCGCCGAGTGTCTGGAGGATGAGACCCGCCAGAATCGCATTTTGCCGATTGGCGGTCCGGGCGAGGCGATCACCCCGCGCCAGCAGGGCGAGGAGCTGTTCAGATTGCTGGGGCTGGAGCCGAAATTCACGCGCGTGCCGGTGGCGATGATGGACGTCATCATTGGCGTCCTGCGTTTTTTGTCGCCGCTGTCGTCGCGTCTGGCGGACAAGGCGGAACTGGCGCGCATCGGCCGCTATTACGCCACCGAATCCATGCTGTGGCTGAACCCGGAAACCGGCCGCTACGACGCCGAGGGCACCCCGTCGGCGGGAACAGAAACCCTGTTCGATTTCTACGCGGCGGTGATCGCGGGCGGCGTCGCACCGGACCGCGGCGACCACGCCGTGTTTTAAGGCGAAATTATAAATATAAAACAATAAAATAGCCCTCACCCTGAGGAGCCCGCGCCAGCGGGCGTCTCGAAGGGCGGGGGCGGTCCACGGCTCTTTCCACCGCCAACCGTCAAAAAGCGTCGCTCGAAAACAAAAAAGCTCGCCGGGACGGACCCGGCGAGCCGAAAACAGCGGTCGCGCCGCCTTACTTTTTCTTGGTGTTCAGCAGCACCGGCAGCTTCAACGCGCTCGACAGCGGGGTCGGATTGTTGATCAGGCCCGAGAACGGCCCGACATTGAGCAGGGACGACCAGGGCTTGGCGTCGTGGATCACCGACGGGATCTCCACCAGCAGCGGCAGCCGCAGCGCGCTCGACAGCGGGGTCGGATTGTTGATCAGGCCCGAGAAAGGTCCGACGTTGAGCAGGCTCGATAACGGCCCGATGCGGAGCGTGGACGACCAGGGTTTTGAATTGCGGGCCCATGCACCAAAGTCGACCAGCAGCGGCAGCCGCAGGGCGCTCGACAGCGGGGTCGGCGCGTTGATCAGGCCGGAGAACGGTCCGATGTTGAGCAGGCTCGAGAACGGCCCGATGTTGAGCAGGCTCGACCAGGGTTTCGAGTTGCGCGCCCACGCGTCAAAGTCCACCAGCAGCGGCAGCCTCAGCGTGCTCGACAGCGGGGTCGGCGCGTTGATCAGCCCCGAGAACGGCCCGATGTTGATGAGGCTCGAGAACGGCCCGATATTGGACAGAACCGGCAGCTTCAGCAGGTCCGAGAACGGCGCCGGGTGGTCGACGAGCTGGATGTTGGACTTGAATTCCTCGAGAACCGGCAGGCCCAGCAGCGTCGAGAACGGGGCCGGGTTGTCCAGGCCGGGGGTGACGAAAGAGGTGTGCTCGGTCTCGGCGACGATCGGCGCCAGCGGCTCATACGCCTCCAGGCGGGCGCTCACCTCCTTGGCGATGCCCCATGACGTCCGCAGCGTCAGAACGGAATTGCCCTGGCGCACGGCCTCGGCATAGGCGGGCGCGTTTTGCGGCTTGACGCCGCCCTTGACGATCAGGCTTTCCAGATCGGCGCCTTCCGCGTTGGCGGGCGTGACCAGACTGATTTCATGATCCGCGAACTTGGTTTTCACCGCGTCGAGGGCGGCGAGGGCTTGCTCCTCTGCGGCAAAAAGTCGCGTGATGATCGTGGGCATGTTCTTGTTCCTTCAGTTCGGAATTCGCATCGGGCGTTGGCGAGAAAGCGTCGAGAAAATTCAAGCTGCGCAGACGTTTAGCTCATTCCGTCCCGCTGACCCGCCTTCCATTCCGGACACCCACGCGCCCTGGTTTTGCGATTTAGCACGAAAGCGCAAGCTGCGCCAACTCGCGCCGCGGATAGTCTTATCATCCAAGTCAAACGGTAGGAAAGAAAGGAAAACCTCCCGGTCCGCGCACGCTGCAAAAATGGACAACAAGCCCTGTAAATGCCGATTGACAGCCGTTGGCGCCGCTGTAGATTGGCTTCGTCATCTACATTCTAAACCGACAGGAAAGATGTAGTTCTGGCCCTACAGCCGCAGGGTCCGGGGTCTGTGCGCAGGCCTGGCGCGTGAATCAAAAGCGGCTGACATAAGAGGTGGAAAATGGCTGCTACGCTGACCCCGGAGCAATCCGAAGAGCTGCATAAGTACGTGATCGACGGAACCCGGGTGTTCCTGGGCATCGCCCTGTTCGCGCACTTCCTCGCCTTCACCCTGACTCCCTGGCTGCACTGAGAAGGATCTGACTAATGGCTAATCAGGCGAAAATCTGGACTGTCGTCCCCCCGAGCGTCGGCCTCCCGCTGTTCCTTGGCTCCGTGACGGTGATCGCGATCCTCGTGCATCTGGCGATCCTGACCCACACCACCTGGTTCCCGGCTTACTGGCAGGGCGGCGTGAAGAAGGCCGCCGCGATCGAGACCTCGTTCATCGCCGGCTGATCGGACTGTCTCAGTCTGGCAAGTGAACTTTCAAATTAACGGCCGGCGTCAATGAGATGCCGGCCGTTCGCGTTTGGCGCGCGGGATGCTGGAGGAAAGTGCGTATTTGCCGCAGGCCGAAACATTACGGCGAACATTAAAAAAAAGTCATGCGCGCTTGACGCGTCAGGATGTCAAGCTATAGTGACGCTACCTGCTGCACCGCGACGTTGGTCGCTTGGTGCGGAGCCGATGAGCCATAGGCACAGGGACTGCGCGCTTGGCGCGAGGACAAGAGTGGCTCAAACGATGAGGTGGACAATGGCTACGTTGACTCCGGAGCAATCCGAAGAACTGCACAAGTACGTGATTGACGGCACCCGGGTGTTCCTGGGCCTCGCGCTGGTCGCGCATTTCCTCGCGTTCTCCGCGACCCCCTGGCTGCACTAAGGAGCTCCGATCATGAACCAAGGCAAGATCTGGACCGTCGTTGACCCGGCCGTCGGCATCCCCGCCCTCCTCGGCTCCGTCACCGTTATCGCGCTGCTCGTGCACCTCGCGATCCTGTCGCACACCACCTGGTTCCCGGCCTACTGGCAGGGTGGCGTGAAGAAGGCTGCGGCCATCGAGACCACCGTTCTCGGCTGAGTTTTCTTCCGCAGCGTCGTTTGACGTTGGGTGAATGCTGCAATTCGCCGGCCGGCGCCTTGAGCGCCGGCCGGTTTTCTTTTGCGCCTATCGGTCCAGATGTTGCGACAATGCGCGCATTAAAAAAATGTCATTCGATATTGACAGTAAAAAGTGTCAAGCTATAGTGACCCCACCTTCTGCACGGCGCGCCGTGCGTTGGTCGCTAGCCACAAGCGAATAATCGCGTGCGTTCGCGCACGAGAAAATTGTGGTGACTTACAAGAGGTGGACAATGGCTACGTTGACTGCGGAGCAATCCGAAGAACTGCACAAGTACGTTATCGACGGCACCCGGGTGTTCCTGGGCCTCGCGCTGGTCGCGCATTTCCTCGCGTTCTCCGCGACCCCCTGGCTGCACTAAGGAATTCCGACAATGAACCAAGGCAAGATCTGGACCGTCGTCAATCCTTCGATTGGCCTCCCGCTGCTCCTCGGCTCCGTGACCGTGATCGCGATCCTCGTGCATGTTGCGATCCTGTCGCACACCACCTGGTTCCCGGCCTACTGGCAGGGTGGCAAGAAGGTCGCTGCGATCGAGACCTCCGTTCTCGGCTGAGCGCCTTCGCTGACGTCGCCTGACGTCGGCTAAGCCTTAGGGCCGGCCAGCATCTTCGGATGTTGGTCGGCTTTTTGATTCCGGGGGGCGCCGCCGCCTGCTGACGCGCAGCTTTCCGCGACATTAAAAAATTGTAATTCAGTATTGACCTGGAAACCTGTCAAGCTATAGTGACGTCTACCTGCAACGCGGCGTTCCGCGCTGCGCGCAGGTCGCCAAGCCACTGGTGAAAAATCTCGTGCGTTTCGCGCACGAAACGATAGTGGCGACGACCTATTTATGAGGTGGACAATGGCTACTTTGAATGCGGAGCAATCCGAAGAACTCCACAAGTACGTGATCGATGGCGCTCGCGTGTTCCTGGGCGTTGCCCTGGTTGCGCACTTCCTCGCCTTCTCCGCGACCCCCTGGCTGCACTAAGGAGTTCTGATCATGAACCAAGGCAAGATCTGGACCGTCGTTGACCCGGCTTTCGGCATCCCCGCTCTGCTCGGCTCCGTCACCGTTATCGCGCTGCTCGTGCACCTCGCGATCCTGTCGAACACCACCTGGTTCCCGGCCTACTGGCAGGGTGGTGTGAAGAAGGCTGCGGCCATCGAGACCACCGTTCTCGGCTGAGTGCTTCAGCGACATCCTCCGATGTCGCGCAAGTGCTGAAATCCGCCGGCCAGCGCTCTCGGGCGCTGGCCGGTTTTCTTTTATAATTCAGCGTCTTGGCTTTTCTGTCTGCCACATTAAAAATTTGTAATTCGTCGTTGACAAGAACGTCTGTCAAGCTATAGTGACGTCCACTTGCCGCTGACGATCTTGTCGTCGGATGCGCCGGTCGCCGAGCCACAGGTGTAGAATCGCGTGCGGTCAACGCACGATAAACAGTGGCTTTTATTGAGAGGTGGACAATGGCTGTACTCAACGAGGCGCAAGCCGAAGAACTTCACAAGCACGTCATTGACGGCGCTCGCGTGTTTGGCGTCATCGCGCTCTTTGCGCATGTTCTCGCCTATTCGCTGACCCCCTGGCTGCACTAAGGAGTTCTCATCATGAACCAAGGCAAGATCTGGACCGTCGTTAACCCGGCCGTTGGCATCCCCGCTCTGCTGGGCTCCGTCACCGTCATCGCGATCCTCGTGCATCTCGCGCTCCTCAACAACACCACCTGGTTCAAGGCCTATTGGCAGGGTGGTCTGAAGAAGGCCGCGATCACCGAGACGATCTCCGTCGGCTGATCCCAAGTTGAATTTGGCGTGTCGCAACGCCAGATCGACTTCTGAGTTTTTCTGGCGGCCGGTGTCCATGACGCCGGCCGCTTTCTGATACTTGGCGGAGCAAACGCCGCCGCAAAAACGGGCCGCCGCATCCATGAATCCTCTCAGCGCCAAGTTGATGCAGAAATGGGTGAACCTCGGGAGCAAGTATCTCCCGTTCGCCGATGCCGCCACGCCGGACCTGCCGCTGTCCCGGCTTCTGCGCCTTTCCCTGTTCCAGGTTTCGGTCGGCATGGCGCTGGTTCTGCTGGTCGGCACGCTCAACCGCGTCATGATCGTCGAACTGGGCGCGCCGGCCTCGCTGGTCGGCATCATGATTTCGCTGCCGCTGGTTTTCGCCCCGCTGCGCGCGCTGATCGGCTTCCGCTCTGACAACCATGTTTCGGCGCTCGGCTGGAAGCGCGTCCCCTATATCTGGCAGGGCACGCTGCTGCAGTTCGGCGGCCTCGCCATCATGCCCTTCGCCATCCTGGTTCTGACCAAATTCGGCGAATCCGTGAACACGCCGGAATGGATCGGCTATGCCTGCGGCGGTCTGTCCTTCCTGCTGGTCGGCGCCGGCCTGCACATGATCCAGACGGTGGGTCTGGCGCTGGCCACCGATCTCGCTCCGGTCGAATCGCAGCCCAAGGTCGTGGGCCTGATGTATGTCATGCTGCTGCTCGGCATGATCATCTGCGCCCAGGTGTTCGGCGCCGCATTGGCCGATTTCAGCCCCGCGCGCCTGATCCAGGTGATTCAAGGCGCCGCCGTCGCCACCATGGTTCTCAACGTTATCGCCATGTGGCAGCAGGAGGCGCGCACGCCCTATACGGGGCCGAAGGTGGAGCGCAAGCAGCCGTCCTTCCGCGAGGCCTGGACCACTTTTACGGCTGGCCTTGGCGCCAAGCGCCGTCTGATCGCCGTCGGCCTCGGCACCATGGCCTTCAGCATGGAAGACGTGTTGCTCGAACCCTATGGCGGCCAGATCCTGCACTTGGCCGTGTCTCAGACCACGAAACTGACGGCGGCGCTCGCCATCGGCGGTCTGCTGGGCTTCGGCCTGGCCTCGCGCGTGCTCAGCCGCGGCATGGATCCGTTCCTGATGGCTTGTTACGGCGCGCTGGTCGGCATTCCCGCCTTCCTCTGCGTGATTTTCTCGGCGCCGCTGGGCAATTCCATGGCGCTGTTCGCCATTGGCACCGCCTTGATCGGCTTCGGCGCGGGCCTGTTCGGCCATGGCACGCTGACGGCGACGATGAATCTGGCCCCGGAAGAGCAGGCCGGTCTGGCGCTGGGCGCCTGGGGCGCGGTCCAGGCCTCGGCCGCCGGTATCGCCATCGCCCTGGGCGGCGTGATCCGCGATACGGTCGCGGCCACGCCGGGCGCCGATTTCTTCGGTCCGGCCACCCCCTACAATGTCGTCTACAGCATTGAAATCCTGTTCCTGCTGGCGGCGATCGTCACCATGATCCCGCTGCTGCGCCGTCGCCGGCCGGCGGCGCCCACCGAAGCCTCCGCCTGACGGGACTGGGCGATTCCGGCGCCTTGCCGCGCCGGAACGCCTCCCCCATAGTGGCGCGCGCCCGTTCAACCGGCGACGCCGGTTAAGCGGCAAGAGTCAAACAGCAAACTGGAGCCATGGAGCGAGCCGGCCTCCGCCGGATCGCTCCGGCGTCGAGTCTCCATGGTCAAGACCTGGTTCGCCTTCGTTCCCAATCTGATCAGTCTCGCGCGCCTCATGCTCGCGCCGCTTTCGGTCAATATGATCGTGGAGCGGCGTTGGCCCGAGGCGCTCGCCATTTTCCTGGTCGCTGGCCTCTCGGATGCGCTGGACGGCTGGATCGCCCGGCGCTTCGATCTGCGCTCGGAACTCGGCGCCTATCTCGACGCCCTCGCCGACAAGGCGCTCCTGGTCTGCAATTACGTGACCCTGGCGGCGATCGGCCTGATCCCCTTTTACCTCGCCACTCTGGTGGTGTCGCGCGACCTGATGATCGTCGGCGCGGTGCTGTTGTGCTGGATGATGGACAAGCCGATGACCATCCAGCCGCATTTCCTCTCCAAGGCCAATACGGCGGCGCAGATCGCCTTTGTCGTGCTGCTGCTTGCCGCCTTGGCCTTCCCGTTCCCGATGCCGTGGTTCACCGCTGGGGTCTGGATCGTGGCGGCATTGACCTTGGCCTCGCTGGCGGCCTATTGCAGACGTTGGGTCGCGCATATGACGGCGTGATGGAATGTCGAGGTCTGGCGGATGCGCATCGAATGGCAGGTCGCGTTCTGGCTCCTGATGCTGGTGCTCGCCAGCCTGGGCCTTTACATGTTCGCAAGCGTCCTGGCGCCCTTCGTCGCCGCGCTGATTCTGGGCTATGTCCTCGACCCCGTCGCCGACCGTCTGGAAAAACTCGGCCTGAGCCGCCTGCTGGCGACGCTGGTGATCGTCGCGGCTTTCGTCGTCGTGCTGACCATCGTCATTTTCGTCCTCGCGCCGGTTTTGGGCCGTCAGGTCGTGGGATTCGCCGAAAGCCTGCCGGTCTATGCCGCCAAGCTGCAAACCCTCGCCACCGAGCAGGCCGCCGAGCTTCTGCAAAAATATGGCGGCGAGTGGCTGCAGCGCTTCGGCCTCGACGGCGCCAACGCCAGCGAATCCATTCAAAAGAGCCTGGGCAATTTCGTCGGCCAGGGCGTGCAATGGTTCGGCAATTTCCTGAAAGGGATCTGGTCCGGCGGACAGGCGCTGGTCGGCATCGTCACCCTCACCGTCATCACCCCGGTCGTCACCTTCTACCTGCTGCTCGACTGGGACAAGATGATCGCCGTGCTCTACAGCCTGGTGCCGCCGCGCCACCGTCCCTCCGTCCTCGAAATCGCCGGCGACATCGACCGCGCCCTGAGCGGTTTTCTGCGCGGCCAATCGCTGGTCTGTCTTTTCCTGGGCCTCTGGTACGGCGTCGGCCTGTCGCTCATCGGGCTCAATTTCGGCTTCCTGATCGGAACCTCGGCGGGCCTGCTCAGCTTCATTCCCTATGTCGGCTCGCTCACGGCGCTGGTGTTCGCCGCCGTGGTCGCCATCGTCCAGGGCTGGCCGCATCTCGGACTGTTCGGCATGGCCATGGGCGTGGTCTTCGCCGGCCAGTTCCTCGAAGGCAATTTCTTGACCCCCAAACTGGTCGGCGGCTCCGTCGGCCTGCATCCGGTCTGGCTGATCTTCGCCTTGCTCGCCTTCGGCAGCCTGTTCGGCTTTGTCGGCATGATTATGGCCGTGCCGGCGGCGGCCGCCTTCGGCGTCCTCGTCCGCTTCGCCGCCGCCCGCTATAAGAAGAGCCCGCTGTTCCACGGGATGGACCTCGACACGCCATGACGGGGCAATTGCCGCTGGACCTGCGGCTTTCGCCCAGATACGGCGAAGAGGATTTTCTCGAAAACCCGTGCAACGCGCAGGCGCTTGCGCTGGTGCGCCTGTGGCCGAACTGGCCGCGCAACATGCTGCTGCTCAGCGGCCCCAAGGGCTCGGGCAAGAGCCATCTGGGCGCGATCTGGGCTTTTCGGTCGGGCGCCAAGATTTTTGCAGCCGGCGCCATGGACGCCGCCATCCCCCCCATCCTGGGGGCAGAGAAAGCATTGCTGCTGGAGGACGCGGAACAGGCGCCGGAAAAGGAGCTGTTCCATCTCATCAATCTGTTCACCGAGAGCGGCGGCGCGCTGATGCTGACGGCGTCCCGCCCGCCGGATTTCTGGGGCGTGCGGACGCCGGACCTGCTGTCACGTTTGCGTCGCATGCCTCAGGCAGAGATCGCCGCGCCCGACGAAATTTTCATCGCCGCCATCCTGATCAAACTGTTCGACGACCGGCAGATTCGCGTGGAGGAGACGACGATCTCCTATCTCGCCGCGCGCATCGAGCGCTCGCTCGCCGCCTGCGCGGAACTGGTGGAGGCGCTCGACCGCGAGGCCTTGGCCCAGGGACGGGCGGTGACTCGCGCCTTCGCCGGCGCCTTTTTGCGCGCGAATCCGCGATTCGGCTGCGGCGAAGACGACGGCGATTGACCTGCGACGGGCCGGGGGGACAATATGTCGCGGCCAACCAGAAAGCGAAACGAGATGACCGAGGTGATGCAACCCGTAAGCGCGATGACCCAGCCGGCCGACGCCGCGCTCGCCGACGAAAACCTGCGGAGCTCGCCCAAACGTTTCATCAACCGCGAATTGTCCTGGCTCGAGTTCAACCGCCGCGTCCTGCTGGAGGCCTCCAATCCCAGCCATCCCCTGCTGGAGCGGGTGCGTTTCGTCTCGATTTCCGCCAACAATCTCGACGAATTCTTCATGGTGCGCGTCGCCGGTCTGCGCGGGCAATTGCGCAGCGGCGTCGAAACGCCTAGCGACGACGGCTTGTCGCCCGCCGAGCAATTGCCGCTCATCCACGCCCGCGTCAGCCTTTTGGCGCGCGAGCAGACCCGGCGCTGGCATGACCTGCAAGAAGAGCTGTTTGGCGAGGGAATCTCCATCGTCAATGCGGATGAGTTGTCCAAGTCAGAAAAGCTCTGGCTGGACGATTATTTCTTCCAGCACGTTTTTCCGATTCTGACGCCGCTGGCGGTCGATCCCGCTCATCCCTTCCCCTTCATTCCCAACCTCGGCCTGTCGCTCGCGCTCGACCTCGAGGAGGCGAGCGGCCACGAGCGGATGAAGGCGCTGGTGCGCGTGCCGCAGAACATCGAGCGTTTCGTCCGCCTGCCGGAGACGCCGGGCGGCGGCTTCCGCCTGGTGTCGATGGAGGCGCTGATCCTCACCCACATCCAAAAGCTGTTCCCGGGCTATGCGGTGAAGGGCAGGGGGCTGTTCCGCATCGTCCGCGACAGCGATCTCGAAGTCGAAGAGGAGGCGGAAGACCTCGTCCGCCTGTTCGAAACCGCTCTGAAGCGGCGCCGCCGCGGCTCGGTGATCCGCCTCGAAACCGACGCGCAAATGCCGGCCGACCTGCGCGCCTTCGTCGCCGAGGAACTCGATGTCGAAGCCGACGAGGTCATCGCGCTCGACGGCATGCTGGCGCTGAAAGACCTTTCGGAAGTCGTCTCCCTGCCGCGCCAGGACCTGAAATTCACCCCCTACACCCCGCGCTTTCCCGAGCGCGTGCGCGATAACGGCGGCGACATCCTGCTCGCCATCAAGCAGAAGGACCTCGTCGTCCACCACCCCTATGAAAGCTTTGACGCGGTGGTGCAGTTCCTGATGCAGGCGGCGCGCGACCCCAATGTCGTCGCCATCAAGCAGACGCTTTACCGCACCTCGTCGGACAGCCCGATCGTGCGCGCTTTGGTCGAGGCGGCCGAGGCGGGCAAGTCGGTCACCGCTCTGGTCGAGCTCAAGGCCCGCTTCGACGAGGAGGCGAATATTCGCTGGGCGCGCGATCTCGAACGCGCCGGCGCGCAAGTCGTGTTCGGCTTCATCGAGTTGAAGACCCACGCCAAATTGTCGATCGTCGTGCGGCGCGAGAGCGGCGGACTCGCCACTTATTGCCATATCGGCACCGGCAATTATCACCCGATCACCGCCAAGATTTACACCGACGTCTCGCTGTTCACCGCCGACCCGGCAGTGGGGCGCGACGTCTCGCGCATCTTCAACTACATCACCGGCTATGCCGAGCCCGTTGGCCTCGAGCGCATGGCGGTCTCGCCGATCTCGCTGAAGAAGAAACTGCTCGGCCATATCGCCGAGGAGGTCGCTTTCGCCAAGGCGGGACGCCCGGCGGCGATCTGGCTCAAATGCAACGCCCTGGTCGATCCCGAAATGATCGACGCGCTCTATGACGCCAGCCAGGCCGGCGTCTCCATCGATCTCGTGGTGCGCGGCATCTGCTGCCTGCGTCCGGGCGTGCCGGGCCTGTCCGAAAACATCCGGGTCAAATCGGTGATCGGGCGTTTTCTCGAGCACACCCGCATCTACGCCTTCGGCGGCGGCTACGGCCTGCCGCACAAGAAGGCCTGCGTCTACATTTCCTCGGCCGATCTGATGCAGCGCAATCTCGACCGCCGCGTCGAATCCCTGCTGCCGGTCACCAATCCGACCACGCACGAACAGGTTCTGGACCAGATCCTGGTCGGCAACATGCTCGACAACCAGCAGTCCTATCGCATCCTGCCCGACGGCTCCTCCGTCCATATGGAGCGCCAGCCGAACGAGGAACCATTCAACCTGCACAAATATTTCATGACCAATCCGTCGCTGTCCGGGCGCGGCAAGAGCTTGCGCGAGTCGAGCCCCAAACCTCTGTTCAAGAAGCGCGAACGGCACTGAAATGCATCAGGGTCAAGGCCGGCTGCCCGGGGTCAAACCGACGGCCATCGTCGACATCGGCTCCAATTCCGTGCGCCTCGTCGCCTATGAGGGGGTGACGCGTTCGCCCGCGCCGATTTTCAACGAAAAGGCCATGTGCGGCCTCGGCCGTGGCGTCACCACCACGGGCGAACTCGCCGCCGAGGGGGTCGAGCGGGCTTTGGCCTCGCTGCGCCGCTTTCGCAAACTCTGCGAAATCATGGAGATCGACGATATCAGGCCGATCGCCACGGCGGCGGCGCGCGACGCCGCCAATGGCCCGGCCTTCCTCGCCGCGGCCGGCGAGGCCATCGGCCGGCCCATCGAACTGATTTCGGGCACCCGCGAGGCCGAATTGTCGGCGCTCGGCGTCATCTCCACCTTCCACGACGCCGATGGCGTGGTCGGCGATCTCGGCGGCGGCTCGCTGGAGCTGATCGACGTCAAGGCGGGCCGCTGCGGCTCCGGCGTGTCGCTCAAACTCGGCGCGCTCGCGCTGATGGACGCCTCCGGCGGCTCGCCCAAGACGGCGGTGAAGATCGCCCGTCAGGCGCTCGCCGAAGCGGCGCCGCTCGAGGCCCTGCGCGGGCGCACCTTTTATGCGGTGGGCGGCACCTGGCGGGCGCTGGCGAAACTGCACATGCACCAGCGCAACTACCCGCTCGATGTCATGCACGGCTATGTGATCCCGGCGCGCGACGCGCTGGATTTCGCCGCTCTGGTCGAGCGCGTCGACAGCGAAGCGCTGGTTTCCGTCGGCGTGGTGTCGCAGCAGCGCCGCCCCTCGCTCGCCTATGGCGCGGTGGCGCTGGAGGAAATCATCCGCCGCGGCAAACCGTCGCGGATCGTGATTTCGATCGGCGGCGTGCGCGAGGGCCTGCTGTTCGACCGGCTCGACGCGGCGACGCGGGCGCAGGACCCGCTGCTGGAGGCGGCGCGCGCTTACAATCTGTTGCGCTCGCGCGCGCCGCGCCATGGCGAGGACATGATCCACTGGACCGACGCCTTTTTCGCATCGAGCCAGCTGCACGAGACGGCGGAAGAAAAGCGGCTGCGCCACGCCGCCTGCCTCTTTGGCGACATCGGCTGGCGTACCTCCCCGGACCATCGCGCGTTGCTGGCCATGGACCTGCTCGCCAACACGCCCACCATGGGCGTGGACCATGCAGGCCGCGCCTATCTCGGCATGGCCGTGGCCTATCGCCACATCGGCATGGACGAGGACGTCAATCCGCTCATTCGCGGCCTCGCCACCCCGCGCCTGATGGATCGCGCCCGGATCATGGGCGCGCTGCAACGCGTCGCCTATATCATTTCGGCCTCCAGCCCCGGGGTTCTGGCCCGTGTCAAACTCACCTGCGCGCGCGGCGAACTTTTATTGACTCTGCCGCCCGACCTCGCCGACCTTGCGGGCGAGCGGCTCGCCGGCCGCATGAAGCAATTGGCGCGGCTGCTCGGGCGCAAGCCGGCGCTGGAGATCAAGTGAGGAGCGCGCAGGACAACCTTCCTGTCCGCGATTTGCTGTTGGCCGTGCTCATTGCGGCGCTGTGGGGGTTCAGCTTCATCGCCATCAAGGCGGGTGTCGCGGAGGCGCCGCCGCTCGCGTTTACGGCGATGCGTTTCATCCTCGCCGCCTTTCCCGCCGTGCTGTTCGTTCCGCGCCCGAAAGCGCGCCTGATCGACCTGATCGGCTATGGCCTGTGCATCGGCGTCGGCCAGTTCGGCCTGCTTTTTCTGGCGATCCGCTGGGGCATGCCGGCGGGTCTGGCGTCGCTGGTGATCCAGACCCAATCCATTTTCACCATCCTGCTCGCCTGGATCGCACTCGGCCAAAGACCGCGCGCCGCGCAAATGATCGGGGCAGGGGTGGCGCTGTCAGGCGTCGCGCTGATCGGGCTTTCACGCGGCCTGTCCGCCCCGATCCTGCCGTTCCTGGCGGTGATCGGCGCGGCGATGTTCTGGGCGTCTGGAAACCTGTTCTCGATCCGCGCCGGAAAAATCCACGTCTTCGGCTTCATCGCCTGGTCGAGCCTCGTCGCGCCGGCGCCGTTGCTGGCTTTGTCCTGGCTGGCGGAGGACCATGCGGCGATCATCCACGCCTTCACCCATCCCAATCTGGCGGTCTGGGGCGGCGCGGCTTTTTTGGCCTATGGCGCGACCATGATCGGGTTCGGGCTGTGGACCTGGCTGCTCAGCCGCCATCCCGTGGCCCAGGTCGCGCCGTTTTCGCTGCTGGTCCCGGTGTTCGGCCTGTCCGGCGCGGCCTGGGTTTTTGGCGAAAGCTTGGGCGCCGCGACGCTCGTCGGCATTGTGGTCGTGCTCGCCGGGCTGGCGATCACCGTCTTCGCCCGCCGCCCTGTACCAACGTCGAGTCGCGCGCCGTAAAAATTGTCGCCAAATTCTCGCCAACAAACGGGAGGAACACATGGATAAGGCGATCGTGGTGCAGCCGGGCGGCGGCTTCGACAAGGTGACGGTCACGACCCGCGCGGCGCCGGCGCCGACCTGCGGCGAAATCCAGGTGCGGCTGCGCGGTTCCTCGCTCAACTATCACGATTACGCCGTGGTCAGCGGCATGTGGGGGCCGACGGAGCCGCGCATTCCCATGGCCGACGGCGCCGGCGAGGTTTTGGCGGTCGGCCCCGGCGTCACCGAATTCAAGCCCGGCGATCAGGTCGTGAGCACCTTCTTCCCCACCTGGCTCGACGGCGAACCCGAGGTCGTCGGCTTCGCCACCACGCCCGGCGACGGCGTCGACGGTTTTGCCCGCGAAACCGTCACCGCCCCCGCCCGAGGTTTTACCCATGCGCCCAAAGGCTGGACCGCGGCGGAAAGCGCCACGCTCACCACGGCCGGCCTCACCGCCTGGCGCGCGCTGCACGAGGAAGGCCGCATCAAGGCCGGCGACACCGTTTTGGTGCAGGGCACGGGCGGCGTGTCGATTTTCGCCCTGCAATTCGCCAAACAGGCGGGCGCGACGGTGATCGCGACCTCGTCGAGCGATGAAAAGCTGGAAAAACTCGCGGCGCTCGGCGCCGACCACCTGATCAATTATCGGTCAACGCCGGAATGGGGCGAGACCGTGCGAAACATCACCGACGGCCGCGGCGTCGATCACGTCATTGAGGTCGGCGGCCCCGCGACGCTGGCGCAAAGCATGATCGCTGCGCGGGTGCATGGCCATATTTCGGTGATCGGCATTTTGACCGGCCTCGCCGGCGATTTCCCATTGGTCAACGCGCTGCTGAAACAACAGCAGCTCAAGGCGGTGCTGGTCGGCAGCCGCCGCCAGCAGCAGGACATGATCCGCGCCATCGACGCCACCGGCCTGAAGCCGGTGATCGACAAGATTTTTCCGTTAGAAGAGATCGTCGCCGCCTTCCGCCACCAGGAGAGCAACAAGCATTTTGGAAAAATCTGCCTGGAGATGTGACCCGCCTGTCCTGTCCGGATGGCGAATGGCGGGCCCGTTTCGGGCGAGACATGCGGGTGTCAGCCTCGAAGGAATGGCGGGGAGAACATGATGTCGCGACCGATTGCTCAGTGGCTCATTGTCATGGCGGCGGCCGCCTCGTTGACATTTTCGTTGGCGTCCGCCGCCGAAGCCCCAAAAGGGCTGACGACTTATCAGATGGAGGGGAAGGTCGGCCCCTATAAAGTCGGCATGAGCCTTCTTGTGCGCGATCACGTCGAATTCGCGGGCGGTCATTATTATTACGCCAACAAACTTGCGGATATTCAGCTTGATGGTCGCGTCGACGGTGAAAACCTCACCCTGCAAGAGCAGGGCGGGGGCGTCTTCGCGCTTCATCTGGTGAGCAATGACTCGGCCAAGGGACAAAATCTCAATTTCTACAATTCCACCGGGCTTCAAGGCGTCTGGACGAAAGGGGACAAGACGCTTCCGGTCGCGCTTCAATTCACCGCCAGTTATGAGGGGTCTGCCCGAACCCCGTGGTATTCGGACGTCACCGACGAACCCGACGCCGCCTTTGAGGATCGGGCCAAAAAATTCTTGCAGGCGGTGATCGCAGGCGACAAGGCCAGCGCCGCGCGTCTGGTGTGTCCTATCCGCTAAGGGTGAACGGCCAAAAATCGTTGGTTATTCGCACCAAGGCCGATCTCATGGCCCGCTGGGACCGGATTTTTACGCCCGCGCTGACGGCGCAATTGCGCGATGCGATCCCTCACGAAATGTTCGTTCACAACGGCGAAGCCATGGTCGCCGACGGCGCCGTTTGGTTCAACGCCCGCGGGGCTTGCGTGGTCAATAAAGGCGATTGATCAAAAATCGCCAGCGCCCGCGCGGGTCAGGCTTCGCCCTCGTGATATTCCAAGGTCACGACGCGATTGTTCTCAACGGTGAGCGCCAGCTTGCCATGCTTGAGCTGCAAGGCCTTTTCGCCGAACAGCTCGCGTCGCCAGCCCCGCAACGCGCCAATATCCGCCTTGTCGTCATTGGCCAGCGCTTCGAGTTCGTCGGTGGTGGCGATCATCTTCGCCGCCACGCCCTGCGCCTCGGCCACCTGCCGCAACAAAACCTTCAAAAGCTCAACCGTCGCGCCCGCGCCATTGCCGCGCCGCTCGCGCTCAATCTTCGGCAAAGTTTTCGGGTCTCGCTCCAGCCCCCGCTCGATCGCCGCCAAAATATCCGCGCCGGAGCGTGAGCGCTCCATGCCGCGCGGAAACGCGCGCAAATTGCCGAGCGCCTCCGCGGTGCGCGGCGCGGCCAGCGCGATTTCCATCAAAATATCGTCCTTGAGCACGCGCGAGCGCGGCACGTCGCGGGTCTGCGCCTCCTGCTCGCGCCAGGCGGCGAGTTCCATCAAAACAGCGAGGTCGCGCGGCTTGCGCGCGCGATGGGCGTAGCGCTCCCAGGCGCGGTCCGGCCGCATCTCGTAGGAATCCCTATTCGTCAGCGCCGCCATTTCGTCGGCGAGCCAATGCAGCCGCCCGGTCTTTTCCAGCTTGGCCTTCAGCGCCTTGTAGATGTCGCGCAAATGGGTGACGTCGGCGATGGCGTAATCGATCTGCGCCTCCGACAGCGGCCGCCGCGACCAGTCGGTGAAGCGCGAACTCTTGTCGAGCGTCACCTTGCACAGGCTTTGCGCGAGTTCGCCATAGGCGATCTGGTCGCCATAGCCGCAGACCATGGCGGCGACCTGGGTGTCGAACAAAGGCGCCGGAATGAGCTTTGCGAGGTTCCAGACGATTTCCAGATCCTGCCGCGCGGCGTGAAAAACCTTCACGACCTTCTCATCGGCCATCAGCTCGAAGAAGGGCGTGAGATCCAGACCTTCGGCCAGCGCGTCGATCGCCACCGCCTTGCTCTCGCAGGCCATCTGGATGACGCAGACCTTCGGCCAGAAAGTCGTCTCTCGCAGGAACTCCGTATCGACAGTCACGAAGTCAAATTTCGCGAATTCGCGGCACAAGCCCGCCAGTTCGCTGGAATCGGTCACAAGGCTCATGGAGCCCTTCATAATCCAGCACAATCGTCGCCGCCAGTCTCGAAAGCCGCCGCGTCTAGGTAATTTGACGAATACCTAACGTGTGTTGGCGCCCGCGATGAACCTTTGCGGGCTCCGGACGTAAATCCCCGACAGGAGCGCGCCATGAACATGTCCGGAAACGCCATTCTGATCACCGGCGGAGGCTCGGGGATCGGCCGGGGCCTCGCCGAAGCCTTTTTGCAGAGGGGCAATCGCGTCCTGATCTCAGGCCGCAACCGGGAAAAACTCGAGGCGGTCGCCGCGAAAAATCCGGGCATGCAGACGCTCACCGTCGACATGGCCGACCCCCAATCCATCGCCCGGCTGGCCGATGAGGCGCGGCAAAAATTCCCCGATCTCAACGTGCTCATCAACAATGCCGGGATGATGCAGAGCGAAAACCTGCGCGACCCCGCCAGTCTCGCCCAGGCCGAGGCGACCATCGCCACCAATTTTCTGGGGCCCATCAGGCTGACGCTCGCTTTGCTGCCGCATCTCGCCGCCCAGCCCGAAGCCGCGGTGCTCAACGTCACCTCGGGACTGGCCTTCCTGCCGCTGGCGACCACGCCCACTTATTGCGCGACCAAGGCGGCGCTGCACGCCTGGACCGAGTCCTTACGCTGGCAGCTTCGCAAAACTTCCGTCAAAGTCCACGAGATCGTTCCGCCCTATGTCCAAACCGGTCTCACCGGCGCGCGCCAGGCCAGCGATCCCAGGGCCATGCCGCTCGAAGATTATCTCGCCGAAACCCTCGACCTCATCGCGCGCAATCCCGACGCCCCCGAAATTTTGGTCGAGCGCGTCCTGCCGCTGCGCGAGGCGGAGCGGCGCGGCGGCTACGAGGAATTTTTCAAGCAGTTCAACACGATGATGGAGCCGGCGGGCGAGTAGTCAGCGTTCCGCCATCACATATTTCATCAATTGCAGCACCGGCCCGGAGCTGCCGTTGGAGCGATGCAGCGCGTCGTGGAGAAAGCCGGGGGTGATGGTGAACCCCTGGCCGCCCGCGCCCTCGACATAGGCCATGGCCCAGCCCTCGAAACAGCGCCTGGTGATATATTCGTGTTGCAGCAGGCACACGTCGGTGTGTCGCTTGTCCTTGAGCAGACTGGCGTAAAGGTTGGAGACCGCGAGCTGCGGCCCCTCCAGCACCTGGGCGAAGGCGCGCCCGTTGAAGAACAGCGCGCCGGTGATGTCGTCGCGCGCATTGTTTTGGCGCGAAATGCGCAAAATGTCCGAGATTCCTGCGGAAAGCCCCTCGCCGCCGAGCAGGCTTCGGCTGCTGTAGATGATCTGGACGAGCTCGCCGAAGTTTTCGGGCGCGGGAGGCACGGACAATTCCAAATTCCTGCGATGTCTCCGAGTCCTAAGTAAGGATGGTAAGCTCGGCAATAAGAATTTCTACGCAAGCGCGCGCGGCGGCTGCCGCGCGGAATCGCCGGTGTCGCGCCGCCCTCCGATCCGCGTCCATCCGCCGCCTCGTCACACGGCCAAATAGCCGCCGGCCGCCGGCGCGCTAGTCGTTTGCTCTCAAAGCTTTTTTCGCAAAGATCGCGCCCGGCGTCGCGCGCCTCGGCCGCAAGGCTTGTGGAACAAGGCAAATGAATGCATTTTCGACGCCGAATTGCGGTTTCCGATGATCGGTAAAAACACAGAGGGGTTCGATGAACAGGCATTTTCGTGTGGGCGCGCTGGCCGCCATATTGGCTCTTCCCGTGGCTCTTCCTGTGGTCGGCCCCGCAATGGCGGAACATGCGGCGCCCGCCGCGCAACTGACGGAGGAGGATCGCGCGGCCTTGACCGACGCGCGGATCGCCGCCCTCAAGGCCGGTCTGAAATTGACCCCCGCCCAGGAAAAACATTGGGACAGCCTGGAGAAGGTTTTGCGCGAAGTGGCGAGCGCGCGCGCCGCGCGGCGCGCCGCGTTCCGCGAGCGGGCGACGGAATTTGCCGAAAAGGATGAAGTCGTCCAGGCGATGAAGCTCGGCGCCAAGAACCTGATCGCCCGCGGCGAGGACTTGCAGAAGGTCGCCGACGCCACCGCGCCGCTGTTCGATACGCTCGACGCCGCGCAAAAACATCGTTTCACCCTGCTGGTGCGCAGCTTCATCGCGCAAGCCGGCCAAAAGTGACGCGCGCGCTCCAGAGAGAAAAGGGGATGAGCATGCGTAAGCGTTTGCTTGGAGCCGGCGCAGCCGGTGTCTGCATTCTTGCGGCTTTGGCGACGGCCTGGGCTCAGACGCCGCCGCCGCGTCACGGCAGGATTCAACTGCCCGCCAATCTCATGACCAGCGACGACTGGCTTGATGACGGAAATGTCGTTCCCGAAGGCTATGGCGAGAATTACGTCCGGGCCGTCGAGGCGCCGGCCGACGTCCAGGTCGGCGCGGACCTCGATCAGAACTGGTAATATTTTCGCGGCGCCGCGAGACTTCGCGTGCGGCGCCGCCAAATATTGGAACGACGGAATGCGACGACGACAGACAGCAGGCATTTTGTCCCTGGCGGCTTTGGCCGTCGGCGTCGCATTGTCCGGCTGTTCGCCGAGCGACCGGCCCAAGCTCGCGGCCCTGCCGGCGAAAACCCACGCCGCGATCCCGGGCATTCCCGACGCCCGCTCGTTCTCCGACCAACCCGAGGTGATGGAGCAGGAGCTGGAAAGGGCCTTGGTCCGCGAGGGCCGGCATCTGGGCCTGCCGAAAGGTTCGGTCCTGCCGCCCGCCTCGTTCCTGGCCTTGTCCGGCGGCGGCGACGACGGCGCCTATGGCGCGGGCCTGCTCGCCGGCTGGACCGCCCGTGGCGACCGGCCTGAATTCAAGATGGTCACCGGCGTCAGCACCGGCGCGCTGATCGCGCCCTTCGCCTTCCTCGGCCGCGACTACGATTCCGTCCTGAAGGACGTCTACACCAATTCCACGCCGGACAGCATTTACGCGCCGCGCTTCATCGTCACCGCCGCATTGACCGACGACGCGCTCGCCGACACCACGCCGCTTTACGAAACGATTTCGCGCCACGTCGACGACGCGCTGATGGCGAAAATCGCCGCCGAATACCGCAAAGGCCGGCTGCTGTTCATCCAGACCACCGATCTCGACGCCGGGCTCGCCGTGCGCTGGAACATTGGCGCCATTGCCGAAAGCGGCGCGCCCGGCGCGCTCACCCTCATCCGCCGCATCCTGCTGGCCTCGGCCTCTATCCCCGCCGCCTTTCCGCCGGTGATGTTCGATGTCGAGATCGAGGGTCAGCCGCATCAGGAGCTTCATGTCGACGGCGGCGCGGTCAGCCAGTCGTTTCTGTTGCCGCCCGGCGTCAGCCTGCGCGAGGCGCGGCGCGAGGCCGGCTATAAGAGAAGGAGCGCCACAGCCTATATCATCCGCAATTCGCGCCTGACCGTGGCCTATAGCGACGTCGACCGCCGCACCCTGCCGATCGCGCAAAAGGCGGTGAGCACGCTGATCAATTACAACGGGCGCGGCGACCTCTACCGCATGTACACGCTGACCAAAGTCGCCAATGTCGGCTTCAACCTCGCCTATATCGACGAGGATTTTCAGGCCCCGCACAAGGAGGATTTTGATCAGACCTATATGCGCGCGCTCTACGCCTATGGGTTCGACAAGGCGGCGCATGGTTTTCCCTGGCGCCACACCCCGCCCGGCCTCGACGCCAGCGCGCGAGACTGAGCCGCCCTCCGGCAAACGCCTTCGGGCGGCTGTCCCCTTTCTCAGGCGGGCGCGCTCTCCGAGGCCGGCGTCGCGGCCAAGGCGTCGCGCAGCGCCTGCTCCCTGGTGTGATCGAGCGAGGTTTTGAGCACGGTTCCGCCCGTCCCCTTCACCGCGTCCAAAACCTTGTCGGCCGTCATCTTCTTGATCAGCACGAACAAAGCCGCATTGCCGGGCTGCATGCCCTCGGCGAGCTCCTTCATGAATTTGTCGTTGATGCCGAAATCGCTCAGCGCGCCGCTCAGCGCCCCGGTCGCCGCGCCGACGGCGACGCCGACCACCGGCATGAAGAACAGGATGCCGATCAGCAAGCCCCAAAAGCTGCCTGAAGCCGCGCCGGCGGCGGTGGTGTTGAACAGCTGATGCAGCTTGACCTTGCCGTCCGCGGTCTTCTCGACCACGACCGCATCGTTCAATTCGATCAGATATTCCTGCTGCAATTCCAAAAGCTTGTTGCGCATGGCCTCGGCCTGCGCCTCGCTGGGATAAACAATGGCAACGAGATCGCTCATGATGGTCTCCGTCCGCCCGTCGAAGGCGGACGCCAACTCAGCACAAACCCGGGCCCTCGCGAAGCGCCATGCTGCTCATTTCGGGCGGGCGCATCCGCTCAAAATGGGCGCCCGCAGGCTTCTGGAACCCGCCGCCCTCTGCGAAGCTGCCGCGCAAGCAAGCGAACGGAGGCGCCCTTGTCATTGGTGAAGGCCGAAATCACCCTGTTCATCAGCACGTTCGTCACCCTCCTGGCGATCATCAACCCGCTTGAGGTGCTTCCGGTCTATTTGAAACTGGTTTCGGGCGAGACCGAATCCCGCAAGCGCGCGGTGGCGTGGAAGGCCTGCTTTTACGCTTTGGTCTTGTGCTTCTTCTTCTTGATCTTCGGCAATCTCATCCTGCGGCTGTTCGACGTGCCGCTGAGCATGGTGCGCATTGTCGGGGGCATCATCCTGATGAAGATCGGGTTCGATCTGTTCTCACCGCCCGCCGCCCCGTCCGGCGCGCAAGCTCAGGAGGGCGCCAGCGCCGAGTCGAATGTGGCCTTCGTGCCGCTCGCCCTGCCGCTGATGTGCGGCCCCGGCGCGATCGCGACCATTTTGGGCATGACGGCGACGGTCAAACACGCCGGATTCGAACTTTATGCGTTCGCCGCCGTCTCCGCGGCCATCGTCCTGACCATGTTCGTGACGTTCATAGCGCTGGCCTATGCCTCGAAGCTCACCGCAAAAATCGGTCCGATGGGCATAGACGCCACCACGCGCATCGTCGGCTTCTTTGTCTCCGCCATGGGCGTCGGCCTGATTTTCAACGGCGTCATCGAAGCCCTGGAGCAGCACGGCCTCAAGGCGCTTCATTGACCCGCGCCGCCTCCGGCGTATCGCGAAAATATTGCTCGGCGGCGAAGCGCACCACGACGCCGATCGCGGCGGCGAGCGGCACGGCGACCAGCAGCCCGAGAAACCCGAACAGATAGCCGAAGGCGAACAGCGCGAACAAAACCCAGACCGGGCTGAGATGGATGCGCTGCCCGATCAGGTAGGGCGACAGCACGTAATCGCCGACGGTCTGCCCGACGATGAAGATCGCGGGCGCCGAGAGGATCGGGGTGAGGCTCGGCCAGAATTGCGCGATGGCGACGCAGGTGGCGATGACGATCCCGGCCATCGACCCGAGATAGGGCACGAAACTGATCAGGCCGGCGAACACCCCGATGAGAATGGCGTGGTTCAGCCCGATCGCGGAGAGCGCGGCGGCATAGTATAGAGCCAGCGCGAGGCACAGCAGCGCCTGCCCCTGGATGAAGCCGCTAATGGTCCGGTCGATATCGACGGCGAGCGTCAGAAACACTTTTTGGTGCTGCGCCGGCACCCATTTCTTGATCACATGGATGATCTTGCGCCAGTCGCGCACGAGATAAAAGGCGATCACGGGGCTGACGATCGCCAGCGAAAACAATGCAAAGAACGCCCGGCCGCCCGACCAGAGCGAGGTCAGGAACTCGCCGAACGACTCGCCGGCGAGTTGCATGATCTGGTTCACGGAGCGCTGGGCGTTGGCGAACCCGTCACCGAGAATCTTGTTCAGCCAAGCGTGATCGCCCCGGGTCGCGATGGTCCTGAGCGATTCGAAATAGCCGGGAAGCTTTTCCAAAAAATAAGTCAGTTCGCTCAGCAGAATGGGCGTGGCCAACACGAGCACGGAGACGATGGCGGCGCCGAACAGCAGGATCAGCGCGAGCGACGACACCGCGCGCGGCACGCCGATGCGCTCGAGCCGCGCCACCAGGGGCAGAACCAGATAGGCGAGGATCAGGCCGGCGAGGAACGGCAGAAGCGCCTCGCGCAGCAGCGCGACCGTGCAGGCGATCGCGGCGATCGCGACAATCCAGAACAGAGCGGGACGCGCGGGCTTCATCGTTCCGACCGTTGCAGGGGCCGAACGCGAAGCGCACGGCGCGTTGACGTCCCTCAGTCGCTTCAGGCCGGCTCTTCACCCAAAGGGGAAAGTCGCCGGCCTCCTTCCGCCGATCAGGCGGCGCGCTTCTCGCGAAACACGATCGGCGCGACGATCGCCACGATCACGGCGCCGCCCAGCACGATCAGCAGCACGGATTGTTCCAGCCAGGAGATCGCGGGAATGGCGAGCGCGAGAAACACGCCGACCAGCGAGATGCGCCAGGACGACGTGTGCACGCCGGCGATGAACGTGCCCAGCGCCAGCACGGCGAGAACGGCCATGGCGGTGGCGTCCGTATCGGCCATGCGGCTGACGTCGCCGACGAACAGAAGTTCGATGGTGGCGAGCACCGCCAGCCAATGCAGCACCTGCCGCCAGATGAGTTCGAGGCGTTCCTGCTTGGTGGTGGCGACGCGCCAGCGCGAGACCACGCAGATGACGCCGATCAGCGGCGCCAGCGTGATCCAGTAAAAGGTAATCGGCGTTCCGGTGAGGCTGGTATAGGCCACGCCGAACAGGGCCATGGCGACGACGAGAAGATAGGGCGCCTCCCTGAAAACGACGGCGCCAAAGCCGGACTTGTGGGCGGTGGTTGGGCTGACGCCCGAGTCCTCGAACATCGCTGCTTCTCGTGGTTTGGTTTGCTCGTGCGCGCACTATCATCCGGTCCGCCGGCATTGGCAAGTTCAAGGATTGTCACACGGAAGGTCGCTCCGGGCCGGTTGCTCATTTTGAGCGCTCGCCCCCTTGCGCGCGCTGCAAATCTGGGTCGCACTTCCCGTTGGCCACGCCCGCCGTGAAGGAGCCTGCGCATGAGCGTCTATCGTCTTGAGCCGATCGATTCCGATCATCCCTCCTGGAAATATTCGAAGGAACAGGAAAGGGTCTGGGCGTCCGCGCCGTCGGCGGACGCGGCGCGCGACCTGGTCGCGGCGCGCTCCGGCTTCGATCCGGCCTCGGGCGGGACGTCGCCGTGGAAGGACCCCGCGGTCACCTCCTGCACGCCCGACGACACGCTCAAATATCTGAACGAAAACGACGTGGTCCGCGAAGACGGCAGCGCAGTGAATTATTGAGCTTCGGCTGGGCCACTTTCTCGTCCGAATAGAGAAAACCCCTCATGGTGAGGAGGCCCCGAAGGGGCCGTCTCGAACCATGGCCATCGAAACGACAGTTTGTCATCGGGCCGCGCGGCGCGCATTTTCATCGCGACCTGCGCCATGACGAAAGCTTAATCTGCGCATCATGCAAAGGTAATGCGGCCCACCCATCTCAGGTTTTCTGGGAGCGCCGCTGGTTGCTCCAACAGGAGAACCTGAGATGACACCTTTGCACAATCGTTCGTTTCGTCGTACCGGCTCGCGCGCGGTCCTGCTCGGCGCGGTCGCTGCGCTGGCGCTCGGCGCCGCCGTTTACCCCGCCGCCACCGTTGTCCACGCCGAAACGGCGCCGCAAACCATCGGCGCGCCGTCCTTCGCCCCGCTCGTCGATCGCGTGAAAGGCGCCGTGGTCTCGGTGCGCGTGAAGATTGCCGCCGTCGCCGACGAAGACGCCCGCAACGCCCTGCCGCCGCAATTCGGCGACGGCGAGGGCATGGAAAAATTCTTCCGCCGTTTCGGCGACCAGGGACGCCGCCAGAAGCCGGAAGTCGGCATGGCGCAGGGCTCGGGCTTCATCATTTCCAAAGACGGCTATGTCGTCACCAACAACCATGTCGTCGAAAACGCCGCGGGCGATGTCGAAATCGTCCTCGATGACGGCAAAACGGTCGGCGCAAAAATTGTCGGCAAGGACAAGAAGACAGATCTCGCCTTGCTGAAGATCAAGGAGCCCGGCGATTATGCCTTCGTCCAGTTCGGCGACAAGCCGCCGCGCGTCGGCGACTGGGTGGTCGCGGTCGGCAATCCGTTCGGGCTCGGCGGCACGGTGACCGCCGGCATTGTCTCCGCGCGGGGGCGCGACATTGGCGCCGGCCCCTATGACGACTTCCTGCAGATCGACGCGCCGGTGAATCGCGGCAATTCCGGTGGCCCGACCTTTGACGCCAATGGCGAAGTGGTCGGCGTCAACACGGCGATTTTTTCACCTTCGGGCGGCTCGGTCGGCATCGGTTTCGCCATTCCCTCCGAAGTGGCCAAAAACGTGATTGCGTCGCTGAAGGACAAGGGCGTGGTGGCGCGCGGCTTCATCGGCGTGCAGATTCAGCCGGTGAGCCAGGACATCGCCGACAGCCTCGGCCTGAAGACCCCGAAGGGCGCGCTGGTCGCCGAAGCCAAATCCGGCCCGGCCGCCGAGGCGGGCATCAAGTCGGGCGACGTCATCATCGCGGTCGACGGCCAAAGGATCGAGGACCCGCGCGAACTCGCGCGGAAAATCGCCGCCTATGGTCCGGGCAAGGAGGTGAAGCTGACCTTTTTGCGCGACGGCGCCGAGAAAAAGGCTGACGTGAAACTCGCGGCGCTTCCTGGCGAAAAGGAAGCGCGCGCGGCGGTGGAGCCGAAGAGCGAACATGCCGCGCTCGCCGCGCTCGGCGTCGAACTTGCCCCCGCTTCGGCGGTGGCGGGCGCGGGCAAGACCGGCGTCGTCATCGCCGATCTCGATCCGAACGGTTTGGCTGCCGAAAAGGGCCTGCGCGCCGGCGACGTGATCCTCGAAGCCTCGGGCAAGCCGGTCGCCACGCCGGCCGATGTCGCCGCCGCCTTGAGCAACGCCCGGAAGGAGGGACAGAAGGCTGTGCTGCTGCGCATCCAGTCGGGCGACGCCACCCGCTTCCTCGCCATCGCCACCAGCGCGGTGTCCTGATCCCGAGAGGATTCCTCCATATAGGAGAATAAATTAGCCCTTGTCCTGAGGAGCCCGCCTTGGCGGGCGTCTCGAAGGGCGGGGGCGGGCCACGGTTCAGCACCCCGAGCGTTCGGTCGGCCGCGCCGCCTGTTGGCGCGGCCGATCGACTTTGTTAGCTTGAGCTCCGACGTTGCGGAGCCCACGCCATGGACCAATATCCCAAAGACATTTTCACCGAGAACGACGATATCGATCCCTATACGCTCGACAATCTCGGGCCGCTGAGCGGCATGGCCGGCGTCTGGCGCGCCTTCGGCGGCGAGGACATCGCCCCCAAGGCGGACGGCCCGGACAAGAGCATTTTCAGTGAACGTTTCGAGTTGCAGCCGATCGATCCCCAGTCGAACGGTCCGCAACTCTTTTACGGACTGCGCTACCACCAGCAGGTTCTCAAGCGCGGCGAGAACGGTCTCTTCCACGACCAGATCGGCTATTGGCTATGGGAGCCGGCGACGGACACCGTGATCATGACCCTGTCGATCCCGCGCGGACAGACGGCCATGGCCATTGGCAAGGCGAAGCCCGACGCCAAAACCTTTCAATTGACCGCCAGGCGCGGCGAAACGGTGAACGGCGTCTGCTCGAATCCCTTCCTCGAACATGCGTTCCGCACCGAGGAATTCCGCATCGACATCACCAAACACGACGACGGCTCCTGGTCCTACGACCAGACGACCTTTCTCAAGGTGTTGGGTCAGGACGCGCTGTTCGAACACCGCGATCACAACCGCCTCAAGCTGATCGCCAAGGCCAAGCCGAACCGGGCGGCGCTCAAGGCCGATGCCGAAAAGAAAAGGCTGGCGAAGAAGGCGTCCCGGGAAAGCGTCGACGCCTGATCAGCTCCGCCGCATCAGCTCCGCCGCACCGGGCCGAACACGGCTTCGTATCGCTTCAGGCCCCAGTCGGCGCAGCGCATCACAAAAGTTTCGACCGCGCCGGGCGGCCGGGACTCCAGCTTGGCCGCGCAAATCGATTGGGCGAGGGCGGGGAAGACCGTGACGGTGAGGACGGCGGCGCCGACCAGGGCTGAGGCGTTCTCTGTGGACAATTGCCCCTTGCGCACGCCGAGATAGGCGATGGCGACCACCAGGGACAGCGTCACCGAGGTGAGCAGCGCGAAAGCCGGCATGTCCCGCTTGTCCAGCGCTTTCCCGTAAAGGTGCAGCGGGATTGCGCGAATGCACAGGAACAGCAGGCAGAACACGGCGAGGCGCGCCATGCTCCCTGGACTGGAGACCAGCGTCGACAGGTCGAGTTCGGCGCCGCTGGCGATGAAGAACACCGGCACGAAAAAGCCCGAGCCGATCATGGTCAGGCGCTCTTCCAGAACCTCGGCTTCGGTGCCGTGGACGAGCATGGCCACCGCCAGTCCCGCCGCATAGGCGCCGATGACGATCTCGATGCCGAAGCGATTGGCCAGATAGACAAAGCCGAGCAGCAGCACCAGCGACGCCCGCACCGGCAGGATTTCGTCGTCGGCGAGCCGCCGCAGGATCAGCGACGAGGTCTGCTCCGAGCGGAAACGCGCGACAAGAAAGATGCAGCCGACGGAAAGGGCGACGAACAGCAGGGTGATCAGAACCTGATCGAGACGATGGTCCTTGGCGAGCGCCACCGAGAGCAGCAGCAACGGGCCGATTTCGCCCACGGCGGCTGCGCCCAGGACATAGCGCTTCAGATCTTCGCCCACGGCGTTGGTCTGCCGCAGCACCGGCAGCAGGATGCCGAAAGCGGTGGTCGACAGCGCGATGGCGATCAGCACCGGCGCGGTTATGAATCCGATCAGATACAGCAGCGTGACGGCGACCGCCGCCAGGCCGAGCGACGCCGACCACGCGATCAGGCCGAGGCGCAGCGCATCGGCGCCGACGCTCTTCAGCCTGAATTCGAATCCTGCGCGGAAGAACAGGAAGGCGAGCCCCAGCCGGCTGAGGAAATCGATGATGCCGTCGCTGGCGACCAGTCCGGCGACGCTCGGGCCGACCAGCACGCCCATGGCCAGCTCAATGGCGACGACGGGGACATTCGTCAGCCCCGGTATCCGGCTCGCCAGCGGCGCCAGCACCGCGATGAGGGCGATGAGAAGGATATTTTGAAAATCGTTGGTCAATCGCCCGACCGCCTGGTGCTGCGCCTAAATTCCCGACCGCCTGGCCGCGCGAAAAGAGCCCGCGTCAAAGGGCCTTGTGCTCGAGCTTCTCGGCGCTCTTTTCGAGCTTGCGCCATTCCGACTTGAGCGTGTGGAAGAACGAGGCCTTTGGGTCCTTCTGGCAGACGTCGATGATGATCGGCACGATCTTCTCGGTCTCGACGACGTCGATCGTGGAGGTCTTGGGCTTGCCGGCCTTGGCGGCGCCCGTCGCCCAATAGACGATCTTCGGCTTGAAAACGTCCTCCGACCCGGTGAAATCTTCGCAGGTCCAATGCGCCAGGCCCTTTTTCGTATCCGCATGGGCGGACAGCGGCAGCAGCGCGACGGCCGCCATCAGGAAAATACGGGTCATTGCGGGGCCTCTCTTCCCTTGCATCGCCAAGCTTTGAAGAGTGCCGATCAGCGCGCGCAGGTCAAGGCCCCCGCGCCCATTCTGAGCAGGGGCGGCGCGCCCGGCGGCGCGTCGAGCGGCCGTCGAAAGGGATGACCAGGCGTCGGCTATGCAGTGCCGCGCAATCATGCCAACATGCGAGGCGCGGACGCGCCCGAGCGGCGCGCCCGCCACCAGTCTGTGACGTTGGTTTGATTAAAAGAGTAGAGCTTGGCTCGATTCGATTTGCGCGATGACGGAGCCAAGACCCCTAGGCGCTTTTTGGGAAAGCGGACTTGGGCGCACAGGAGGGCGATTTATGATGGATTTCCATCGGCCTCGGACCCGAGCCGCCGAGATCGAAGACGATTTCACCGACACGGACAATTATCCCGCCTTTCAATATGCGTATAATCAGTTCCTTTCAGAACATCTCGCGGAGCTGTCGCGGGAATTTAACGGCGATCTCCAACAGGCGCTGATTCTGTGCGTCATCGGCCAGGTGTTCATGTCCGAGCGGATGAGGTCCGCGGCTTCAGGCGAACGCCAGCCCTTGGGCATCACCGCATCGCGGCTTGCCGACGTCTGCGGCATTCCGCGCGAGACCGTTCGCCGCAAGCTCAAGCGGCTCGAACAGAAGAACTGGATCAGCAGCAACGGCGACCAATCCTGGACCATGGTCATCGACGAAGGGGTCGCGACGGCGCGCAGGGACCTGTTGCAACTCGACCAGCGCGCGGCGGCCCGGCTCGCACGGATGCATGCGACCCTGGAGCGGTTGGTGCGGCGCCCCGAGGATGCGGCGCCGCGCAAATGTTCGGCGCGTTAGAGCTGGCGTTCGGCGACCATAAAGCGCTCAAAATGGGCGCCCGCGATCTTCTCAACGGGGCGGCCCTCTGCGAAGTTGCGCGCGTCAAGCAGGCTGAGAGGGAAACACACATGAAGAGAACGAAACTTGCGCGCTGGACGGGCCTGGCCATGTTGACGCTCGCCGCCGCCACGTCGCCCCAGATCGTTCTTGCCCAGGGCACGCCGGAGCAGCGTTCGGCCTGCGAAGGCGATGCGACGACGTTTTGCGGCCCCGAAATCCCCAATGTCCCGATGATCGAGGCCTGCCTGGAAAGCAGATTGTCGCAATTGTCGCCGGCCTGTCAGGCGGAATTCAAGCCCAGCCGCAAGACCCAGTTGCGTCCCGAACATTTCGCGCAATAAGCGACGCGAAACGCATTTTGAGCGGCGGGCGCGCGAGCGCCCGCCGCTTTGCGTTCAGGCGCGCTTACGGGCAGCGATCCCAATAGCCGGCCCGGCGCGTGGAATCCGTATAGTACCAGCACAGGCCCGGAGACGGGGGAGGCGGCGCATAGGCGGCGGCGGCCGCGGCCGTCAGCATGCCGATCGCCACCACGCTGCCCACGGCCCAGCCGACGCCGGGGCGCCAATAGCTGCCATGCCAGCGCGGATAGACGACCACGGGACGCGGTCGATGCACCACGACGGGGCGGGGGCGATGCGCGGGCAGGGTGACGGGCCGACGATAGCCGGGCCTGTGGACCGCCGGGGGCCGGTGGACGGGTCTGTGCGCTCCAGGCCTGTTGACGGGGCGGTGCGCTCCCGGCCGAGGACCCGGCCGGCCATGGCGGACGAATTCGAGAGGCGCCGTCGCGGACGCGTGGGGATCGGCGATCGGCAGCGCCAGGGCGGGCGCGCCGAGATTGGCGCTTGCCGTCAGCAAGGCCATGGCGATGGCGAGGGGTTTGAGCATGGACTTCTCCTTTCGGCCCGGGGCCGTCTATTTTTCGCCATGGGCCTGGAGCCCGCGCGGCGTCCGGCGCTGCTGCGCCAGCATGCGCTCGCGCAGCACGTCATAGACCGGCCGGGCGCCGGCCAGGCTGGCGAACAGAATGGCCGCCATGCAGGCGGTGAGCATGGGCAGCGCGCAGTCGGAGCGTCCGGTCATCTCGATGGTCATGACGATCCCGGTCAGGGGGGCGCGCACGACGGCCGAAAACATCGCCGCCATGCCGACCACGCCGCAGATCAGCGACGAGGGCGCGCCGCCCGGCCAGATCGGACCCGCGACCGCGGCGATCAGCGCCCCGAAGGCGGCGCCGATCGCCAGCAAGGGCGCGAACACTCCGCCGGGAACGCCGGCGGCATAGGCGAGCGGCCCCAGCGCCAGGCGCACGCCGAGAATCAGCAGCAGCGTCTCGACGGCAGGCGGCGCCAACAAGATGGACTGCGCCAGGGCCTCGCCGCCGCCGATCAGATCGGGCGAGAACCAGCCCGCGGCGGCGATCACCAGCCCGATGGCGCCAGCCCGCACCACGGAGGGGATCACCCGCATCCATTCGACCGCGTCGAGGAAGGCCGTGGTCAAGGCCGCGTAGAAGGCGCCGAGCAGACCGAAGGCCGCGCCGAGAGCGAAATGGAAGGGCAGTTCGGCGAGCGGCTGATCGACGGAGGCGCCGGCCAGAAACATCTGGGCGTCGCCGAGCCCGACGCGCATGATCGCCACCGCGACCGCCGCCGCGGCCAGGGCGGCGAGCATCTGCCGCTCGGTAAAGGCGCGCGTCAGCTCCTCGAACACGAAGACGGCGCCGGCGACGGGGGCGTTGAAGGCGACAGCCAGTCCGGCGCCCGCGCCGGCGGCGGCGATCGCCGGGCGGCTTTCCCGGTCGCCCACCACCCGGCTCGCGACCAGCCCCCCGATGGTGGCGCCCATCTGCACCGTCGGCCCTTCGCGCCCGAGCGGCAGACCCGCGCCGATCGCCAGCAGGCCGCCGATGAATTTCACGGGGATCACGGCGAGACCGGCGGGCTTGGCCTCGCCGCGCATCACCGCCTCGACATGCTGCACGCCGCTGCCGGCCGCGATCGGCGCGAAACGCGCGACAAGCCAGCGCGCGATCATGGCGGCCGCGACCACGACGACGGCGGTGGCGGCAAAACCCTGGAGCGGGGTGGCGTGCGCCATCTGGATCAGAATGCCGCGCCATTGATTGGCGAGCTCGAGCACCGCCCGGAACAGGCTGCCGAGCACGCCGACGGACAATCCCGTCAGGAGGCTTGCGACGACGATCGACAGAAGAGCGCCACGGTTTGTTTCCATCGCCGTCCAGGGCAGGTGCGCGTCGCAAAACGTCGACGCGGATTTGTCAGTGTTGACCGGCCCCTGCGCCCGAGACAAGGGGGCGAGCGCTCATTTTGGGCGGGCGCAATCTAGTCAGCCGCAATCTAGTCAGCCGCAATCTGGTCAGCCGAAATGAAACACGGCCTGGAGGATCGTCAGGACGATCACGGCGCCGCCGAACAGCAGCCAGGCGCGGCGACCATCCTTGCGCGCCCTGGCCTTTTCAGCGTCCTGGGCCGACATCCCGTTCAAACGCTTGCGTTCGCGAATGGCGTTGGGATCGAATTTAAAGACGTTCGACATTCGCTTTGGCCTCTGGAGCGCCTCTCATGACGCGAGAGCGACGGGCGAAAAATGTCGGTTCTCACTCCAACTGACTCCCGCAGCCTTTGAATCAGTTGGCTTTTTCGCCGATAAATGACTCCCCGTTCTCGATTACAATGACTCAAAAGGCGGGGTTTCTCAATTGGGATGACTCGCCCTATCTAAGCTATTGAATTCGCTGGGGCGGTTTCTTTGCCCTGTACACCTCCATGTCGTTGCCATTCGTGACTGGCTCCTCCGAAGAGTCGATCTAATCGAGAAAATTGGCTTCACCGCAGCCGGGCCATGGCGAGACTGCCCTGCCGTTGCCGTCAGATCATCGAAAATCTGATGCCCGCACCCGCGGTGACGAGAAGTTCATCCATCTTGCGCTCCCCACAACGGACCATCATGTGCCCGTGTGAACGCGGCGGCCCTGATCGACCCGTCAAAAACGGAGAAATTCTCAATTACAATGACTCGTCGTTCTCGATAATTTTGACTCGTCCAGATTCTCAATAAGATTGACTCCTCATAAAGTATTGCCTTGGCGACGTTTTTCGGCCCCGTTTGCCTTGAAATCGAGGCCGAGAACTCAGACGAGTCAAACTTATTGAGAATTCTTGAGGCGCGACGGCCCGGCGCGTCGGGTATGGCTCGCCCTTCGTTTCCGCTTGAGAATACTACCCAGGCGTCGCTCTTTCCTGTGGAAACACCAAAACGGGAACAGAAAGTGAATCATTTCCGTGCGGAAATCGATTACACTTGGCAAGTTCAAGCGTTGCGGTATCCGATTTCCGTCCTATCTATACAAAATGGAGGCATTATGTGCGCTCCACCCACAACATATAGCGCATAGGAATTGTCATGAAACAGCCTGGACTCGATGGTCGCCATCGGAATCTGGACGGCGAAATTCGCCGCAAGAACAGCAACACGAAGGTCGGAACCCTCCGCGAGGAATACGGCGAAGACTTCGCCAAGGGTCGCAGGTCCGACATGCACTTGGGGACGTTGCTTGAGCAGGAGGGCGCCGACTCGCTCAGCGAACTCCTGAAGCGGAAGCCCTGAAGCGTCCTCTAAGCGAAGGCGTTGCGATGAACGGAAAGACGATCACTCAGTCGCAGATCACGGGCGAGCACGGGGTCGCGCTCGTCAAGGATCGCATCAACGCGATGGGTTATCTGTTCGGCGAATATTGTCGAACGGAGGCCGGGATCGACGCCTTCGCCGAAATCCGCAACGCGGCGACGGGAACGCCTATGGCGAAGATCATCGCCATCCAGATCAAGACCACGGATTCGGCACGATACACCGCTGAGACGGACACGGAATTCGAATACCTTTGCCGCGAGGAGGACTTCAATTATTGGCGGGACGCCAACGTTCCCGTCATCGTCGTCCTTGTGCGCATTTGCGACCGCACCGTCTTCTGGAAACAGATACCGAGAGAAATCTCCGCCACTGACCGGCGGCTTCGCTTCAACAAAGTGGATGACGATCTGTCGCCCCCGGCTGCGGACAAACTGGCGCAGATAGCGGTCGATGAAACGAGACCCGGAATTTGGATTCCGCCAGCTCAGATCGAAGAGCCGGTCCTCTTCAACGCCCTGCGCGTGGTCCTCCCGCGGAAAATATACATCGCGGAAACCCAGCACGTTCATGGACGCGCCGTTCGCAAAGCGCTTTTGGAAATTTGCGACTTTCCGCCAGCGGAATGGGTGGCGCGCAATGGGCGGCTGATCACCTTTCTCAATATCGATTCCTCTCCACTGCGACATGTCGTTGACGCGGGATCAATTGAGGACTTCGACACCGCTGAGTTTGCGCTTACTGACGATCAGGACGACGAATATCAGTTCATCGAGCTGTTGAACCGGACGCTGAGCCGCCAGCTTGACGATACGCTGCACTGGAGCAGGGCGGCGCAGGCTCTCTACTTTCCGCCAGAACCCGGGCGCTTAGACCGGCACTTCTCCTACTTCTCGACAAAGAAGGAAACAAAGAGGGCAGTCGTTCAGTCGAAGAGGAAAGCCAATGGCGACATTGCATACGTGCGCCATAGCGGTTTTCGACATCGGTTCTGGCGCAATGACGACGAATGGTTGATCGCCATCGAACCCGCCTATGTGTTCACACGCGACGGCTTTCGACCGGACGGGTTCGCCGGGGAGCGCATATCCAAGCTCAAACGCTTGGAAACCAACGCCACGGTTCGGGGACAATTCGTGATGTGGCAGCGGCTGCTCACCAGTCTCGGCGAGGAGCCGCAGATGGATCTTCTGCAAACCGCAGCGCCGGCGAGGGTTCCGATATTGCGGTTCGAGGCGTTGGAGGCGCTTGTTTCGCCTGTCTCCCTCAAGGACGACCTCTGGATGCAGCGCGACGAGACGCCGCAATCCGCGGAAGAGGAGTTGCCGCTGTGAAGAGAGTTCTCACGCTCCTTTCGGAGCCGCCACTCGAATTCGGCAACGGCGGACGAGAGATCGACATTCGCCTCGGCCTAATGCGCCATGGCCCATTGGAGCCGGAGAGGGCTTCGAAAGTCAGGCTCGGCGTCATTGGCACAGGTGAGACCAACGACGCCTTTCAGCAGTGGGTCGATAAATGTCGCGTCGGCATTGATGCGAAGGCATCTCGCCAGCCGAACTTGTTCCTGCCCTTTCCTGGACTCGGCAACGAGAACCCGTTCCGCTGCGCCTTCGAGATCGACCCGATGGCAGTGAAATCCATTCCGAGGTCTGACCTCGGCAAAATTACCAGCGCCGCAAACACAAACGCCGCCGTCGAGGCAGCCGTCGATTTGTACGCGTCGCTTGCGCAGGACATCGCCGAAGCGCCAGCGCCACCCCAACTGATCGTCTGCACCCTGCCGGTCCAACTGATCGAGCGAGTCGTCAACGGACGCTCTACCGAAGACGAGGATGAAGACGAAGACGACCCCTACGACGTCCTCAACTTCCGCGACCTTCTCAAGGCGCGGACCATCCACCTGAAGCTGCCAATTCAGCTGATTTGGCCGACCACTTGGGACGATAGCGCCAAAGTCGCCAAGAAGCTTTCGAAACTGTCGGGCCGGAAGGTTCAGGACCCGGCGACGCGCGCTTGGAACTTCTTCAACGCGCTCTACTACAAGGCAGGCTACGTGCCATGGCGGCTGCCGCGAGACCCGTCAGCGCTGGCCACCTCGTTTATCGGGATCAGCTTTTACAGGGATCCCCTCAACAAAAACCTTGAGACCAGCACCGCGCAAATGTTTGATGAGCGTGGTCAGGGTCTCATCCTTCGAGGCGGACGCGCCCGGACCGGAAAGAGCGACCGCAATCCCTATCTCGCGCGCATCGATGCCTACGAACTGATGCGGCGGGCGCTCATGGCTTACCGCAGCCATCATCAGCACTTTCCAGCGCGGGTCATTGTCTACAAGACTTCCCGGTTTCGCGACGAGGAGGTCGAGGGTTTCGACGAGGCTCTGAACGAGGCCGGCGTCCCAAATTCGGATTTCGTGTGGGTTTATGAGAACACGCCATTCCGGATGTTCCGCGACGGCGGCTATCCCCCTTTCCGCGGATCGTTGCTCGAACTTGACCGTGGAGCGGTTCTCTACACGCGCGGGAGCGTTGCATATTATCGCACATACCCGGGGCTTTATATTCCGCGCCCGCTTGAACTTCGCCCTTTCACTCGCGACTCGTCGATTGGCGACATTGCCGCTGAGACGCTGGCGTTGACGAAGATGAACTGGAACACGACTCAGTTCGACGGGTCATTGCCAATCACCCTGCGCGCCGCCCGCGAAGTATCGAAGGTTCTGCGATACGTCTCATCGGGAACGGCGGAAGCGATTTCCTATCGGCAGTACATTTGACGATGATATAGAGAGGGATTCCTCATGACGCTCTACACCAAGAATGGGCGACCGCTGCAACAATCCGGCAACACAATTTACAGTCGGTCTGGCGCTGTCGTCGGTCGGATCAGTGGCAGCAAAGTCTATGGTCAAAATGGTCGCTACGTTGGCAGCATCGTCGGCAACCGGCTCGTTTACCGCTCCACCGAAAGCGCGGGCATTGGCTCATCGTTTGCGTCGTCGAGCCGTTGTGGGTCAGCGGCAGCAAGCAGTGTGTCATCGGCAGTTTGGGGCGACGAACCCGACATCCCCGACTAAAGCCATTTTCCATGTGCTTGGGGCGGGCGGTGTTCCGCGCCGGTGTCGCGCAGCGTCGGGAACGTGATTGCTGACTGCGTAGTCAACGAAGATGCCAAGCGTCTTTCGTTCATGTCCCGGCAAGCGAACGCTGCTTTCACCGGCACCTTCGCGACAGCCTTGGGTTCTCAATTCCGTTTGACTCCTCCGTTCTCGATTAGAATGACTCGTCCAAGTTCTCGATTGCGTTGACTCCTCTCAAGGCATTGCGACAACGTCGTTTTCTCGATCAGCTTTGATCAAATCGCGCGGCGGCGGGCTGACGAGTCAAGCTAATCGAGAACTTCTCGGCGGCGAAACAGAGTCCGCGCAAAGTCTCCGAGGGCGTGGGAGAGCATGGGGAGCATCAGGCGCTCTGGTGGGTGAAATCCTGCCCGGTGCCACCTTGGGCTTGTGCGGTTGCCGCACCCAGAAGAAGGGCTCGGGCGGATTGGACCTGCCCGCCAGTGTGCTTGCGCCATTACAACGGGATCAAGGTCCACGGCTGCCGCGCTGGCGAACAGGTTTGCTTGGCGGTTTTGACCACGGTGGAGGTTCTACGGTTTGGAGGCTTCGGTCTCCATCCCTCCCGTTGACATCAACCGCACGACTCACTGAATCTGTTTGGTGTTTCGATGATGGGAGGTTTTTTTGGCTGGCGCAGGTGGCTTGGCAGCACTGACCGCAACAGAAATGGAACGCCTGTCGGCTTTTCTTTCTGTGGTCGAGAGGATTTCTGATTCTTCGTTCTACAAAATCATCCCGCAAATGCGGTACACTCTTATCGTAGAGCATGTGCGCACTGCTGCCGGAGTTCAGAGAAGAACTTGGTTTTCCCACCCGGTTTTTCGAATAGAAGATTTTGAGTCGCTGTGTGTTAGAATTAGACCTCTGCTTTATGACAGGGATGCCGCATCTTTCGTGAAAAAGATTGTGCCTATTGCTGAAAAAATTCTCCATACCGATACGCTGAAGCAGGAATTGCGGCGCATTGTAGCACATTTCGATGCGACGGATATAAAGAAGGAGGTAACATCTCTGGTCGCTTGGAAGCAGGTTAGTGATCAAGAACTGACGATTAACCGCTGGCAAGTTATTTTCGGTGGCAACATGTGGCTGACCGAGGAGCTGTACGACGATCTATTCCTCTATGGAATGCTCTACCATTGGAACGAAAACGGCGAAAAATGGAAAAAATATCAGGAAATCGAAAAAGCCGCAGGTTCGTACGAAGCGGTTGTTAGGTGTTCAATCCCGTTTCTGGCAAGAAAGGTTTCCGCCGCAAGGCGGTTGCATGACCTAATTTGTGAAGCAGGGATAAAGCCGGCGTTGAACGGTACGCCGCCCGCTCAAGAAAACTCTTCGGGGGGCGCCATTGAACATCAAGATGGTCCTGTAACAAGCATGAACGTCCCAAGCCCACAGGCAGAATTACCCTGTGACACCATTGATCCATTGATGTTGATTTGGAACTCCCCTGAAGGGAGCTTTATTCGTGAATATTACACGTTACCAATGGACAAGCCAGATCTCAAATTCACAATAACACTTGAGGCTCGGGGTGTTGCCCCTCCTCAGCCAAATGGACAACGCTTTAAATACATTCCATCATTGCGGTACGTACAAATGATTCAGCCGGGTACGAAGACCGAGTTGGATTATGAGGTAGCTCCGGACCAAGCCTGCGAGGAGCGGCACTAACGCTGGCTTTAGCCCGGTCGGCTTGCTCGCGATCGGGCGCTTCCAGTGATCCCCTGATCTCCAAGACGTTGTCGGAGCGAGAACCTACACGGTCAGCGGAGCGCGGAGTGTGACAAATCGAAATTAACGATGACTGACTCTAGCTTTTTACTGTCGAGATGGATCCCGCCGCCGATCCAGCTATATTAACCCGAGATTCGGTAGCGTTGAAGCCTCTCATGTCGCACGCCAAAAAAAGTGAACTGCTCAACCAGTATCAAGCTGCCGCCGCTGTTGGGCTTTCGCCGAAGCTCTTGGAGTGGTTGACATCGTACGCCCCCAAGTCTGGAGAAAAGCGGAAGCTGAAGGTCGCTGATAAGGTAGGTGAGGAGCTTTTCTTCGAAGATAAGGAAATCCGCGACTTTGACGCTTGGCTGCGAGCTCCGTGGCCGCGGAAAGGCGACGCGCGCCCGCCCGTTCCAAAAGGCATTAAAGACGAGATCATCGACGAGGCCGGCGGTTCCTGTGCCATTTGTCATTCCCACAAGGACAGTTGTGAAGCCGCTCATATCGACCCTGTGGCCAAGAGTAACAATAACCACCCCCACAACCTGATTTGGCTCTGCGCAAACCACCACACCTGCTTTGATAAGGGGCTGCTCAAGGGGGTGTATGGGCCGCGAAAAGAAGACGAGGGTTTCATCCACGGTTTCAAGCTCGCTCTGCAACGCTTCAATCGAGTGCTCTGGACTAAGCAGGCTGAGGCTTGCCGCAGGGCGTTCCTCCTCTTGGAAAACTGTGACAGCCTTGAGAAGCAGCTCGCGGCGGCGACAACTCCTTCTCAGGTCAAGGCTGTTGAGGACTTGGCGGAGAAGACCCTTGCAGCGCTGCCTAAGCTTGGTCCTCCGCCATCTGCCGATCCGCACATCCTGGCTTTCGTATCAGTTCAAAAAGATGTCGCCGCGCTCGGAAACGAAAGCATTTCAAGGCTCCCAACCAGGCTGAAAACGGCGGCAGGCATCCGCGCACGCTACGCCGCCGCCCTAGGTTACGTGCGCTGCCCTCTGTGCGAAGGCAAAGGTTACTATGAGGGCAGCGAATGTCCGGTATGTGATGGCGACAGAGAGGTTCCCGAAAGCGTCGCATGCCGGGTCAATACTCGCGACTTCGAGCCCGTCACTTGCCCGGTCTGCCATGGCAATGGCACCCGAAAGGGAGATTTTTGTCCTGTCTGCGGTGGCGAGAAAACGATACGGCGCTATTATTTCGAGGAGATCGATCCGCGTGACTACGAAGACGTAAGATGCCCTCTTTGCGGCGGTTCCGGCAAGTTCAAAGGACGCGATTGCCCCGAGTGCGGGGGGCAGGGCCAGATGGAAGGACGCTTCGCGCAATTGTTCGATGCAACCGCTTACGAAGACGTGAATTGTCCGCTTTGCGGCGGCGATGGCCGGTATCACGGTACAGACTGTCCAGAGTGCGGCGGTCAGGGCGAAATTGAACGCCACTTGGCAGACCGGGTCGACCTCAGCGCCTACAATGAAGTGAATTGCCCCGTCTGCGACGGGAAGGGCTCACGCCGCGGCATGGAATGTCCTGCATGCGGCGGAGAGCGGACGATGGAGCGCTATCTCGCCGATCAGATCGATCTCCGAGACTACGCCGACGTCAAATGCCCGCTGTGCCGTGGCAAGCGAACATACATGGGGGAGGACTGCCCCGCCTGCGGAGGAGACGGTGAGGTCGAGCGCCGTCAGGCGGAGCAAATCGACTTGCGCGATTATGCGATGGTCAAATGTCCGGTTTGTAGAGGGCGACGGACCGTTGATGGCTACGAGTGCCGTGACTGCGGCGGCGAAGGCGAAATGCAGCGTCGGTTTTTGGACCGCTATTGACCAGATCGGCAACGCCGCCGAATGATCGATATTGCATGATCAAGTCATGAAGAAGACATCTTCGGCCCGATGAGTGCTCTGGCTCAAACAAATTCAATGATCAGAAGCCTTGCTTGCATTATTCTCGTTTCTAAGAGTGGCAAATTCATTCCAAAGAGAAGACAGCCTAGCTTCGTTATCTGGAAGTTCCAAGATTATATTGGCGTCGACGAGTACGCCAATCAACGCTTTGCAAGCAAGTTCCAGTGTTTCCTCCACTTCGTAAGGATCATCAAGCGGCAACAGATGTGGTGCATCGCCATTTAATGAGACATGGCGGCTCAAAGATGTTGCTGAATGATGTGCAGAATCACCGCATAGTTGTCTATATATGATATATGTCTCGCCTATGTCTCCATCGCTGGCGGCATCATAGTTTTTAATAGTTGAGGTCTTACCGTACTTTGTCGTCAAACTGGAAATAATTTTATTAAGTTGTTCTTCAAAATCGTAATTATTTTTGGATTTTGACCATTCAATAAGGCTTTTGGCATGTGTTATTCTGTGCGCTGCGTCATCTAGGTTCATCTTATCGATGAAGGAGTTTCCCATTTTAGAAAGAGATGCAATCCAGAAGAAGTTTTCGTAGCAGCACCTTACCATCGTTCTTGCTTCAACAACAAAATCATTATTAACTAGTAATATGCCGGCTTGAAAGTTGTTGATTGTGCGCGCAAGCAGAGTAAGCGCGTACCTCTTCGAATCGTTCGGAGGTGTTTCATAATTGGCAATAGCGTTTTCGAATATGTCACTCCCATTCTCTAAGAGTTTCTCAGAAAATTGGAGCCATGCCTGCTTGTTGCTCACAGTTGATCGCCTTAAATTAATGCCAATTGGCGGATAAATTCCAGTGCCAGTTTTATGGAGATATTATCGCCAGACGTGTTCATGGGCGACTCATCCGAAACGTGGTAGAAAAATGGTCTCAGATCCCTTTCGGCTGTCAAGAACAGCGTGACGAGGCTATCAGCGTGGGTGGCGCAATTCAACTTGACTGTTGATTTTAACTACACCCCTTGAAAATCAGGCGTTTCCGGCCTGCCAGCAATTGATGTTCTGCCTTCGTTCGCCTATCTTCCGGCGAGAACGGGGCGACGAGCATGGACAGGGCCAGATTCGAGACGCTGACGCAAGAGATCGCCGCGCAGGCCACGGTCGAGCAACTGCTCGATCTTGAGACGCGCACCGCGCGTCTGCTGGCCGAGCGCGTCTCCGAGGCGCTGGTCGCCCGGCGGACGACAGCCGTCCGCCAATGCCCGCACTGCTCCGGAACGAAGATCGTCCGACACGGACGAGACGGAGGTGGTCGGCAGCGTTTCCGCTGCCTGAAGACCGACGAGTCGCATGGCTGTGGGCGGACCTTCAACGGCCTGTCCGGCACGGCTTTCGCCCGGATGCGCAAGCCCGAACTTTGGAGCGGATACGCCAGGCATCTCGCCTCGGGAACGTCGCTGACGAAGATTGTCGAGTGCTCCGACATGGCCATCAGTCGGCACACGGCGTGGCGTTGGCGCCACCGGCTGCTCACCCCGCTGGCGGCGACGAAGCCGGAGCGCCTGGGCGGCGTCGTCGAGGCGGACGAGACGTTTTTTCTGAGAAGTTTCAAAGGACACAGGGGCTGGAAGCGAGGCAAGGCACCGGAGAATCGCCCGCCGCGCTACCCCGGTTCCAAAGCGCTTTTGTCGGGACTGTCGCACCAGCACGTTCCGGTCCTGACCGGCATTGACCGTGATGGCCGCTGCATCGATAAGCGAATGGACCGGCGCAGCACGGACCAGATCGTCGCCGCGCTCGGCGGGGCGGTTGCGCCTGACTCCGTCCTCTGCACGGACGGCTTGTCGGCCTATGCCACGCTGGCGAAAACGGTTGGCGCCGAGCATCGCGTCTTCGACCCGCCAGAAGACGATTGGCTGAAGAAGGCGATGGGCCATCCGTCGCGCCAGAAGGGCGCGCTCGGCCTCGGTCGGGTCAACGGCCACCACGAGAGGATGAAAACCCTGATCAACCGAGTCCTGCGCGGCGTATCAACGAAATTCCTGCCAAACTATCTCGCCATGCTGCGACTGGTTTGCCGCCCGCCATCCGCCCCTCAGGACACGCTGCAAGCCGCATTCGCCGCGGGATAAAGGGCGCTGGCTGGCTCGCGCCGTCCATTATCAACATTCAAGTTGAATTGCGCCGCGTGGGTGCCGGTCTGATCGTAACAGTTAGAAAAAGATTATTGAGCAATCATCTCACCGTGGACTACCTGCGCGCCATTCGAAATCAAATGGTCTCCAAACCTTCGCGCCTGCTTGTGGGGAACGCCGAATACAAGCAATCTCTCAGCGCGCGAGGCCGCTACATAGATTTTTCTCGCGTTCTCCTGCGCGGTTTCAGAGCCACCCCCATCAATCAAGTGATCGATGACGCCTTTCGCGATAGCGGTGCTCAGGACCACGCACACAGCGGGAAACTCCATGCCCTTCACGGAGTGGATCGTGCGCGCTGCGAGTTCCAAAGTCGAGGGCGTGGCCAGCGCATTGCCAAGGTCTGTTGTTGAGCGAAGCAGCTGGCCCATTGACCTGCCACCCGTCGCGTATTCCGCCAATACAGTTCGAGCGCGTTCCAGCCATGCGTCTGGGGTCGCGAAGGTCGTCGCGTCGTACCGCAACGCATCCATGAGGGAAATCACGCGCGGGCGCCAACTGTCGGGCTTGATGCGGCCCTCGGACAAATACTTCCGGTAGGTCGTGCCGTCGAGACGCCCCTCCATCTTGAGGATTATCTGGTGGAGAGCTTCCATCGCGGCGATACGTTCGCTGGGTTCGCCGGCGAAATGAAATTCGCTGACGGCGCTCGCCAATCGAATGGACATGTGTTCGGATTTGTTCGACGCAGGCTGGCCGATCGCGTTACCGCCACAGTCTCGCGTGGTGGCCAACACGGGGCAGGCCGAGGCTTCGATGCCATGGTCGTCCAGCAATTTCTTGAATGCCTCGCCCACGGCTGATGACAGCGTTCCGCGGTAGGAGAGAATGTGAACGGGCGTGGCATCGTCCTTGTTCAGTCCCAGCGGCTCATCCCTTTGGTCGCGATGATCCTTATTCCTCAGCGCGACGATCCCGTTGCAGATGGCGGCGTTCGACCGGAAATTCCCCGACATGGGCAAATGCTTGGAGACTGAACATTCATCTCGAAATGCGAACAAATGATCCGTTACGCCGCCCCTGAAGCCATAGATCGACTGATGGGGGTCACAGATCACCATGGTCGGGATGCCGGATGTGCGGAGCCAGCGGATCACGTTCAAGTCGTCTGGATTGCAATCCTGAGCCTCGTCCACAATGACTTCGCTGAAACGGGTAGCCAAAGCAGCAGCCAAGCGGGACGCAGTCGTCGAATCGGCGATGCGCGCTAACGCGATCGATCTAACGTCTCCGTAGTCGAGAAAACCTTTCTCGCTCAGGCTCTGCCGAATTTGTTTGGCAGCGGTCTCATAAGCTCTGGCGCTGCGTTGCGTCGGATCGAAGCCCCCTAAATCTCTTGACCCGACGATGATGCTCCCCGTGACCTTGTCGAAGCAGGAGAGCGGCAAAGGCCGCGCTCCGTCGTAAGGTTTGATTTGAATGCGCTCCATGTCAGGCATCAGCCTCGGTGGCAAAGGGCAGTCTGGCGCGCCAAAGGGGGCAACGAAGAAGCTCCACAGAAAGCTGTCGAAAGTTCCCAAGAAATGCGGGAATGGTGTCGGCGAAACGATTCCTTCTCGCCGCAGTCTCGAAGCCAACTCATCGATCGCTGCATTGGTAAAAGACAGAAAAGCTATGCCCTGCGTTGCCGTTCTGGAACTGAGCAGTCTCCGCGCCCGTTCAACCATGACCCGTGTCTTACCCGCTCCTGGACAAGCCTCCACGAAAGCCGAACCGACATGACCGATGACGGCTGCCTGCTGCGCGGTCGGATCGAAACGCTTCACGGTCATCGCACCAGAGCCTCGATCGCTTCCTTAATATAATTCGGAACATGGAAGACCGGCGGATGGTCGCCGGACAGGCGCTCGGCCAGCCTCTGTGCAAAGTCGCCCTTTCGCGTGTCCTCGAACAACGACTGTATCGCCTTTGCCCTATCGAGCCCGGTCTTCGCGACGGCTGCGTCCCATTTTTCTTCCGATCTGCAATGAAATGTGAGGTATATCTCCTTCAGGATGTCGCCGTTCCCCGCCTCGACCAGTTCGCTTTCCAGCGAATAGGTGTTGATCATGACATCAAGCACGTCAGCGGCATTCAGGCCCGTGGCGAGCGCCTCCAACTCGGTCTTCCTTTTCGCGCCCGGCGCCACCTCTCCCGGAGCTGCCTTGAAGCCGTCGCCATCAGTTACGACGACGAGGCGGTCGGCCACTCGAACGCCATTGTGGGGAGTCAGTAGCAAGCTGGCGTACGGCCTGAAATCGACCCCGTCGATAGGCACGAACACGGCGGTGCGGAAGGCGCGCATTTTCTCAATGGATTCCTTCAGCACGTATTGCTTTGCGAACACGGGAAAGAGGATCGCCTCGGCAATGCCTTCGACGAGCAGGGTTCTGCCTCCGAACAGAAAGGATGACTTGGTCACGTCGAGGTATCTATCGATCTTCGCCAGATCGGCGGCACTCATTTCGAGCACACTGAGCGGGACGCAACGCGTCGATCTGCGCAATGAATCCTGAGCCGCAGCAGCAGAAGTTGCTTCCTGACGGGTGGGCTCCGCTGCCGGCTCTTGAGTTGCCGCCGCCGTTGTCGCCGTTGTCGCCGTTGCTGCTGATGCGTCTGACCCGTTTTCTGGTGCGCTTGCGACCGCTGTGATTTGCGCCGGCTGAGATTTGATCACGATCAGGTTCTTGCACGGCACCCATGCAGAAAGGTTTGGGGAGTGCGTCGCCACGACGACCTGCAATTGTCCGGCTGGCCCAAAGCCAGTCTGCTTCTTTCTAGACTTTTCCGCCTGCTCCTCAAGGAACGAAAGGACTGCGGCCTGTAGCTGCGGGTGCAGGTGCGCCTCAGGCTCCTCGACAAGAAACAGGGTCAGGTCGGCGGTCCCGACCTTTTCGAGTTCGACCGCGATCGTCGCCATGTAGAGCAGGTTGGCGTACCCATGGCCGGAATAGCGCAGATCCTCCGGTTCGATCCCGTGATCTGCGAGCTTGAAGCGAAGGTCGCGGGCGATGTCTATGAGGGTTTCGTCGGAAGAGAACCCCAGCGAAGATGCCTGCTTGCGGACCCCTGAAGAAAGCTGCTTGAGATTGTCGTCAACGGCCATGTCCACAGCCTTGAGAACTTCGTCATGGGCTTGGCGACCGAGGCGTTGAGCCAACGCCTTCGGATCCGTTTCCCCAAGAAAATGCTGTAGGAGTGCATGAATCCGCGTGGGATTTCCTGAAGCGAGCGCGCGTTTGGCGTCCCTTAGCGGCGGCAGGTAGACGTGCCGCACCATGTCTCGACATCCGGCTTCCGGTTCGGCCTTGAACTGTCCGCCCCAATAGCTCGGTCGCGCGGGTATGCGCCCCAGCTTCTCATCATAGGTCATCCCAAGGACAGCCGTGTCCATCTTCTGGTCAATGACCGCCGAAATAAACCTGCCCTGCTGCGAAGGACTCAAGCCTTCAAACGTCGCGGATATCTCGAACTGGCGAGCTTCCGAACCGAAACGCACATCGGTCTGCTCGCAATAGATTTCACGCCGCTCGTTCAGCGGAGAAATGAGAAGCCTTATCGCGTCGATGGCGTTGCTCTTCCCCCCATTGTTCTCGCCGACGAGAATGCTGACATGCGGGGTCAAGGTGATCTCTTCGCGCTCGAAGGACCTGAAATTCGATATTGAAATGGAAGCGAGATGCATATGCGATGCCCTCAAAATTTCGGCGTGCGTCCGGGAGCCGGGTTTTTAACGATAGATCGAAACGGAAAGGGCCTTCTCGTAGACGCGATCAACAAAGCCTTCATCCGTGATCTGTTCAACCAAGCCGCCCATGACGACGAGCGGCGCATGCCTGTGAAACGCTCCCTTGATCCTCCCTCTACCCAGATTGGTGAACTCGGCTCTGTGCAGGAACGGACCGCGCACGTTCGATGCCTTGGCGAGTTCTTCGATTCCGGACAGGAAGTCGTGCAGCATTTCCTTCAATGCCGAAAAACTGCGCCCGCGTTCTTCGTCGCATTGTATCGGGTGGGCAACCGTTGCGTGGATAAACCAATCGTCGGCCACCATCAGCCGCGTAATCACCTTGCTATTTCCGTCAATGCTGACTGCCTCTTGGCCGTTTCCACACCCCTTGAACCATATCTGTCGGTGATAATGGTAATCCCTCCCGGACAGCCGCATTACATGTCTGTCGCCCACGCATAGGGGCGGCAAGTTTTCGTAATGATCCCGGGGAAGGATGCTGATCGTCAGGATTGCGCCCTCGTCCGCCATGTCGTTTGCTTCTGCGACTGCGCGGTCTTCCTCTAGGCACCGTTTGACGAGATCGGCCTTAAAGTCCTCAATCTTCTTGAATTGGGCGTAGATATCGTCGCGCTTAATCACGGCGTTCTCTGCGTCCATGCGAATCTTGAACCCGCCGGTTCGCCTGTTCTGATAGGGCTGAAAACGGTGCTGTGCGATCCTGAGGTCAATGGCATATTCGCCGCCGTCGAGTTCAATGAATCCGATGGCTAGTCCAGTTGGCTTCGGGTCAATCAGATCGTGCAGGAACGAGATGATTTTCCGCTTGGTTTTGTCTTGATCATCTGAAAAGCCGACCCATTCGCCGAACGCGCCACGTTTGTCCCTAATGCCGAACACGATGTGGCCGACGCGTTCAGCATTCAGAAATCCGATAACGTCATCGACGATGTCGGACTTCTTTTTGTCGCTGTCGTCGAGCGCATCGCGATGTTTGAACTCATAGAAGCGATCTTCCCGGATCGTGCCGTTCTCGATCAGTTCGCGGGAAGGAATATGTGGCGGGTTCACGGTCATCCGCGTCTCTCTACTAATTGCGACCAAATCACTTTCATCGATGGTCGCAGCTGAATTGGAGACGTCAAACTTTTTTGTGGCTATCCAATATTTTTCCGTGATTGTCGGCGCTGATCGTTGAAAAACTGAACCGACGAAGAACCGCGCCACATCCGTCCTCGTCCCAAACTGGTCTTTACTCCCTATAGCGAGCGCGCCGAATCTCGCGCAACAGCACCCGCTCGGCGATCTCAGCCCACGGTTTTGTGCCGACGAACAGATCGATGCCCTGACGCACAACGGCGTCCCTGAATTCCTCCGAACACCACAAGGCGTAATCGACGAAAAGCTGACGAGGGCAGCCGAACTTTACTAGCAGGTGCCGGAGGAAATTGACCTCGTCGTTGGCTCGATCGTCCGACCTTATGTAGACGTCAAGGAGCAGGCGAGTGTCGGCGTCGATCGCGACCCAACACCCGGCATTCGTCACGCCCGGAAATCCCGCCGGGCACGCGTCGAGAACCCAGCGCATCTCCCCCGCGATCTTGGCCCGTGTTGCCCTCGTCGGCGCAAAGAGATTTCTGTTCGGGACAACCGGCGGCTGATCGCCCTGCGCGCCCGCGTCTAGGGGCTGCGCCTCGCTGTCTTTGCAGAAAACGTCTGCGAGGATCGGCTTACGCCGCCGCCCCGCGCGCCAGACTTCGCGCCTTGACGGACCGATGTCGTGGACGACCTGTCGCGCCTCGTCTTCATCAAGCCCCCATTCAACGAGGACGTCCACGTAATGCGCGCGCCTGGTCTCCTCCACTTCGGGCGAGGCGAACCCGTCGAGCGGCGCCTGCTCATCGTCCCAGCGGGCAAAGCTTGCATGGTGAACGTCTAGGTACCCGAACATTCTTGCGACGAGATTTCGTGACTCCAGCACGCCGATATCTTTGCCATTCGTCGCCAATCGCGACCTCAGCCTCTTTGCTATGCCCCTCAGGCGGCGGCCGTCTCCGCAAACCGAGATCTTCATTTTGCGCCTCCCCTGCGAACGCATCGATTAGGCCGCTTCGGCACGGGCCACTCCAAGTCCTTGGGGGGCGGCAAGGGTGTGCGCCTGATCAGGCTCGATCCGGGCATCTGATAAACGTCAATTCCGAGCCCATGGACGAAGACCGAAAACCGCGCGCTGATCGGCAGCGCCTCGCGCTCGATCGCGATCGCGACAGGGGCGCCGTGCGTCCGGCAGAGCAGCGAAAGAATATCGATAAATTTGACGCTGTCGCTGCGTCCGATCTTCGCTTCAACGAGAACGGTGCGCGTGTCAGGGTCGAGCACCGTGACTGCGACCCTGTTGGCTTTGCAGACCGGTCCGACTGGGCGCAACGTGACGATCCAGCGCCGGCCCGACATCCACTCCGCCCTGAGGGCTTCAAAATCGATTCCCAAGACCTCCTCCATCCGGATCATTCGCGCCACCATCGGCGGCTATTTCCATCGTCCGCGCGAGCCGTCAGGCCACGAAGAACACCTGCACGTCCGCCTTGGCCCAAAGCTGCATCTTGCCCTTGAGCATGATGGCGACAGGTTCGACCCCTTGTGCTCGCAGGAAGGCGATCCCCTCGGCCTTTGTCAGGCGAAGTCGCCGCACAGCCTCCCCGGTGAACAGGAATTTGTCGGCGAAGTCGGCGAGGTCGCCGCGCCGGATGCGCAGGTTGACGCGGTCGCGCGCCGGCAGCAGTCCTGCCGATGTCAGCTCGCTGAAGCAGGCGCGAGAAACGCCGAAGAACGCGGCGGCCTCGACGTAATTGGTCATTCCGTCGAGATCAGCCGCGACCGGTGTGCCGAAGCGCGCTGACAGGACACCGAACTCGTCTGGGTCAACGGCCATGCGGTCAAGGACGCCTTCCAGTCGATTATTCAGCGAGCGCACAGGAAGCATGCCCGACAGCACCGCCTCGACGATTCCTGCCCACGGCTTGGGGCCAACGAACAGGTGACTTGCCGACAGCGTCAGCCGCTCGTCTCCTACTCGGGCATGCTCATGCGCCCGGTCCCGCAGCTTCGCCAGCAGTGCGTCAAGCGCCGACAGGCGGTACTGCTCCTTTTCCTTCAGCATCCCCACCACCGGTCCCTTGATTTTCTCAACGAGGCCGTGCGCCGTGAGGTCCGGCAGGGCGCCGAGTGGGACGCCGATCAGCGCCGCCGTCCTCATGGCGCCGACGGCATCGGCGCGCTGCAAGATGACCTCTTCGAGTTCGGCGCGGTCGAAGACGATAATGCGACGATGTCGGACGCACTTGAGGGCGCCGCTGTCTGCGAGCCGCACCAGCCTGTCCTGATCGATGCCGAACTCACGCACGGCTTCGCGCACGTTGATCCTGTTCGCCGAGCGGTACTCCTCGCGCCTCAGCAGCAGCTCGTCCATGTCCGTGCGCGCCACGTCCGCGGCGATGCCTCGGTCGAGCAGGGCGTCCACGCGCCCGCCGAAACGGGCGGCGCGCTTTGCCCGCAGGAGGGATCCCAGCTCCTTGTTTAGGCCGAAGGCGCCCCCCCGCTCGTCCATGCCCTCGCGCAGAGCGTCGGCAACGCGGAAGAAGCCCCTCGGCCAGTCGAGCAACGCCCTGCCGGCGAGAGCGAGGAACCTCGGCTCAAGGCCCAGCGCCCCCACCGCCTTTGAGAACCGAAGCGCGCGCCGCTCGCCCGGTGGCAGCGAGTCGTTTTCCAACACGGCGGCGAGCGCCACGGAGAGGTCGAACATTTCTCCGCGCGAGAGCTCCCGCACCTCGGACGAAAGGCGCGAACCCCAAACGGTCGGTTCGGAGCGAAGCGGGTCAACGAGGGAGGCCACGAAGGCGAGCGCCTCCATGTCTTCCACCTCGACGAGCGGCTGCGGGAAAGCGCGGAGATCCACGGTCGGGCGCCGGTGACGATCCTTGCAGCGGTCGCAATGGCATATCCCGAAGGTGCGGCGCCATCCGAGGACGCTCCCGCAGACCGGGCAGTTCTGGAGCAGGCGCTCCATCGTGCCCGGATCGAAGGCGAGCGGCCTCAGTTCCCACACGGCGCGATGGTACCCACTTTGGCGCAGCGCCAGCGGCGACACGCGTCTGACGCCGAGGTTGCGATAGTGTGGCCTGATCGGAACGCCGAAAAAGTCGATGCGGGCCGCCGAGCCGGCGCCGACAATCTCCGGACAGGCGCGCGCCAACACTTCATTGGGGTCCGCCCTGAGCAGAAAGGCAACACGCGCGGCCTCGCCCCGCAGCGACTGGCTGATCGCGGCTGGGCTTGGGGCGCGGACGCCCACTTTGCTCCAGAGCGTCTTAACCAGCGAGCGATGGGCGTTGAAAGCGGCTGTGCGAGCGAGCCACCCGATCAAGCTTTCATCGGGCATCGGTCCCGTTGTGCCGACGAAAGACTTTAGCGTTCCGCCCTCGGTGTCCGTAACTGCAATCCCGATCTCGTCGGGCAGGTCTTCGGCCCTGCTTACGCCATAGCGGGTCATATGCAGGCTCTTTCCCATGCCCTCTCAGGAGAGGGATTCCTAACCCATTCGTCCTTGATCACGTGGATTTCGCGGGCGCCGTCGCGGAAGGGATTAGTGCGGCACAGGTTGAGAGGGAATGCCCACCTGTCGATCGCCGCGGCGAGGTGCATCCTTTCCACGCGAGGAGAGCCGAGCGCAAAAGAATATTGCCAAGCGGTTCTGACGACCCGCGACACGCGTTCCAGAATTCCGCGGGTCACCTCCCAAAAGGCGGCTGGCATATCTCCTTCAGCGAAATCGCTGTATTCGGACGTTAAGTGATGCTGTGTGAGCTTCTCGTCCAGCAAGGCGACGTAGCCCTTGAACATCTTGGCTTCCTTCTCGTCCTCGAAGTCGAGCGGGCTGAGGATCAACGGCTCCATGCAACGATAGGGCGTCTGGTCTCCATTGGAGTGGAAGATCGGCCACGACTCCTCGGTGCCGACGACGGCAAAGGCCGTCGCTCCCTCGATCGACATCAGCTTCACCATGTCGGCCACTTGCTTCGCCCTGTGGGGGTTGTTGGCCCGAAGAACGTGCTGCGCTTCGTCGATTACGATCAATTCGGTCCTTCGAAGCTCAGCATAGCGCCGAACCCGGGCCCGGAACTCGGCTTCCGTCCCGCTGGTGAGTTCGGAAGTGTCGCAATAGCCCGTGTCGTCAATGACGAGGGGAGCCAGAATGTCCGACTGGAACTGCTTCAAGCTCGAGCGCGGCGAAAGGTTGACGCGCACGACAGGCATGTGGCCCTTTGGTATGTCCTTCTTTTTCTTGATCAATTCAACATAGCTCTCGATGGCCGTCGTCTTGCCCGACTGTGATGGCCCGATGACAGGCACGACGAACTGCTCCTTCCCGCGATTGATAAGCGCCTCCCTCCTGAGGCTGTTGAAAGCCTTGTGCATGTAGGTGAGACGAGGGTGCTCGATGAATATGTTCCGGAACTCCGCAATGTGACGATCGTAGTCCGGGTGCATGGTGACGTCGGGCGCGTCGTTGATCGCCCAATGCAGCGCCCGATAATCCTGCGACCACGTCCGTTTCCTGTCGTCCATCTCCACTACTCCTTCTTCGATGGCTGGGAGCCCGGGCCCCATCCCTCTGATGCCGCCAGGCTGGCCAAAATTTGCTCGCGCATTGAAAGCTTTCCTTCGGACGGCGGCGAACGCGGCGGCACCGAAAACTCGACCTTCGCCGGATGCACTGTTTTGACCGAAGGGCTCTCGCGCTCTGCCGCGGCCTGCGCGTTCAGGGCGTCCGAAAGCGCCTTGGAGTTGCGCCGGGTCGCCGTGGCTTTGCGGGTTGCAGCTTTCCCGCCGCGCCGCGAACCCTTTACGGCTTCGCCCCCGCCGGCGCGCCTTCCGTGGTCGATGGGGACGTGGACGCCAGACTCGTCGATGATCGGCGCCATGCCATCGTGGCGGGCGGGCGCGGCGGCGACGCGGAGAATGCTGCCGGAGATCAGCCCGGGGCGATCGGCGAGCAGAATGCGTTGCCGCTTCTTCTCCTCATCCTTCAGCCACTGTGGCTTGGCGTCCTCCAGTCTCTGGATGAGCTGAACGCGCGCCTTGCAGCACTCCACGTCCGTGTCGAACGGCAGTCCGGCCTGCTCCGCCATGATCTTGATGGTCTTGGCTTGAGTCTTGGTCAGGCCCATAAGGAAATTCGCGTTATCCGCTGGCAGCGGCACGTATTCCTCGTCGCGCCGGTTCCAGACATGGATGACTGTCAGGTCCGCCGGGTTGCGCTTGATCTTCACACGCGCGCGCTGCGAGGTCCGGCGCTTTGACTTCAATGAATCGATGGGCGCCAACCTGTCCATCAGGTGCGTCACGGTTCGCTGGTCGTGGTAGACAACGCCTTCGAGCTTGATGCCCTGTCGCGTCAGGCTGGCCTCGAGCACCTCGCCGGCGGCGGCTTCGAGATGATCCGGGTTCGGGCATACGTCTATGCCGTGAACCAAGGCGCTTGCCCTCCATGCAATGATCGGCGCCACGCCGATGCCGTCGTGCTCTTTGAGGTGGTAGACGTTCATGGCCTCGATCACCCGCTCCCAAAGCTCGTTGATGTCGAGGACTTGCGTCTTCTGCGGATCGAAGCCGAGCTTGCGGAGAACCTTGGTGTCGTAGGGGATGCCCCCCGGCGCCTTGTGGAAGACGAGCCGGTGGAACGTGTCGACGATCCGCTCAACGTAAGGCTTCGCTTGCGGCGTATGGATCGGCGCGAAGCGCAGGTCGATGCCCATGTCGGCACAGGCGTCGCGATATGAGTGTCCCGCCTGCGCCCACGCGTTGTCCACGACGACGATCGATGGCGTGCCATACGGCTCCAGCGTGACCCGCATTTCGGGGAATGCGTTCATCAGATCCAGCTTCGGCAGCAGCACCCTCTTAAGTGTCGCCATAGCCATGTGGAGGTTGGGCTGCTCAAAGGTGAGGAAGATCGCGAGCAGCGCTCGCGAATAGAGGTCCACGGCGAAATTCACCGTTGGCCTGCCCAATGGCAGGAGGTCGTCTCCGAGAACGAGGTGCGTGTCCACGGTCGTGGAATCGATCAACACGACGTGGAGTATCCGCTTCGCCTCCGGCAGCGGGTTCGTGCCGTCGAAGCGCGCTATCGCCGCCTTCTCGCCGTACTTGGCGCCCCACGTCGCTCTGTTCTCGGACTCGAACACCCTGCGGCAGAACGTCGAATAGGCCAGCACTGGCAGCGGCTTGCCACCATCCTGCTCCGCCTTCTTGTTGAGCTGCCGTATTGCCTCCTTGATCTGGATGTGGGCGCTCACCCGATCGCGCGTAGTCCCGCTCCAATACCAGACGATCGCCTCGTTGATCAGATCCTCGACGACGCGCGGAAAATGGTTGCGTCCGGAGCGTTTCGAACACATCAAGTACAGGGGGCGGCAACCGGGATATCCCCGCTTTTCGACCCAGTCGCAGATGGACCAGTAATGAGGGATTTTCTCCGGGTAACCGGGAAAGCCTTGGAACTCGGCGTCGTTCTTATACTTGGCGATCACGTCCTCGACGAACGCCTTCAGCGAGGCGTCCGACTTCATGGGCTGGATTTCGTCGTAGCGTTCGCACCAGAACTGACGCATCCGCGCCTTGGGGTCCTTGGGGCCATCGGGCGGAAGCGGTCGCGGCAGCGACTTGCCCTCCTTTGCCGGCTTGAACAGACGGTCGTAGATTAACTCGTCGAGCCTGCGCTCGGTGAGTTGCAGCCGGACTCCGTCGCGCTCCCTGAGGAAGAGGTATTCGTTCAGTTCCGCCCAATCCTCGGGAGCCGTGCCCTCGGGAGCGGCGAATGACTGATTGTAAACGTACCGCACACCGTCGAGTTCGTAGACGTCGCCGGACTTCAGCGCGTGCTTCGTCACGACGGCCTCGCGCCCGAAATCAAGGATCAGTTGCGTCCCCATCGGCCCGCCTCAGTCGAACAGGCCGCTGCCGCCAATCGGCTCGCGCGAGCGATCGACGAGCGCGACAGGTGTATCGCGGAGGATTGTGCGGGTCAGCGGAATCGAGACCAGACGGCGCACCATCATCGCGTGCAGTTTCTTTTTGCCGGCCACGTAGCCGCCGAGTCTTTCGCATCCCGCGCCGTATGCGAAGGCGCCGTCCTCGGCGAGCGCGCGGATGGCGTCGAGGTCTCGCAGCGCCACGTGGGTCCGCCGGTCGAGTGCAATCATTTCGACATTGCGGCGGTAGGTCGGCGTGCCGAGGCTTTTCTTGTCGCGGATTTCGAACCGCCAGCCCACGCCGCGGCAGAGCTGCCTGAACGCATCCAGCTTGCGCGCGTAGTCCTCGTCCCTTTCGGCCTCGGATAAGTCCCGCTTGTACTCGATAACGAGGACACGCCACGTGTCGCCTTCCAGCACGCGGCGCACTTGATCTGGCGTGTAGACGAGCTTCTTGGGGCCGTCCTGGATCTCGCACCGGAAGGGCTGAGCAAGCCACCATTTTACGGTGGTGAGCACCTCGGCTTCCATCATTCCGGGCAGCTCGACCTGCTCCGATTCCCACGAGCAGGTCCGTCCGTTCTTGCGGCTTTGGAAGTCGCCCGTGTAGTGGATCTTGCCGCCGGTCACGATCGTGCGCAGCGGACCGCCGTTCTCCGCAACGACAATGGTGGCCGCAGTGTTAAATACCCTCTTATCAAGCGCAAAACGGCGCTCGTTCTCTATGTCCACGCCCCGCCATAATGGCATGGGGGTGCAATTGGCGCCGCCTTCGGTTTCCGCCATTGTGGTCGTCCCCGTTAGGACGTCCGCCGCTTCGGTCAGGGATATTCGCGCTTGACGTTCGGGTGGAGGCCGGCGCAAATTGTCCCTGTCGCCGTCGCGGCAGCGACGTCGGTGAAATGCCGTTCGCTCCCTTTCCCAATCGGTCGAACGGCGTGGATTTATGCGCGCTCCGGGGACGCAAATCCTCGGAGCGTTCTTATTAGGCTAAGCTTTCTTCGTCGGTCTCCTCGACTCCAGCGAGGCACCAACGCGCCCCGTGCGGAACAGCGCAAATATGAGCCAAGACGATTGCAGAATCTATCTTGACGACCGGCGATAATTGAGTCGCCCCAATGTTGGTTTCCGAAAATACCCAGCGTTTTCCGGAAGTAGCGATCGAATCGATCGACTCGAGATTGAAGAAATCGGACTGAAGAGCATCAGCGTTGTTCTCCCGGTTTCCGTCTCGTCACTGGAAATCTGATGACAACGGCGGTAGGTCGTCGCTTTCCTGATCGCTTCGCAGCGCGCCTTTCCGCTTCGGCAAGGGCGGTCTGTCCGACTGCCGCCGATGCCTTCGTAATCGCATCGCGATAAATCCGTTTGCCGAGGCTTTTTCGAAGCATCAAGATTTTCGCGATCAGCTCGTCGAGGCCGTCCAGTTCGATCATCGTGTGTCTCCTTTTTCGATGATCGGCGCGGCGCCTTTGACGATCCGCTCGGCGTCGTCGCCCTCGACATATCCACGCTCGACCAACGCGTCGGCGATGGCTTCGACCGCGGCCCGGTCGCGCCTGACGATGTCGAGCGTCGCGTCCATCAGCCTGCCGAGATGCTCGGAGACCAGACGCCGGAAGGCCGGATCGAACGTGATCAGCTCGGTCGCCTTTTCTCTCGACCCGCGGTACAGCAGGTCGTCGCCGAGGCCGAAGCTGCCGTGCGCGGCGGCGACGAGGCTCGTCGCCTCCCGGATATCGCTTTCGGCGCTGCCGGACGCCCGTCCGAGGACGACCATCTCCGCCGCCCTGCCTGCCAGCAGCACGGTGACTTCCTTTTCGATATCGTCCATCGGGAGGAAGCAGCTGCCTGCGCGGCGCATCGACGTCGCGCCTGCGGTGCTTCCCTTGCTCAGGATGGAGACGGCCTCGATCCTCCTGCCGACGACGACGCCGACGACGGCGTGGCCGGCTTCGTGGATGGCGGTCACCCGGCGGTCGCCCGGCGACATCTCGGCGCCGCTGGTGATGGCGGCGACGAGGTCGTCGAAACAGACGTTCCGCCCCGCCGTCCGCGCCCTCCTGAGCGCGTCCTTCGCCCACTGCGCTGCCTCGGCGCCCGTCGAACCGGCCTGCGTGCGGGCAAGCGGCAGGACATCGGCAGGCGACATGGCGCCGTCCATGTGGAAGGAAATAATCTCTGCAAGCCCAACCGAGTCAGGAAAACCAACGACTTGAATCTTGTCGAAGCGGCCCGGCCTGATGAGCGCGGGGTCGAGGTTCTCGACATGGTTGGTCGCGCCGACAAGGATGACGCCCTCGCGGTCGCTGGTGGCCGAGTCCAGCCTGAGCAGGAGGCCGGTCGTCAGGGTCGTCCACCACGCTGCATGCCGATCATCGACATTGTTCCTGTTCGGAATCGCATCGAGTTCATCGAGCAGGAGCAGGCACCCCGTGCCGCCGTTCCTAGCGGCGGCGCGTGCGCCCTCGAACGCGGCGTCGGCAGCCTTGATCACGGAATCAAGATAGCCGGCGGTCGTCCCAAACCACTGGGCGACAGAGGTCGCGATCATCGGAACCTTAAGAGTGGCCGCCAGTGATCGTGCGAACAAACTTTTTCCGGTGCCCGGCGGGCCGGCGAGAACGACAGACGACGAGATCGACCGCCACTCCCGTTCGTGGCGCCGCCATGCATCGACATCCTCTGCGAGGGCGAACGCCCACTCCCGCAGCTCCCGCGCATATCCGGGCATCCGGTCCAGTGGCGGCGTGCTGTCCTCAACGGAGACGCGGCACTTCGCGGAGGACGCCGCCGCCAGCGCCGCAACCACCTGCGACGGCGTCGCGCCGCGCCGGAAGGCCGAAACGATGTCGTCGAACGACAGCCCGGCGACGATGTCTTCGGGAATGTTCTTCGGCGGTCTGCCGACGCACATAGAGATCAGCCGCCGGATAATTTTGCCATCGGGATGCTTCGCCTCCACCCGCGCGTCGGCGGCCCGCGTCAGTGTCGCCGGCAGCAGGGCCTCCGGTAGATGGCTGACACCGACGACATGCTTGCCCTCGCTCAGAGCTTCGGAAACGACATCGTTGCCTTTCTCGGCATTGTCACCCTTCGTGGAACCGTCCCGGAGGATGGCCATGGCGTTTGTTCGAAGAAACGCGCCAACCAGCGGTTTGCACCAGTCCGCGCCCGGAGCTTTCACCGAGACGACGAGCGGCCTCCCGGTTAGAGTTTTCAGCCGCCGCATGAGCGAGGCGCCAACAGCCTGACCGACGATCAGGTCGATCAGCTCTCGGCGCGCGGACGTTTTCAAGCGCTTTTTCCTTCCGTCGGAAGGGCAGGGAGCGACGACATCGTTCCTGGAGTCGTCGTCGTCGCTGTCGTCAGGCCTGTCGTCGTCGGTCATTGGGATTTCCGATCATCGTCAACGCCGGCTTGGCGGCCTAGGCGGTACCATCTTGTCCACGTCCGGACCCACGAACGTGTCTCGTCCAACGCGAAAATTTCTGATGTGATTCCGTGTTTTGTCCCCAAGAGAGGATGGCCGGAAATCAGCCCTGCCAGCGCCATCTCCGGTCGAGGCACAAACGACCAGTTGTCGATGATGGGCGCTGACGCCAATTCGGCGGCGGTCGGCCCAAGGCCGGCGACGATCTTCTCCAAGTCCTCCGTCAGAGCCTTGGATAGGCGATAGATGTCCGGGCCAGTTCCGGGGTAAATGATGCGGGCGTGCATGATCGTTCTCCTCTTCCGCCCCGGAGGGGCAAAGGGCAGCGAAGGCCGTCCGGTTGACCGGCGGCAGCGCGTGATGATTTGCTTGCGGAGGATTGCCCGGCGGAGCTGCGCTCAGGCGACAGCGCGCATCATATCAGTGCGGCGAGACCGAGCAGTCGTTCCCTTAGGACCGCCGGAGCGATGAGCTTGGGAATGTCGATGCCTGCAATACGCATGGCGAACTCCACGCTGGTTAAAGTGCGGCAACGAACTGCCGAATATAACGAATTTCAGGTTCAACTTATGTTCTTTGTTAAAAAGCGCAGATCCCGAATCCCGAGTCAATGGCTCAGTTATTGCTGGAATTGCGTAGGAAAAAAGAGGGGTCCGAGGCGGATAGGGCGGGGTGCTATCCGCGCCTTTTGCAACGGCGGGGGAGGATGGCTTGTTGTGCCGATGACGCCTGCCGCCGCGCGGTCAGTGGGCGCACGTCATATCAGATCGCGTTAGAGCCCGTGCCGCAGGTGAAACGGCGAAGTCGATAATCCAGCGCAAGGGGAAAGCGGGCCGCCAGACAATCCGCGACAACATCCTCGAGCATCGGTTACCATGGCGAGATAAAGGTGACGAAAATCTAGATTTGGGACCGTGTGACGCTCCGGACGATGCCAGGTTAGCGTGCTAGCTTTGATTCGCAAAGATTCGGGTCTTGTGCCCGTGGGTTTCGAAAACTCAGGAGCCGTTCCTCGGACGTTCCTGTGATTTTTGTCGAGTGATTTCTTGGGGCCGACCGACATGCCGGAAAATAGGAAGCCAATAGACGACGAGGCCGACGCCTTTGAAGTCGCCGAGCAAGCCTCGCAACAGGGGTTCGCTCATCTTGAGCAAAAGGTCGTTCGGACCTGTGATTTGATTCAGTGATTCATGCGGGAATTGGACGATGCTGCAAACCGTAAGAGACACGTGTAAATTTGATCCGAAGGCCATCGAGTACGCCCTCAGCGAACAGATCGAGAGCCTCGAAGACCTGATCGGCCACGGCCATTCCTCCGCCGAGCAGTTTTTCCGGAAAACTTACGTCACCGGAGGCATGTCGATTCTCCTTCGACAGGGGCTTCAGCGCCTCGCAGGCGTTTCCGGGCAGGCGGTTTTCGAACTGAAGCAAGCCATGGGTGGCGGCAAGACCCACTCCATGCTCGCTCTGGGATATTTGGCGGCCAATCCCTCGCTTTCGAATCTTGTCCCGCATGAAATCACCAAGGGGTTCTCGCCGCAGCAGGCACGGGTCGTGGCGATTTCCGGGCGTTCTGTCTCGCGCGACAAGCACCTTTGGGGCGACATAGCCGAACAACTGGGCAAAGCCGAGGAGTTTCTTGAGTTCTTCAAGGGTGCAGCTCAGGCGCCGAACGAGAAGGACTGGATAGGCCTGATTGGCGACGAACCGACCCTGATCCTTCTGGACGAGTTGCCTCCTTATTTCAGCTACGCGGCGACACAGAGCGTCGGGGGCGGAACCCTCGCGGAAGTTGCAACGTATGCGCTGTCCAACCTTCTGTCCGCGTCGCTGAAACTGAAGAGACTCTGCATCGTCGTTTCCAACCTGTCGGGAAGCTATCACGGCGCCACGCAAGAAATCTCAGCGCTGGTCCACAAAGCCATCGGCAATCTCCAGCAGGAAGCATCTCGCCAAGCGAAAGGGATCACGCCGGTCGATCTCGGCTCGGACGAGCTTTACCACATCCTGCGCACGCGCCTTCTGACCGAAAAACCCGATGCCAACATCGTCGACTCGGTTGCAGCAGCCTTTTCTGAAGCCATCTCCGACGCCGTGAAGGCGAAATCCGTGGCAAAGTCAGCCGAGCAGATCGCCGGCGATATCGACGCGTCCTATCCGTTCCACCCGTCCTTCAAGCACATTCTCGCCCTGTTCAAGGACAACGAGAAGTTCAGGCAGACACGCGGCCTGATGACGTTGGCGGCCATGATGGTTCGCTCCGTCCAAGAGCGCAAACTCAACGATGTCTATTTGATCGGCTGTCAGCATCTCGATCTGTCGCAGCAGGACATTCGTGATGGCGTGACCCACATCTACGACCTGTCGGGCGCCATTGCCCATGACATCGCTGGTTCCGGGCAGGAACGCGGCCACGCGCAGGTGATCGACGAGCAGATGAACAGCGACGCGGCCAGCCAGGTCGCGACCCTGCTGTTGATGTCGTCCCTGCCTGAGGCGAACGGCGCCGTAAAGGGTCTCACGCAGGCTCAGATCATCGAGAATCTTGTCGCCCCGCACCGTTCCGCCATCGAGTTCGACGACGCCTTCGAGAAGCTGAGAACCGAGTGCTGGTATCTGCACAAGCGTGAGAACGACGCGTGGAACTTTGCCCGCAACGAAAACCTCAGGAAGAAAATCGAAAAGTACGCCGAGGGCGCCCCGCAGCCGAAGATCGACGCGGAAATGGCCCGACGCCTGACCGACGCCTTCGAACCGAAACGCAAGATCGCCTATTCCCAAGTGCTGGCGCTTCCCAAGCTCGACGAGATCAAGACGTCGGCTGGGCGCCTCCTTCTCGTTTTGAGTCCAGACAAGCGCGTGCCCCCAGAGGATGCCCAAAAGCTCTTCGCCGCTGTGCCGCACAAGAACAACTTCTGCGTGGTCACCGGCGACGGGTCCGATCTCGGCAGGCTTGAGGACAAGGTCCGGCGCATATGGGCCGTCGCCAAGGTCCGCGATGAAGAAGGCGGAGACAAGTCGCAGAACGTTGCCGAGTTGAACGAGGAGGCCGAGAACGCCGAGTTCGACTTTCTGGCGACACTCGTCAACCTGTTCAACCGCCTCTACTATCCCGGCAGGCATCCCAAAGATGGCGAATGCCTCATTGCCACGCCGCTGAAAATGTCGCCGACGAAGTCGAAGGACGGAAAGTCCAATTTCGTGGATGGCGAGACGGCCATCGAGTCAGCGCTCGCCGCGACCGGCGCCTCCAAGCTCTACAAGGAGGTCGATGACACGAACATCGACGCGCTGCGTATGCGCGCCGAGCAGATGCTCTGGATTGCCGGCAGCGAGCGGCGCGCACGCTGGAAGGACATCGAAGAACAGGCGATCTGCAATGTCAGGTGGACGTGGCTTCCGCCGAAGGGACTCGACGAAATTCGTAAGCGCGCTCTGGCGACCGGCGACTGGCGCGACAACAACGACGGTTACGTTGAAAAAGGTCCGTTTCCGCCATCAACGACTTCGGTCAAGGCCGTAACCCGTTCACGCGACGACTCTGGCAAGGCCACCATTGAAGTAACCGCCATCAGCGCCGGCCCGAAGGCGAAAATTCTTTATTCGAAAAGCTCCGACATATCGGAGGCTTCGGACGCGGTGCCTGACGTGGTTTTCGATTCCGACGCCACAGTTCTCTGGTTCCTAGCGGTGGATCCAGACGGCAAGTTCCCGACTGGCGCAGCCGAAAAATGGACGAATTCGCTGAGCTTGACCCACCAGCCGAAGGACGTAATGGGCAAGCGCACGGTTACGCTCGACGTCAAGCCGCGCGGAAAAATTCGATGGAATCTCGACGGAACGAACGTCAAGGAAGGACGGGAGTATACGGGACCAATCGAGATTCCGGGAGACGGCGACGTGACGCTCTACGCCTACGCCGAGGACGAGGGCGTGGAGGCGAAGAAGGAATTCACAATCCGAGCGTCGTCCGGCAAGACTCCAATCGACCCGGAAAAGCCTGCGGTCGTCGCCAAGCGAATGAAGCTTGTCACGACCGCGGAAACCTTCGGCGTCATCAAGGCTGCCAAGAAATCAAAAGCACTGTTCGGCAACGGCGTTTCCGTCACCGTTGGCAAGGGCGACAAGAACGCCACGACCCGCTTCGGGCCGGGAACGGCGCTCAATCCGGAGACCATAGAGTCCTTCATCTCCGCCGCGCGCGCCGCCATCGGCGAGGATGCAGCCGAGGTTGAGATTGGGTTCGGGGAATTCAAGTTCGAGAGCGGACGCGATCTCGAAGAATTCCTGAAAGAGGTTTCCGACTTCAAGGTCGATCCGTCGGACGTGCAGCAATGAGCGACAAAAAGACAACCGGCTTCGGTGTGCCCAACGAGATGGACCCCCACCACTTCGTGGTGGAGATACCGGCGGCGCGCACTGAGCCGGTGGTCATCATTGAAGATTATGGGCTTAAGGGCGGCGCAAATGGTCTGCCGGAAACCGTCGTCCGTTGCAGGCTGCCTCGCGCCACTTGGACGGCGATCGCGGAAGAATCCAAGCGGCTTTTGAATGAACGCCTGAAGGGAAAGAAGCTTTCGACCAGCCGTTGGACCAGCGGCATCAATCGCGTTGAACGGCTTCTTGGTCGTGAACTCTGCGTATTGGCGTGGGGCGTTGAGGCGGCGCCGAAGGAGCTGATTCCCAACGCGCTGCGAAATTGGGTTGCGCTCCGGCCAGAAGAACGTTGGTGGCTGTTTTCCATGGCTTCAGCGACGACCGGGGCCGCCGAGGACGTGGACATTGGATGGCGCAAGGCGATCAAGGTCGCCCTGACAGAGAACCCCACCGGTGCCGAGACGGCAGAACGACGCAAAAACAAAGGCAAGCCGACAGATTCAATAGTTAATCTTCCACTCTTCGAAGACTACTGAGGATTTTTAGGAAATGGACGCCATGGCGCCAAATAAGATTGAGCCGTTTTCGCTCAAAAATGCCCCTTCATTGATCGAACGGATTTGGCCGGCGCAGAAAATCTCTGTCGAGACCAAGCGTGAATTTGACGCGCATGGCGCCCAGACGCTTACGCCCTTGGGTTCCTATTGGAAGGGACGCAAGCGTCTGGTCTACGTCCGGGCGTGCGTGCTTGGCGCGCTCTTGCCAGCCACCGATGACCCCGAACGCGATCTCGACGTTTTCGAGAAGCTGATGGCCATCGATGACAGGGCGTTCCTCGCCCGCGAAAATAAGCTGAAGCCGTCCGAGATAGCTCGTCTCGCCATAGAGGCTGGAGAGCTTGAGCAAGGCGATTTGCTGAGGTATTTCGGCGTTCGTCGCATCGACGAGCCGACGACCGACGACGCGATCGTCGCCTTGAAGACCAACTCGCTTACTTGGAACTGCGGCTCGAAAGAGGACCAAGACCGCCTGCGTCTTTCTGCCTACTCGCGCTGGTCATATCTCGACAAGGTCGGGAAATGCTTGCGCCCCGAAGAACTCCCGAATTCTGCATACGACCAAATTTGGGACGACGTGAACGACCACCTCGGTACTTCGGCGCGGTCGCACACGCAACTGGTGGAACAGTTAGGGATCATGCGCTTTGGCCACCGTCCGGTGGTCGCAGATACCTTCTCCGGCGCCGGCTCGATCCCGTTCGAGGCGGCGAGGGTAGGCTGCGATGTCTATGCATCCGACCTCAACCCGATCGCCTGTATGCTGACGTGGGGCGCGCTCAACCTCATCGGTGGCGGCGAGCGGTTCAAAAAACAATTGGAGGCAGAGCAAGAAAGGGTTGTCGATGCCGTTGACCGTCGAATCTCGGAACTCGGTGTAGAACACGACGAAGAAGGCAATCGCGCAAAGGCGTATCTCTACTGCGTTGAAACGAAATGCCCGATCACCGGCTGGACGGTTCCGCTTCTGACCTCGCTCGTCATCAGCAAGATTCGGCGGACGATTGCGAGACTCGTTCCCAATCATGATGAAAAGCGCATCGACATAGAGGTGATTTCAGGCGCAACTCCAGAAGAGCTTGAGGCTGCAAAGAAGGGCACGGTTCAGAACAAGGCGTTGACCTACGTTTTGGATGGCGAGACCTATCGGACACCGATCGCTACCATTCGAAAAGATGGGCGACGTGCTTCGGGCGAGACTGGAAACGACCTTCGAAAGTGGAGCAAAAACGATGTAGTCCCCCGTTCGGACGACATCTTGGGCGAGCGGCTCTATTGCATCCAATGGATTACCCGCGAGACTCTCGACAAAGGGCGACAAGAAACCTATTTCGCCACGCCGACAGAAGCGGATATCAAACGTGAAGCCGACGTAATCGAATATGTTAAAATGCATTTGCAGGAGTGGCAGGACGCCGGCCACGTTCCCAACATGGAAATTGAAGCCGGAAAGGAAACAACAAGGCTCCTACGAGAGCGTGGTTGGACGCACTGGCATCACCTATTCACGCCAAGGCAGCTTTTGATTGCCGCCTTGATTTCTCAGGAAATTGTCAAGACGGATGACGAAACCATCCGCGCCTGTTTATCCTTTGATCGAACCTTTGTTGCGCATAATTCCGCACGTCTATCTCAGTGGCTTCCGGGAACGCCTGGTCGCGAGGGAAGGGCCCCATCCGCAGACACCGTTAAGCATGTTTTCTACAATCAAGCCTTGAATACGTTCTTTAATTTCGGATGTCGCTCGTTCCTAATGGTTCGTCCTGAAGCTAACTACTACAAATCGGCTCAAGTTTTTGGTGATTCAGTTGTTGAAACCCAGCCGGCGCATCAGGTTTCCCGCAGTGCAGATATCTACATCACAGACCCGCCTTACGCCGATGCGGTGAATTACCATGAAATTACGGAATTCTTCATTGCTTGGTTGAGGAAGAACCCGCCCGGCCCCTTCTCAAACTGGGTATGGGATTCACGTCGTCCGCTTGCAATCAAGGGCGATGGAGAGGGCTTCAAGCATGCGATGATCGCCGCCTATAAGGCGATGGCCGACAACATGCCTGACAATGGCTTGCAAATCGTCATGTTCACCCACACCGATGCTTCGGTGTGGGCCGAAATGGCAGGAATCTTTTGGGGTGCAGGCCTGCAAGTCATTTCCGCATGGTACGTTTCGACCGAGGTCACGTCTGGCACCAAAAAGGGTGGCTACGTTCAGGGCACCGTCACGCTGGTCTTGCGGAAGCGCAAGGCCGGAGAAGTGGGGTTTAAAGACGAAATCGTGCAGGAGGTGAAGGTCGAGGTCTCGGACCAAATTGAGACGATGACCGGGCTTAATCAGACGCTAAAGGGACACGGCAGGATCGAGAATCTCTTCGAGGACTCCGATTTGCAGATGGCGGGCTACGCTGCTGCGTTGCGTGTGCTGACCCGCTATTCGGTGATCGACGGGACCGACATGACTAGCGAGGCTCTTCGACCCCGTGCCAAGGGAGAGAAGAACACAGTCAATGAAATCATCGAATTTGCGGTACAGGTCGCCAACGAGCATATGGTCCCCGACGGCATGCAATCTAACGTATGGGAGACGCTGACCGGCTCCGAGCGCTTTTACCTTAAGATGCTTGACATTGAGGAGACTGGCCTCCGACAGCTCGATAATTATCAGAATTTCGCGCGGGCGTTCCGCGCCGCGAAATACGAAGGCCTGATGGGTGACCTTGACCCGAACAGCGCACGGCTGAAGAATGCCAAGGAATTCGGCAAAGCCGGGTTCGAAGGTAGCGAATTCGGTTCTTCAAGAACTCGGGCGGCCCTTTACGCGATTTTTGAGATCGAGCGAAACGTCGAGGGCGATGAGGTTCTGTCGCATTTGCGTGATCTGGTCCCGAACTATTTCGAGGAGCGCGAGCACTTGATGGCTATCGCCCGCTATCTTGCCTCGAAAAGGGGCAAGACCGACGAAGAGGAAGCTCGCGCAGCGAGCATCCTCCACGGCCTGATCCGTAACGAGCGCTTCGGCTGATGTCCGCCGCCAACGGCGCCGTGCAGCCAGGTACGGGCCTTGAAGGCGGAGGAAGGCTAAGCCGTTTCTCCTCGCGCCTTGGCCGCTTGTCGCACGTCTACCTGAAGGATCGGCTCGCCGGGGCATCCGAATACCTCCGCATCGCCGGCTATTTCAGGTCTTCGATCTTCGACCTCGTCAACGAGGAAATCGAATCGATAGGCAGGGTGCGGGTCGTCTGCAATGCCGACCTTGATCCCGGAGACATCAACGTCGCCAAGCACGTTCGCGAGCAGTTGCTCAAGGAGCGCTGGAACGACATCAACGACTCGGTCGAGAGCTTCCTTCGGCGCCCGCGCTACCGGCGACTCTATGAAATCCTGAAGCGGGGCAACGTGGAGGTGCGGGTGGTCTCGCGCGCCGACGCCCCGTTTCTCCACGGGAAGGCTGGCGTCATCCGCCGATCTGACGGATCGGCGTCGGCGTTCATGGGAAGCCTAAATGAGACGCGGGAGGGTTGGAGCCAGAACTACGAACTCGTCTGGGAGGATTCCTCCGCCGACGGCGTAGCGTGGGTCGAGGCTGAGTTCGAATACCTATGGGCGATCGGCAAGCCATTGCCGGACGCGATCATCGACGAGATCGGGCGCAGCGCGCGTCGCGTCGAAGTTCAGATGGAGGAGTTGAAGCCGGAAGACGTGGCTCCGGCTGCCCTTGTCGAAAGCGACCTGTATCGTGGTGGCGAGCAACTCATGCCTTGGCAGAGAGCGTTCGTCGGCCTTTTCCTCCAACACCGGGATGTTTACGGCGCGGTGCGCTTGCTGCTCGCCGACGAGGTTGGCGTCGGCAAAACGCTTTCTCTGGCGGGCAGTGCGTTGGTGTCATCGCTGCTGGGCGACGGCCCCGTTCTCATCCTCTGCCCGGCCACGCTGACCACGCAATGGCAAATGGAGCTGAAGGACAAGCTGAACATCCCGTCCGCCGTATGGTTGTCCAGCGACAAGGCATGGCAGCTCGATCCTGACGAACTCCCACTTCCCTCCGTTGGCGCCGAAGGCATCACGAAGTGTCCTCGCCAGATTGCGATCGTGTCCACCGGCCTGATCTTCAGGATGACCGAGGAACGAAAGAGGCTGCTATCAAAGACTTATGGTCTCGTTATTCTTGACGAGGCGCACAGAGCCAGAGGTGGCAAGGTTCTTGGACAGGAGGCGCGGAAGCCAAACAACCTTCTCACATTCCTGAATGGCGTCGCCAGCCGCACCCGCCATATGTTGCTCGGCACGGCGACTCCGATTCAAACAGATGTGGCCGACTTATGGGACCTGTTGGAGGCCTTGAACAATGGAGTCGATTTTGTTCTAGGCGACTGGTCGAGCAGTTGGCGCGACCAATCCAAGGCCGTGCCGCTGATCACCGGCCAAGTCAGCGTTACCGATGAGCGCGACGCGTGGACATGGTTCCGCAATCCCATCGCGCCCTCTAAGGAGAAGGACGTTATTTTCGGTCACGTTCGCACCGCCCTGTCGCTTCCCGACGACCAGTTTGTGACCAGCGTTCCTTTCAGCCAAATCCCCGACGAGGATGATTTTGTTCGCCTCCAGTTCGAGGACGATGTTCTTTCCTCGGCAAACGGACTGACCTTCTTCCAGAGGAATAACCCCGTCCTGCGGCACGTGGTGCTTCGCCGAAGATCGACCCTTGAAGAGGAGGGACTGATTTCCCCCATCGCGGTCGATGTCCACCCCATGAAAGGGCAACCGCTGCCCTATCTGTTCGACGGTCTCGGTCTGAGGACGAACGGCGATTTCGATATCGCCTATGAGGCGGCTGAAAAATTCACGAAGGCATATGGCAAGCGACAGAAATCAGCGGGTCTCCTGAAGGGACTCGTCAGGCAAAGATTGTGTTCAAGCGTGGCAGCCGGGCTGGCTACGGTCAGGAAGTTGCTGGAAGGCCGGAAGCTCGACCAGTTCGAGGAAGTCGATCTTCAGGAAGACGACCTCGAACTCGATGTCGGCGAGATCATCGACGAGGAGCGGAGGCACCTCCAGACAATCTTTGACAGTCTTGGTCCGAAGCCAAGTGATCCGAAGCTGGAAGCGGTTCTCTACTTCCTGACCGAAAGGGGCTGGCTTGACCTCGGTTGCATCATCTTCAGCCAGTATTACGACACCGCTTACTGGGTCGCGGAGCGCCTCACCAAGCATCTTGGGGGCGAAACCGTCGCCGTTTACGCCGGCGCGGGCCGGTCCGGCCTCTTCCTAGATGGGGAATGGAAGAGCATCGAGCGCGACCACATCAAGAAGGCTGTGCGCGAACGCCGGATCAGGCTTGTCGTCGCCACAGACGCGGCGTGCGAAGGCTTGAACCTGCAAACGCTTGGCACCCTGATCAACATCGACCTGCCGTGGAACCCCTCGCGCCTCGAACAGCGCATTGGCCGGATAAAGCGCTTCGGCCAGCGGCGTGAGCGCGTGGACATGTTGAACCTCGTCTATCACGGGACAATCGACGAGAAGGTCTACGAGACCCTGTCCGAGCGGATGCGCGAGCGCTTCGATATCTTCGGCACGCTCCCCGACGTGATCGAAGACGACTGGATCGAGGACATCGAGAGGCTTGACGCAAAGCTCAAGGAATTCACGGAAAAGAAGAAGCAAGCCAACGCCTTCGACCTCCGATACCGCGCTGGGGCGACATCGGACGATCAGCGCTGGGAGCTTTGCGAACGCGTGCTGGCTCGCGCCGACGTAACGAAGCGGTTGTCATTGGGATGGGGAGAGCGGCAACCAACCGCCAGTACGACGCAATGAAAATCGACCTCTTAATTCTTCAGCTAGCGGTGATCTTTTTGCCCGGCATCATCTGGGCACGAATCGATGCAAGGTACGCCGCCAAGCAAAAGCCATCTGACCTTGAGTTTATCATCAATGCCTTCCTATTTGGCGTTGTGACATACGTTGCTGAGTTTGCGTTGTTCCGCGCATTCAACGTACCATTTAAGATTGCAAACTTCAAAACGGCGGCGACAGATGAAATAATAGAGAGTGATATTCTTGCGGAAGTCGGGTACGCGCTTATAATAGGTTTCGTGCTTTCGATTTTATGGCTTTATGTACAGAGACATAAATTGTTGACACAGCTTCTTCAAAAAATCCGGGCAACGAAAAAATACGGCGATGAAGACGTTTGGGACTTCACGTTCAACTCGAACGACATCGAAACTGAATTCGTCCATTTCCGAGATTTCGAGCATGAGCTTGTCTATGCCGGTTTCGTCAATATGTTTTCGGAGACTGACAAGCTCAGGGAATTGGTGCTTCTGGATGTGATCGTCTACAATTTCGATGGAGAAGAAGTTTATAAGAGTCCCCGCCTATATGTTGCCTGCGCGCCCGAAAGCGCTCACATTGAATTTCCCTACGTCGAGGCCGGAACTGTGAAGACGGAGACGCCGCAATGAGCGACGACAACAAAATGGCGATGGACGGATTTAGCAAGGTTAAACCAGTCAGCGAGGGATACGTAAACAAGGGAGGCGTTAACGCTCCCACGCGGATAGCCGTGCGACCGCCTCCTCCCGCCCCAATGAAGCCGGCATCTAGCTCTTCGACATCTGGCTCGTCACGTCCAGCGTCACCGAAAAAGTAATTGGGTCATCATAGCATTGGGAGGGATGCGTCTTGGTCGACGAAAACATGATCCGTGCGGAGGGCTACGGAAAAATTGGTCAGGTTGGCAAGAGGGGTGGAGTAAAGGCACCCTCAAAAATTGTTGAGCGACCTGCTCCACCAGCTCCGATGCGCCCAAGCGCGCCATCAGGAACCGGAACCGTCAAGCCATCAGCGGCGCCGAAATCGAAATGACACGTTCAGTCCCGTTCAGAACCTCAAAAGTCCGCTGGCCGCGAAGAAACTGCGCTTAGCGGCTCCCATTCCTCTCGCAAGCGTTTCTATTCCACCTCTTCTTGTCGGAGTTTCCACTCCGCTCGATAGATTTTAGTTACAAACGGATATGTGAAGTTCCCATGTTGTCGATCCAGCCCTGACTCACATGCAACTCGGCTGTCAGGGAACGCCCTCCTTCAACGGCGCGCTTTCTGACGGAACCGCCGATGACACGGTATCGCCGCCGTAATAGTTTTTGAAATCGTCGTGGTTTTCCAGCGCTTTTGGACGATACGGCCCCGATCCGGCGGCATTGACAACGGACGCGAGCTTGAAGCGCTCCTTCACTGATGGATGAACCGGAGCGTCGTGCTTGATTTCGCGCACCTTTACAGCCCACGTTGGTGGCGTCCAAATCTTCAGCAACCATTTCGGCAAGCGTCCTGCGATCGTGTCCTGCATCGCGGCAACTTCGCAGTGCTGCATGCCATCGGCAGCGGGGAATAGCCGCAGATTGGGGATGTCGCTGGTGTCGCCGGGCGCTTTCTGTCCCGCGACGATCAGGCCACCGGGCACTCGCGTGGCCTGCTGAACCATCCACTCAAGCGAGATGTCGGAAAGCCGCGATTCGGTGTCGTCATAGCTGCCCCCCACGTCCGAGTGGTTGCCCGCGAACCACATCTGCACAAGCCGGGTGTGGCCGTCCACGGACATCGGAGCATCGTCTTGAACGCCGCCCCACCCGACGCGGTCGAAATCGGCCCTCTTCTCGTCGATCGCGTTGGCTGCCCTTGCATAGCATACATACTTGCTCAGGAGCCGGTCGAAGTTCTTGCCCTTCCAACCCGCGAAATGCCAACGCAAATCTCCCTTGTTAGGGAAGTCGCGGATGATCTTCAGGCTTGATCTCAGGTGGCTATAGACGAGGCTGCCACTGGCTATTGCGACGGCCAAGGCCACGATAGAAAGCGCGCAGTTCCAAAACGGCCAACCGACCGTGAGATGAAGCAGCTCCGCGATCACCGCCGCCGGGATCGCTGCAACCAGAGAGGCGCCGACGGCGGCGCCGAGCGCAAGACCAACGACGATCAGCAACCATCGTGTTCCGCTTGCCCCCAGAGCTGCGACGGTGTCGAACACGCCGATGAAATGCGGCGCCACGTTGGAGCGACCGTCCTCGCCATCTTCATGGTTGGAGCCGTACCTCTCTCGGAAGCGGCGGGCGAGTTCGAAGCGCTCGGCCTCGAATTTCGCTCGCGGATGGCCCGCGCCATGCTCAAAGACCGTTTCCACGGCCTCCTTGGCAATGTCGCGGATGTCCGAGCGGAGAAGCGGTAACTGGCCTGCGGGAGTCTTCGTCGGGACCCCGCAAAGCATGATCAGGTTGGCTAGGCATCGAACCGTGTAGGCGCCGCGGCTGAAGCCGATGAGGTGAATCCGGTCGCCCGACTGATAGTGGGTGATTATGAATTCATAGCAATCGGCAATGTTCTTCGTGATGCCACGCCCGATGACGGAGCCTAGCAACTTCTCCACGAAACGAACCGGCGCCGACATGGCTGTGGCGCCGACATCCGTGCCGAGGCCGGCATCGTAGAAAGCCACCTGCTGGCTGGGGTCGATGTTGTTTTGCGACCCGACGCGGCAGGCGCGATATAGCTTATAGACGTTGCTCAAGCGCTGTTCAGGGCGGACGCCGCCGTCCTGTCCCGTTCCGTCGGAGAAGACCACGATGTTCTTGGGCATTTCCGTATTCCTGTGGTGGTGATACTTCCGGCTGTGCCGGCTGGACCTATTGGATTTGGCGGCTCACATTGGAATCGGCTGATAGGGTGCGACCTTGTCGTGGAGAAAGAGTTCGTTGATCCGGTGGCCGGCACCTTCGACGAGCGAACGCGCCATATTGGGGAGTTCGGCAAGCGCACGATCGACGTCGTCCATCGCGATGGGGTTAGGCGTTTCGGGGGCGTCAAGGCGCACAACGCTGTCTTTCCCAACCAGAAGAAAGGCCTGACCCAGCGCGTTGTGAGATTGGGCGCGCATGGCGCCACGAATTGCGTTTCGCCATTGCAACTCGCCGCCGGTCGCCTGAGAGTCGCTCACCTGGAAAGAGGTCTCGCCGCAGCCGAGCGTGAGAATTTGCACTTGTTCCCGGTCGATTTCGAAGCAGGCCAAGGCGTCGACAAGGCCGATCATCACCGGATTGTTGGCCCATAGGCCGCCATCGACCATCCGATAGCCGAATGCGTCGAGGGGCCTGAAGTAGGTGGGGGCAGCGGATGTCGCCCTGCCAACCGTAAACATTCGTTCGTTGCGGTCGTTCTTGTAGTCCGGATGGTGGGGAGTCTTGAATATCCATGGCTCGCCGTGGCGGCCCTCGAAAGAAGGAACGCAAAGGCGAAGTTTCGAATCCCCAAAGAAACGCTGGCCGAAGACCTCCATTAGTTCGGTTTCCAGCGGCTTCACGTCGTAAGCCGTGCGAACCTTTTGTTTTCCCCACTTCCAAAAGCCGCGCACCGCGCCCGCAACGCCCTTGCTCGCCGGGAAAATGAAGGGGCCGCGGGTGACATAGAAATGGCGGAGCTGATCACCCGTCATACCGGCGCCAAGGCCCAAGGCGATGAGGCCGCCGGTAGAGGTTCCGGCCACAAGGTCAAAGTGATGCGAGATCGACTCGCCCCCCAAGAACCGCCGTTCAAGTTCGGCGAGAATCGAGGCGGGAAGCAGGCCGCAGATGCCGCCGCCGTCGATCGAAAGAATTCGAAAAGGTCGGTCTTTCGGCCACGGCTGCATCTTGCGGCGATGTTGAATCGTTCCATCTGAACGGCGGGGAGGCACGTAATTCAAGGCTGGGAGTCCTTTATGTCATTGGCGTCTATGTCATTGGCGTCGACGTGGCGTCCGCCGCCGGTCCATTCACCCGTTGCGCGCCAGCCTTCGTAACAGGCCAGCCAATCAAGGGTCCAAAGCACCGTTGTCTTCGAAATCAGCTCGCACGGGGACCATTGCCCTGCATCGGGATCGAAAAGGCAAAGCATCGGAAAATCCGGGTCGTCCCAGTACACGTGGGGCAGCGCTCCTTCGCTGCTCGTCATCTTCTTGAGCAACGGGCGGATCACCCGAACCTGCGGCTGCTGCTCCATGGGATCGATGCGCTCGATCACCAAGGGGGCCCGGTACTGGATTCGGACGTGATGGGTCGCGAGGAGCGGGCGTAACGTGCCGCGCCAGACAGCGGTCCTTTCGTCGATCCGTGTCACTTCGAACGATGGCCAAGATTCCCGCATTGCGCGAATCTGGTCCTCTATGGAGGGCATACCCATCACCGGCGGCGCCCGCCCATGAACGTGTGCGGCTTCGCCGCAGCGGGTGAGGCAGCCACACCGATCCCAACCAACGCGGGGGCGCTGGGAACGAAGAGACCTCCTCTGCCGGAGTAGCTCTGCGCCGAAGTTCTGACCGCGCCGCCCATCCTTTCATTGAACTGCTTCACCGAGCGCGACACCACATGGCTGCCAAAGCGTTCGCGAAGCCATTCTTGCAGTTCCTCCAAGTCGGCGCCTTGCTTCCTGAGGATTTCAAGGCCGTCGGAGAGATTCTTCAGCGCGGCAGCGAAGTCGTTCTGCTGCGCGATGTTTTCCGGCCAGCGGTCCGTGAAGCAGTCCCGCGGAAATACCGGGTTCACGATGCTGAGTTTTTCCCGCTTTGCGCTGGCTGCCCAAATCTCCTTGGCCAACATACGCGCCTGCTTGATCACCATGTCGGTCAACGAGGTGTTCGGCGCGGCGGCATGGCCGGCAATGCAAGACATCATCACGGATGGGGGGATGCGGCAGTCCGCCGAGGCGTAGACCACGTTGCGGAATCGCTTGAGCAATTGGAGTGCAACCGTGGCAGTGTTCTTGACGTAAAGCGGCGTTTGGTCAGGCACCTCGTCCACTTCGGCGTCGGCCTTGATGATCATGCCGTAGGCTTCAAGTAGGCGGCGGTTAAAAGCCTTGGCGAAGCGATCCTCAAGGGGCGTGCGCTCGCGATACCATTCCACGAAGCCGTAGGCGTTCATGGGAACCAGCGAATGCTCGGACGGCTTCTTCGGGTGCGCGTGGAAGATATGACTCTCCCTTTCCCTGCTGTACGGCAGCCGCGCAGCGGGCGTGACGTCGAGGTGCATCCCGTCGGCGTAACGCACGGTCACGCAGCGGGTTTGGCGCTCGACGTCCTTGCTCGTCGGATACCCCTTCAATGCGTCGGTGAGTTCGCCGATGGTCGCGTGCGGATCGGACAGATGGTCGATGTCCAGCTCTGCGACGATGTCGATGTCGTATTCATCGTCGGTGCCACGAGTGGAAATCGTGGCGTCTATCGCCATCGATCCCTGTGGATAGAATCGAAGAATCCGTCCCTTCAGGGGACTTCCATCCCGTTCCGCGTAATTGCGGACCGCTTCGTAGCGCTCCGTCGCCTTGTCGTGCAGTCCCGGCGGCAGCTGCACGTTGACGGCGATGTCCGCCAAGATGGTGTCCAGAGGGTTGAGGAAGGGGTCTTCTTCTTGCGGAATTTTCAGTCGGTTCAATTTGGTACTCCAAGGTCGGTGACGTTCGTCTTCGGACGCCTCGCCTTCCTCGCGCTCGGAGCACGAAGTCGCAGCTGAACCCGGTTGATTTTCGTGCGTCAGCTGGCATCCTGCTTAACCATGCCGGTTAAGACCTGGCTTTCGGACACCGAGCCAGCATGTCCGAAAAGAAAATTTTGCGGGCATATTGGAAGGGAGGCCAAGACAGGCATGGTCTCGACAAGCGACGCGGACGAGGTCGGTCAAACGGATGACGAGGTTGACTTCCTCGACGCCGAAGAGGCTCACGCGGCAATCCGTTCGCTCTCTGCGGACGAAAAGGGAAAGCTGATGGCGATGGAGGCGCGGTTCCTTGCAGGGACAGGACGACAGCGTGGCGAACTGTTCCGGGAATCCGTCTGTCGCACAATCTTGGGAAAACGGCGCTGCCCGCGCGATGTCCCATTCATCGCGTTTATGATTGAAACCATGCGCAGCATTGCGTCGCATGATCGGGAGCACCAGAAGAAGATGGTGGTCTTGGATGAAGATCGCATGAGCCAAGTGCCAGCGGTTATTGAACCTAGTGCCCTCGTTTCCCGTTCTCTCGATCCGGAGCAGCACCTTCTAGAAAAAGAGCGACCGGAAGATAAGGACACGGTCGAGATCATTGCAGGTCATTTTCAAGGCGATGATCAATGCCAAATGCTCATACTCGGCCTGTCTGGAGGGTTGCGCGGTAAGGAATTGCGCGAATTCGTTGGAGTGGATCAGGCTCGTATTGATTACCTGCACAAGAAGATCAGGCGTCGGATGCTGAAGCTCTATCCTTATGGGTGGAAACAATGAGCGTCTCAAAGAAGATATCGTCACGCGATGAACTGCGGCAGTTGGAAGATGCTCTCATTGAAAGCGTAATCGCGGCGCCGACGGACGAATTCCGGGAGGACTTGAAGGAGGCCGGTGAGGATTTTGATGCCTATGTTGCCCTAGCCGATAAAATGATTATTGAGGCTGAAGCGATGTGTGCGAAGGCGCGGTTTGCCGACGCCAAAGCGGCTGCGGCAGCATTTCGCAAGGGAGCAAGCGGAGCGGCGGCGATCCCATTCGACCGGGACAGGGCAAAGGCCAAGTTGAAGGTAATGAATGAGCGCGCCTCGGAGAACCCGATGATGCTTGCAGCAAGGAAGGGCAAAGGACTGTCGTCTCGGGACGAGGATGCGCTTCTTGCTGCGCTGGCCGACTTAGAAAAGCTTGAGGCAGAGGATGGAACAGAATGACCGACGCCCTGACTCCGGCGGAGCGGATTCTGTATGGACTTGGAATTCGGCATCCCTGCGAGATCGATCTTGAGGCCATAGCCGCAAGCCGTGGTGCCTTTGTAAAGTACCAGCCACTCGACAACTGCGAAGCAATGATTGCCGGCTCGTCGAAGCGAGCCGTCATTCTGGTGAACAGTAACAGTTGCGAGACGCGCCAGCGCTTTTCACTTGCCCATGAACTCGGTCATTGGCACCACCATCGAGGCAAGGTCCTGTATTGCAGTTCCGACGAGGTCGAGGAAACCAAACCCGGCCCCCTTAATCCAGAGCGACAAGCTGACGGGTTCGCTTCCGACCTTGTCTTGCCTACCTACATGTTCAGGCCAATTTTCGCCAAGCTCAAAAGATTTAGGATTCAAGAGGCTGCGGAGATCGCCGCTGAATTTAACGTCAGCTTGACGGCAACATTAATAAAATGCGTCGAACTGAATCGTCTTCCGATCATATTGGCGTGTTACAGGAGATCAGGTTACAGCTGGTCCAGACCAGCAAAAATGGTGCCCAGTTGGTGGAGGCTTCACCGCACTCTTGATCGTGAGACTTTCGCCGGACGAATGCTTTTCGATGGAGCCTCGCCGGAGGCGTGGCCACGGAAAATGCCCGCAGATGCTTGGTTCGACTTCCGGGGTGCCGGCGATTACGAAGTGCAGGAGCAGTCCGTGATGCTGCCGGGTGCCGAAGTCCTGACGATACTAACTATTCCCGAAAACGGATTGGGGTAGGCGACCTCAACCCACTCGTCTTAATCGTCTTAATGCTCCGGCCTGCGTTTGGCGAACGACACCAACTCCGCTTCAACCCGCCTCCCGTTGCACGCGGGACAAGCCATGAGGGCCGTGACCTTCGACAAAGTGGTCGCGGACGGCAGGAACGTGATCGGTGCCGACCACAGATGGCCGCAGCAGAGGCAGAAGGCTTTGACGCTCTCGACGCCGGCGCCCATCATCTTGGCGACAGTGGGATCGTCTCCAAGCCAGATCATCGCACGCCCTCAAGAGGCCGGGTGGCTGTGTCGGGGGAGCGGGCGCGCGCAGCGGTGCCACGAATTCCTGCGCCCGATCACGCGCGATCCAGTATACCGATTCACGGAGTCCTTGGCGCTGGTGAACCCGACCGGCCTGACGGGTGAATTGGTCTGCAATCTCGCGTTTGCTGCTTCAGGATTCATGATTTTTCCGATGGCGAAAGAAAAATGGCTGCGCACCGGCCTCCGGGGAGACCGGTCAGATAAGTCGCATCGTTTCGCGGATCGTTGCCATAGACGAACGCTACGGGCAGGAAAGGTCGCCTGTCAACGCGGCGACGCGCGAAGATTGACTCCAGGTTGGATCGGGTGTTCTATTTATGTTCCGTCATGGGTGGAGCGGAATCATGTCGGGCGCGTCTGAGCAGCCATCCGTCGCCGACGCGACGGACGAGGACATCGACAAGGTCATCGCTGAGTTTGGCGGGGATCCCAGAGCGGCAATCCGAGCGCTGTTGCACGATTTGACCCAGCTTGCGCTGGACTGCGAGGCAACGGTTTCGCGCGGCTACGTTCGCGGTAGGCTGTATCCTTTTAAGATGGCTTCGGATTAGGGAAGAAGGGGCCGAGTATCCCCATGTGGCGAAGCGGTAACGCACGCTGGCAACTTAGTATCGGTCGTCGTCGCCCGGCTGGGGAGACGCTAGAGGTTGGGATGGTTTTTATAGAACTCGACCATCACGATATCGGCGGTGCGACCAAAAACTTCATCTAACGGTCTCTCCGTCCATTTCCGGATGAAGTTCAATATCGATTCGCTCGGCGCTTCCGTTTTGGTAATGGCGGCAAAATCAGCCAACTTCCTGCCCAAATCGGCGTGGTTCCGGGCGAGGCCAGATAGCCGGAAAATTTCCGCAACGCGTAGCCATGAAAGATGCTTTTCAGCCAAATGAGCGATTTCATCGTAATGATTTCGAATCAATGAAGTGCGTTCGTATTTTTCAGACATGTAAATCTTAGAAATGTATGGGGCAACTTCTGATCGTTTGTTTGTTTTGGGCAATGAGAACGAGTGCAGAATTAGGTCACACATGATCTCATTCTTGAAAACGCGTTTTCTCACGTTGCCTTCGCTGTTGCAGCGCAGATTGAACAGTCTGCACGTCAAAGGGAACTGCCGATAGGGCGGAAACGGCTCAAGCTTAGACGGCGCAACAGAAAGAACTCGCGGAGGCGGAGGGGGAGCAGGCGGCATAATTGGGCGTCAAATCTGATCGATGATCGCCAAGTCTAAGCCAGACCAGTAAAAACCCCCTGAAACTGGCGCTGCGCTGCACCGCGCGGTTTCGTCATGGTCCTTTGAGCGAACGCGGTGATACCTTGGTTCGCCTCGTCGGCTTGATTTCCACGCTTAAGCGGCTGATTTGCTTACTGCCATCGTCACCGCCGCGCATGAGATCGTTCAGCGGCGCTTCGTCATCGTCATGACAGAAAAGAGAGTCGAAGCTTCCGGCCTCTTTCAGCGCCGAGATCGGCCCCGTCCAAACGACCCGACCATCTTCGACGGCAACGACTTCGCCACGTGTTCCATATGCTGACGGACTGATCCGTACACGGTCCATGAATTGCTCTTCGAGAATCACCTAAGCCATTGCAAAATTATCAAAAATTCTCTCGCCTGACATGAGGAGTCAGCGAAATCGAGAAAAGGAGTCAAAATGCGAGAATCAGAGTCAGTCTGAGTGAGAACCGACAAAAAACAAAGATTTGGCGACCCCGACAGGATTCGAACCTGTGACCTACCGCTTAGAAGGCGGTTGCTCTATCCAGCTGAGCTACGGGGCCGAATCGCGCTCAATGCGTCCAGGGCGTCAGGCGATTGGTCTTGAAATTGTCGGAATAGGAGACGATGCGGCGCTTCGCCTCCTTCGGCTCCTCCACTCGATAAGCGATGCCGTTGCGCTGCGCATAGGCGACCGCCTCTTCCTTGGTCTCGAAGGTCAGCTTGATCTGGCTCTTCATGTCGGAGGAGGAGGTCCAGCCCATCAGCGGTTCGATGCTGCGCGGCGTTTCCGGAACATATTCCAGCCGCCAGCAGCGGGTTTTTCCCAGTCCGGATTGCGTGGCGGTTTTCGCGGGGCGGAAGATGCGAGCCGTCATCGGAGTCCTCGAAACTTGCCCGTCGGGCGACGGATTATGCAACTTCCATAGGGGACTCCGCCGGACAAAGCAAGGCGAGGCTCAGCTCTGGCGGCGCGCGCCGGCTGTCGTCACCCGCTCCAGCGCCTGCTGCGCGCTCTCGCCCTCGATCCGGGCGATATCGCCCAGCGAGACAATGCCCACCAGACGTTTGTCGCGGTTCAGCACCGGCAGCCGCCGCAGCTGCAACGCGCCCATTTTGGCGGCGGCCTCGGCAAGCTCTTCATCCTCGAAACAATATTGGACATCGGAAGTCATGACCTCGCGCACCGGCGTTTCGCAGTCCTTGCCGTCGGCCACGGCGCGCACGGCGATGTCGCGATCGGTGATCATGCCGACCAGCCGGTTGTTCTCGCCAACCGGCAGCAGGCCGGCGTCAATGTCCTTCATCGCCTTGGCGGCCTCGCGGATGCTGTGATTGGGCGCGCACACCAGCACGTCCTCGCTCATGCAGCTGCTGACTTGCATCATTTCTCTCCAGGTTGCGGGCGCGGCGCGCCCCGAGAAAAAACGCCAAAGATTTCAGTGCGTTCGAGCGCGGCATCAAAAAACGTGGCTTTAGCAGGCTGCTGAAAAAGTCCCGTTCTCATGGCCATGGTTCGAGACGGCTGCTGCGCAGCCTCCTCACCATGAGGGATTCCTTTATGCAAGTAGCCCTCAACCTGAGGAGCCCGCCTTGGCGGGCGTCTCGAAGGGCGGGGGCGGGCCACGGGTTTTTCAGCAGCCTGTTAGGGCTGGCTTGGCTTCCTTGATGTGGTCTCTTGAATCCTTATATGTTTTGCTTTCGATCAGGAGGCGTTATGGCCGTTCAAAGCCGCGAAGACCTTGCCGTGCAGGTCGATTCCGAGATCCTTCGTTCGGTCCGGGAAATTGCCAGCGCCGAAGGGCGTCAGCTTCAGGCGCTGTTTGACGAAGCCCTGTCCGATCTCGTTGAAAAGCGCAGGCGGGAACGTCCGCGCGCTCACGTGATGGCCGCCTATCAGGCCAGCCACGAGGAATTCGCGCCGCTCTACAAGAAGCTGGCCGAGTGAGGGATTTTCCGACCCTCGTCGAAGTCTTGGCGATTCACGAGGATCAAATCGCCCGCTATGGCGGCGCGACGGGCGTGCGAGACTTGGGCCTTCTCGAAGGCGCCTTGTTCCGGCCGCAGACCGGATATTACGTAGGGCTTGTTGAAGAGGCAGCCGCGCTTTGGGAAAGTCTCTCGCAAAACCATCCCTTCGTCGATGGCAACAAACGCACCGCCTTCGCCGTCATGTACACTTTTCTCGTCATCAATGGCGCCAAGCTCACCGCCAGCGCCGCTGAAACGGAGGCATTTGTCCTCGGCCTTTATCGCGCCGGCAATTTTGCCTTCGAACCGCTCCGAGCTTGGCTGAACGAAAATACTTCCAGCGCCTGAGCTCTTGACGCGCCCCCTTTCGCCCCGCCACTCTTCGCGCGAAAGGGAATCCCATGTCCAAATCCACGCCGGAGTCGCGCAAGGCCATGCGCGCGCGCACAAAACTGGTTTATGCGGGACGCGCGCCGGAGGACCAGTTCGGCTTCGTCAACACCCCGATCTATCGCGGCTCCACCGTGCTGTTTCCCGACACGGCCACGCTGGACTCCCGCGCCGGCTGCCGCTTTCGCTACGGCACCTACGGCACCCCGACCACGGAAGCGCTGGAAAAGGCCTGGAGCGAGATTTCCGGCGCCGCCGACACGGTGCTCGCGCCGTCCGGCCTCGCCGCCTGCTGCCTCGCCCTGCTGACCGCGCTGTCGAGCGGCGACCATGTGCTGGTCACCGACTCCGCCTATGGCCCGACCCGCAGTTTTTGCGAACAATTTTTGACCCGCATGGGCATCGAGACCACTTTTTATGATCCGCTGGTGGGCGCGGACATTGCAAAACTGTTCAAGCCGAACACCCGGGCCGTGCTGGTCGAGGCGCCGGGCTCGCAAAGCTTCGAGATGCAGGACATTCCGGCCATTGCGGCCATCGCGCATGAACGCGACGCCTGCGTGATCATGGACAACACCTGGGCGACGCCTTTGTTCTTCCCGGCCCATGAGCGCGGCGTCGATCTCTCCGCCGACGCCGGCACCAAATATCTGTCCGGCCATTCCGACCTGCTGCTGGGCCTCGTCTCCGCCAATGCGAAATGGGCGAAGCGCCTGCGCACGACCTTTCAGCAATTTTCCAATTGCGCCGGGCCGGAGGACGCCTGGCTGGCGCTGCGCGGCTTGCGCACCATGGAATTGCGCCTGCGCGAAGCGGAGCGGCAGGGCCTGGAGCTCGCCCGCTGGCTCGAAACCCGCCCGGAAGTCTCGCGCGTCCTGCATCCCGCGCTCGAAAGTTTTCCAGGGCACGCCATCTGGAAACGCGATTTCCTAGGATCAACCGGCCTGTTCTCGGTGATTTTGAAGCCGGCGTCGGAACAGGCGGTCGCCGCCATGCTCGACGGCCTGGAATTGTTCGGCCTGGGCTACAGCTGGGGCGGCTTCGAAAGCCTGGTCATCCCCTTCGATTGCTCCAGCTATCGCGCCGCCAGCGTCTGGGCGCCGGAAGGCCCGGCGCTGCGCTTTTCCGTCGGTTTTGAGGACATTGAGGACCTCAAGGACGATCTTGAACAAGGTTTTGCGCGCTTGCGCGGCGGCGGCGAGCTCTGAGCGTCCGCGCCCTCGGCCACAACGAGTCCGGCGCGACGGTGAAGACGATGTTCCGCCGCGCGAAAGCCAGCGCGACCAGATGCGCGCTGGCGAAGCCGATCAGCGCGCCGGCGCAGACGTCGCTGGGATAATGCGAGCTGACGATGATCCTTGACGCCAGCACCGGCAGCGCGAAGATCAGCAGCAGCGGCGCGGTCCAGCGTGGCTGGATGAAGCCGAGCGCGGCGGTGGTGGCGAAAGCGGTGATCGTGTGCCCCGAGGGAAAGCTCGCCATGATCCCGGTGGTCGAGAACATTTCGAAATAATAGGGGCCGACCTTGTCCAGCAGCGGCGGCCGGGCGCGCCCGATCACATGCTTGATCGCCTGCGAAACCAGCCCCGAAACCGTCAGCACAGTCAGGACATAGAACGCCTGCCCGGCCACAAGCCCGTAAGTGGCCCGGGAAAAGCGGGTCACGGCTTTGGCGCGGGCGAAAAATGCGCCCGCGAGCGCCAGGATGGACAGCGCGAACAGCCAGTTGGATTCGCCGAAACGGGTGACGACGCGAAAAACCTCGACGGTCTCGCGGGGCAGGGCGCGGGCCCCGCGCGCCGCGCTCACATCGAAGGTCACGCTGACGGCGGCGATCGCCAACACCGCGAAGGCCGTCAAGCCCAGCGCCCGCGGCCAGAGCGGGGCGGCCGGCGGAACGCGGCGGCGCCAATGGGCGCGCAGATCGAGAAGGTCGGCGCGAAACTGCGCGGCGAGATCGGGAGACGAGCGCAAAAAGCATCCTGGGTCGCGGGGAATGGGAGGATTGGATATAAAGGAACGCGCGCCACAGGCCAAGCGAGGCCGGTTTGAGCGCGAGCCGCCCCCTTCACGCCGCGGGCTTTTTGGGCTAGGCACGCCCCCAAACTCCTTTCAAGGCCGGGAAGACATGCACGCCTATCGCACACACACTTGCGGTGAACTCCGCGAAACGCACATCGGCCAGAAAGCCCGCCTCTCCGGCTGGTGCCACCGCATCCGCGACTTCGGCGGCGTGCTGTTCATCGACCTGCGCGACCACTATGGAATCACCCAATGCGTCATCGACCCGGATTCGCCCGGTTTTAAAACGGCCGAAGCCTTCCGCTCCGAATGGGTGGTGCGCCTCGACGGCGACGTCCGCCGCCGCCCGACCATGGACGGCAAGAGCACGGACAATGACGAACTGGCGACCGGCAAGATCGAGGTTTACGTTCGCGACGTCGAGGTTTTGGGCCCGGCCGGCGAACTGCCGCTCCCGGTGTTCGGCGACCAGGATTATCCGGAAGAGACGCGTCTGAAATATCGGTTCCTGGACCTGCGCCGCGAGCGAATCCACAACAACATCATGCTGCGCGGCCAGGTGGTCGATTTCATGCGCACCAGCATGAAGGGCGCCGGCTTCAACGAATTCCAGACGCCGATCCTGACGGCCTCCTCCCCCGAAGGCGCCCGCGACTTCCTCGTCCCCTCGCGCATCCACCCCGGCAAATTCTACGCGCTTCCGCAGGCCCCGCAGCAATATAAGCAGCTGCTGATGATGGCGGGCTTCGACCGCTATTTCCAGATCGCCCCCTGCTTCCGCGACGAGGACCCGCGCGCCGACCGTCTGCCCGGCGAGTTCTACCAGCTCGACCTCGAAATGAGTTTTGTCACGCAGGACGACGTTTTCGCCGCGATGGAGCCGATCATCACCGGCATTTTCGAGAAATTCGGCAAGGGCAAGCCGGTCACCAAAAACTGGCCGCGCATTCCCTATGCCGAGGCCATGCGCAAATACGGCTCCGACAAGCCGGATCTCCGCAACCCCATCATCATGCAGGAAGTCTCAGAGCATTTCCGCGGCTCCGGCTTCAAGATTTTCGCCCGCCTGCTGGAAACCGCGAAAAACGAGGTCTGGGCCATTCCGGCGCCGACCGGCGGCCAGCGCACTTTTGCGGATCGCATGAACTCTTGGGCGCAGTCGGAGGGCCAACCGGGCCTCGGCTACATCCTGTTCTTCGACCGCGCCAAGGACGAGACCACGCAGAAGGAAAACCCCGGCGCGACGGGAGTCGGCGGGCGCGGCCCGCTCGCCAACAACATTGGGCCGGAGCGCGTCGAGGCGATCCGCACCCAGCTCGGCCTCAACGCCGGCGACGCCGCCTTCTTCGTCGCAGGCGATCCGGAAAAGTTTGCGAAATTCGCCGGCCTCGCGCGCACAAAAGTCGCGGAAGACCTCAATCTCGTCGATAAGGACCGGTTCGAACTGGCCTGGATCGTCGACTTCCCGATGTACGAGTACAATGAGGAAGACAAGAAGGTCGATTTCGGCCACAACCCCTTCTCGATGCCGCAAGGCGGTCTGGAAGCCTTGAACACCCAGGACCCGCTGACGATCAAGGCGTTCCAGTACGACATCGCCTGCAATGGTTTTGAGATCGCCTCGGGCGGCATCCGCAACCACCGCCCTGAGGCCATGGTCAAGGCGTTCGAAATCGCCGGCTATGGCGAGGAGACGGTGGTGGAGCGGTTCGGCGGCATGTACCGCGCCTTCCAGTATGGCGCGCCGCCCCATGGCGGCATGGCGGCGGGCGTAGACCGCATCATCATGCTGCTGGCGGGCGAACAGAATCTGCGCGAAGTCGCGCTGTTCCCGATGAACCAGCGCGCCGAGGACATTTTGATGGGCGCGCCGTCACCGGCGACGCCCAAGCAGCTTCGCGAACTGCACATGCGGGTGAACATCGACGCCAAGGCCTGAAAACGGCCGTCATGCCCGGGCTTGTCCCGGGCATCCACGCCGGGACATCGCTTCGACGCTGTAGAATTGGACGGACCGCGCCGCGCTCCTGGCGGGCCCGCCGCCTTCCATGCCGGCGTGGATGGCCGGGACAAGCCCGGCCATGACGACATTATGGTGTTTGAATCGTCGGATGTTCGCGCATCTGTGGGCCCGACAGTTCCATCCAGTCCCCGCGCTCAATCCGCGCTGGGCAACCGCCGCATCGTAAACTCGATCTGCCCGTCCGAAAGTTCGCGCCAGCTTTCGATCTCGGTCATATAGGCGGCTTTCGGGAAATCGTTGAAAAACTCCCGGGCCTTTTCGCGCGCCATCTCGCGCGGCAGGGTGAAGGAATCGCGCCGCCAGCCGTCGGCCGGCCGCCGTTCGCCGGCGGGCTTCAAGCGCCGCGCCAGCCGTTCGGCCAGTTCGCCCGGAGTTTTGTTGCGGATCGCCATGGCCCTGCTTTCGATACCCTGAACAGAAGCTTGCAGCCGGATGCGTTAATTTTCATCCTGCGCTAACGATCCCGACGCGTCCAGCGGGAATCTTCGCCCATTTCGCAGGCCTGTTCGATCAATTGCGCCACGATTTGCGGGTCGGTGGGAAATCCCGCGCGAATCCATAGAGCTTGCAGGACTTTAAGCGCCGCGCCCAGCGCCGGACCTTTGGGAATGCCGCGCGCGAAAAAATCCGCGGCGCGGAACGGCGGGGTGGGCGGCGGCGTGTCGCGCAGAAACGCTTGCGCGCGCATAAAATCCAAATCCTGCGGCGAAATCCCGGCCTCGGCGCGAATCAGCTCAAGCCCGTCGCGCGCGCCCGCGGGCCCGAAATGGAACAGGGCTTCACGCAATGACGCAGGGGAGGGCGCCTCGCGCGCCCCATGCCAAAACGCATTTGCCCGCGCGGCGCCCAACAGCCGCTGCTTCTGCGCATTGGACAGTCGCAGGGCCGCACCCAAAAGCTCGGCGTCGCCTTCGCTGAACAAAGCAAGCGCCGCCAGTCCCAACAAGCCGTCGCCCGGGGCGTGCAAATTCTTCAGCCGCGCCGGCCATGGCGCGCCGCCGAGATAGGCGAACAGGCCCGCGCCCGCCATGGCCTCCGCCACGAAAGCCGCGCGCGGCGCCGCCAAAAGCTTGAGTGTTTCCGCCCCCAACCGCTCCCGCGAAAGACTTTTCAAGCCGTCGCGCAAGGCGACACAGGCCGCGAAGCCCGCAGCGTCGAGCCCCGCGCCATAGCGCGCGGAAAAACGGAAAAACCGCAGGATGCGCAAAAAATCCTCGGCGATGCGCCGGCGCGGCTCCCCGATAAAGCGCACGCGACGCGCGTCAAGATCGGCGCGACCGCCCACGGGATCGTGCAGCCCCCCGCGCGCGTCGAGCGACAGCGCATTCAGGGTAAAATCCCGCCGCTCCGCATCGGCGGCAAAATCCCTGCCGAACCGCACCTTTGCGCGGCGCCCGTCGGTTTCGACATCCTCGCGCAGCGTGGTCACTTCAAACGGCGCGCCATCGATGACCACGGTGACGGTGCCGTGCTCGATTCCGGTGGGAACAACCTTCAAACCCGCTTTTTTCGCGCGCGAAACATTCACTTCGGGCAAAGCGGTGGAGGCGAGGTCGATGTCGCCGATGGGCTCGCCCAACAGCACATTGCGCACGGCGCCGCCGACAATGCGCAATTCCTCGCCCCCGCCGTCCAGCGCGGCAAAAATGCGGGCGACGCCGGGACGCTCCAGCAGCCCCAAAAGCCTTTCCGCATCGGTCATTGGAAATGGCCCGGCACGAGCCGCCCGTTTTCGACATGGGCGGGTGTGTACGCCCCCTGTTCCGAGCCGGACATGCCGGCATAGACAAGACCGCCGATGGCGAGCGCCAGCCCCGCCAAGGTGAGCCATGACAGCGCCCCGCGCGACCATGACGCCGCGATCAGCGGATGGCGCGCGCGAAAAATCAGCAGAGCGACGTAAAGCGCGAAGGGCGTGAGAAACAGTCCAAGAGCTTCCAAAAGGGCGCGCGACATCGCCTCATTCCATATTTGGCGCCGAAGCGCTCATTTGCAGGTGATATTATAGCCGATCCCCGGCCGCAGCGAGGCGGCCATATGCGCCACCAGCTTGTCGTATTTCGCCTTGTCCTGCGCCGGATATTCGATGGAAATGTTGTTCCAGACCTGATCGCCGCAGGAGAGCAGCGCCTTGCGGTAGAAAATCCTGTCGCCGCGGGTTCCGGAGAGCACCACCCAATTCGCCCTCTTGGCGGAATAGGCGACGGTCTCGCCCTCGTCGGCCTCGGCCTTGCGAGCCATTTCCTCCTCGCGGGAATCCAGGGCGAAATGGCCGTAAATGCTGACGGAAGCGTCGCCATCGGGCGAGGCGAAACGTCGCCCGTCATTGTTTTCGGGCTCGGGCTCCATTGTCCAACCGGCGGGATAATCCGCGGTCGGGCCGAAGCGGTCATTGTGGTAGCTGCGCCAGCTGTCCGCCAGCGCCGGCCCCGCCAGCAAAACCAGGGCGAGGGCGAAACGCGCCGCCATGGTCAAGCCTCCCCGGAATAAAGCCGCTCATAGAGATTGCGGATCATGCCCGCCGTCGCGCCCCAGATATAGCGATCTTCCCAGGGCATGGCGAAGAACTGGCGCTGCTTGCCCTGCCACATTTTTTTGTGGCGCTGATGGTTGGCGGGGTCCATCAAAAATTCCAGCGGCGTCTCAAAGACGTCCTCCACCTCCGTGCGGTCCGGCGTCAGGTCAAGCGGCGGTTTGATCAGCCCAAGCACCGGGAACACGCGAAAGCCGGTGGAGGTCTGGTAAGGATCGAAACAGCCCAAAATCTCGACGCGGTCGCGGCTCAGGCCGATCTCCTCCTCGGCCTCGCGCAAGGCGGCCTCGAGCGGCGATTCCCCCGCCTCGATTTTCCCCCCGGGAAAAGCGATCTGGCCGGAATGGTCGCGCAAGCTCGCCGCGCGCTGGGTCAGCAGCATAAACGCCCTGTCGCCGCGCAAAACGACGGGCGCGAGCACGGCGGCGGGCCGGGCCGGCGCGAACAAGGCCGCTTCCGCCGCGCTGAGCGGCTGGTTGAGCCGATGATCGCCGTTCTCCAGCCGCGCGCGCGGATCAAAATCCGAGTCCGGCCAGCCCTCGCGCAAGTGTTCGCGGGCGCGGGCGAAAAAATCAGGGACGGAAAACATCATGAAAAATCCGGGAGCTCGTCCATGGACGCCATAGGGAAAAACGTCCCCGCCGACCACACGCCGAAAAAACCGTCGCGCTCGGTCCCCCAGGCGGCGAGATCGTAAAACAGCGCGCGCTTGACCAGAGCCCAGAGCTCCGCCCGCACCAATACATAAGGTTTGAGCCCGCCGCTGTCGCCCGGCTCGAACCGCAGCGGATTCTTTGCCGAAACCTCCACCCACTCCTCGACATTGGTGCGAAGCTTCAGCACCTGCGCCTCACCCTCGCCCTCGCGTAAAAACTCGACCCCCAAAAAGGGCGCGTCCTCGACCACAATGCCGACCCGTTCGACGGGGGTGACCAGCACGTAGCGCTCGGGGTCTTTTCGCAGGATCGACGAAAAAAGTTTAACCAGCGCCGGCCGCCCGATCGGCGTGCGATTATAAAACCACGTGCCGTCGCGGGCGATGCGCATGTCGATTTCCCCGCAATAGGGTGGGTTCCAGAGGTGCACGGGGGCCGGGCCGCGCTCGGGAAACACCTGCTCAAGGCCGCGCAGGGCGCCTGTCATTGTCGAACCAAACCTTCTTTGCAAAGCATGGCAAACCTATATTGTTGGTCCGGTCGCGACAATCAGCCGCAATGAGGGGAAACTTTTCGCATGAATCTACCCGCCGGCCTGACCGCAAGCCAGATGGAGCAGAAGGCGCAGGACGCGCTGGACAAACTCGCCGCCGCCCGCGCCGCCGTCGCCGAGCAGATTTTTGGCCAGGACGAGGTGGTGGAAGAAGCCCTCGCCGCCATCCTGTCCGGCGGCCACGCGCTGTTCGTCGGCGCGCCGGGCCTCGCCAAGACGCGGCTGGTCGACACATTGGGCAAGGTTTTGGGCCTGCACGCTGCGCGCGTGCAATTCACGCCCGACCTGATGCCGAGCGACATTCTGGGCTCCGAAGTTCTGGAGGAGGGGCAGGGCGGCAAGCGCGCCTTCCGCTTCATCAAGGGGCCGATCTTCGCGCAATTGCTGATGGCCGACGAAATCAACCGCGCCAGCCCGCGCACCCAGTCGGCGCTTCTGCAAGCCATGCAGGAATATCACGTCAGCATCGCCGGCGAACGCTTTGATTTGCCGCGCCCATTCCACGTGCTGGCCACGCAAAACCCCCTTGAACAAGAGGGAACGTATCCGCTGCCCGAAGCGCAGCTCGACCGCTTTTTGCTGCAAATCGACGTGGATTACCCCGACCGCGCCGCCGAAAAGCGCATTCTGATCGAAACCACCGGCGCCGCGCGCAAGGAGCCGCGCGAGGTTCTCGACGCGCACGGCCTGATGGAGATCCAGGAACTGGTGCGCCTGATGCCGGTCGGCGAATCCGTGGTCGACAACATTTTGGACATCGTCCGCGCCGCCCGCCCCGGCGAGGGACCGGAGGAGCTGACCAAGAACATTTCCTGGGGACCTGGGCCGCGCGCCTCGCAAGCGCTGATGCTGGCGGTGCGCGCCCGCGCGCTTTTGCGCGGTCGGCTCGCGCCGAGCAAGGCCGACGTGGTCGCCTTGGCTTCGCCGGTGCTGAAACACCGCATGGCGCTGAATTACGCGGCCCGCGCAGACGGCGACACCGTGCCCGCCGCCATCCAGCGCCTGCTGCAAAGATTCGCCTGATGGGGGAGGCTGGTTTCGGGCTGGCGCCGTCTTCGGGGTTTCAGCCGCGCCAAAGCGTTCGTCCCGACGCCGCCAAGCAGCATGCGGCGGTCGATCTGGCGCGGCGCTTGCCGGGCCTGATCCTTTCCGCGCGCCATGCCGCGGCCTCCATCGCCGCCGGCCTGCATGGCCGCCGTCGCGCGGGCATGGGCGAAAACTTTTGGCAGTTCCGCCCCTTCATCTCCGGCGAGGCCGCGCAGAATGTCGATTGGCGCCGCTCCGGCCGCGACGATCGCCTCTATGTGCGCGAGCGCGAGTGGGAAGCGGCGCAGGTGCTGTGGCTATGGGCCGACCTGTCGCCGTCGATGAATTTTCGCTCGCAGCTCGCGCAGGACACCAAGGCCGACCGCGCCCTGGTCCTGGCCCTCGCCTTGGCCGACGCCTGCGTGCGCGGCGGCGAGCGCGCGGGATGGCTCGGCCTGACCCCGCTGTTTTCGTCCGCAAACGTCATTGAGCGGCTGGCGCTGGCGCTGGTCGCCCAGGCGCGTCGCGCGCATGACGTGTTCGCCGATCTGCCGCCGCCTGCGCGGGTGCGTCCGCGTGAAAAAGTCGCGCTGATCGGCGATTTCCTCGTCGACCCCCATGAATTCGACGCGAACTTGGCCCGCCTGTCGGCGCAGGGCGTGAGCGGTTGCGCTTTGATGGTGTTCGATCCCGTCGAAGAAACCTTTCCGTTCGCCGGCCAGACCGAGTTTTTCGATGACGCCGGCGCAAAACTGCGCGCCGGCCGCGCCGAGGATTTTGCCGTCATTTACGGAGAGAAACTGCAAAGCCATCGCGCGGCGCTGGCGGATGCCGCGCGCACGCGCGGCTTCGCCTTCGCCCTGCACGCCACCGACCGCCCCGCGACGGAAGCGCTGTTGCGCCTGCGCGCCGGATTGGAGGCGCGATGAGCTGGGTGTTCGCCTCGCCCTGGATTCTGCTGGCGCTCGCCGGCCTTCCCGCTCTGTATGTCCTGCTGCGGGTGACGCCGCCGCCGCCCAAACAAGTCGCCTTTCCGCCGCTGCGGCTGATCCTCGACGAGCGTCGCGACGACGCCACCCCCGCGCGCACGCCCTGGTGGCTGCTGCTGCTGCGCATGGCCCTCGCCGCGCTGATCGTGCTGGCCATGGCCGGTCCGAGCCTCGTCCCCTCCGGCGCCAGCGCGGGCAGGGGCCCTCTGTTGCTGCTGATCGACAATTTTTGGACCGCCGCGCCCGATTGGGCGGCCCGCCAAGCGGCGGCGGCCAAATTGTTGGACGACGCGGCGCGGGAAAACCGGCCCGCCGCCGTGCTCGGCCTCGCGGAAAAACCGTTTGTCGCCCTGGAAGACCCAGGCGCGGCTCTGGCCCGCCTGCGCGCGCTTGCGCCTCGCCCCTGGCTTCCCTCTCGTGCGCAAAACCTGCCGGCCATCGAAGCTTTTTTGCGCGAACATGGCGGCGAAGCCGCCTGGCTGAGCGACGGCCAGCAGAACGCCGACGGCCGCGCCTTCGCCGAAAAACTTTCGGCTCTCGCCCCCGGCGCCGCGATCCTCACCGGCGACCGGCCGCCCCGCGCGCTCACGGGCGCCCGCAACGCCTCGGAGGCGCTCGAAATCGACGTGTTGCGCGCACAAAATGGCGCGCCGGAGGGTTTGGTGCGCGCCTTCGACGCGCATGGCGCGGCGCTCGGCGACGCCCCCTTCAGTTTTGGCTCGGAAGACCACGCCGTCGCGCGCCTCACCCTGCCGCTGCAATTGCGCAATGACGTCGCCCGCCTCGCGCTGGTGGGCGAGGCCTCGGCCGGCGGCGTCTTCCTGCTCGATTCCGGCGCGCGCCGCCGCCGCGTCGGCCTGATCGGCGGCGCCAAGGCCGACCAGCCGCTGCTGTCGCCGCTCTATTATTTGCGCAAGGCGCTGGCCCCCTATGCCGACCTGCGCGAGGAAAAGCCGGGCGAACCCGACCCGATCGGCCGCATCATCGGCGAAGGCGCCGATGTCCTCGTCCTCGCCGACATGACGCTCGCCCCTGACGCCCGCGAAAAGCTGAAGAAGTTTTTGGACGCGGGCGGCACGATCGTCCGCTTCGCCGGGCCGCGCCTCGCTAGCGCTCCCGACGACCTGCTTCCGGTCAAATTGCGGCGGGGCGGGCGCACCCTGGGCGGCGCGCTGTCCTGGGACAAGCCCAAAACCCTGGCCCCGTTCGACGAAACCTCCCCCTTCGCCAGCCTGACCCCGCCGACCGACGCCAATGTCTCCCGGCAAATATTGGCTGAGCCGGAGCCCGGCCTGCCGCAAAAAACCTGGGCGCGTCTCGCGGACGGCACGCCGCTGGTGACGGCGGAGCCGCGCGGCGCGGGGACGCTGGTCCTGTTCCATATTGCGGCGGAAACCTCCTGGTCGAACCTGCCGCTGTCAGGCCTGTTCGTCGACATGCTGAAGAAGATTCTCGCCCGCGCCGGCGCGGTCGGGCCGGCGAACGAGGCCCAGGCCGAAGGCCTGCTGCCGGTGCTGAAAAACCTCGACGGTTTCGGCGTGCTCGGCCCGCCCTCGGCGGAGGCCCGCGCGCTGCCCAAGGGGGATGTCACGCCCGACGCCGAACATCCGCCCGGCTATTACGGCGCGCAAGAAGCCCCCCGCGCCCTCAACACATTTGCGGATGGGGCCTTCAAGCCTCTGGATATTTCCGGCCTGAACCTGCGCCCGCAAAATTTCGCCGCGCCGCGCGCCGTCGACCTGCGCGGTCCGCTGCTGCTCGCTGCGGCGCTGCTCGCCCTGGCCGACGCCTTCGCGTCCTTCTGGATGGGCGGCGCGTGGCGGCGACAGGCGGCGCCGGCCGCCCTCGCCCTGCTGTTCGCGCTGGCGCCGCCGCCCGCGCAAGCGCAGCAGGGCCGAGTTGGCCCACAAAACAGCGACAAATGGTTCGCCCCGGCGCTCAACACCTCGCTCGCCTATGTCGTCACCGGCGACGCCCATGCCGACCGCATCAGCGCGCAGGGCTTGAAATCGCTGTCGGACACGCTGTCGCAACGCACCTCCTTCAATCCGGGACCGCCGCGCGCCGTCGATCCCGCCCGCGACGAACTCGCCTTCTATCCGATGCTCTACTGGCCGGTGTCGGCCGATGCGCCGCAGCCCAGCGCCCAGGTCGCGCAAAAGATCGCCGCCTATATGAAGCAGGGCGGCCTGGTCCTGTTCGACACACGCGACGCCGGCCAGCAATATGGCGGCGAAAGCACCCCGGCGCAGGACTGGCTCAAGAGCTTCTTGCAGAAGCTCGACCCGCCGCCGCTCGCCCCCGCGCCCAAGAATCACGTGATCTACCGCACCTTCTATCTGCTCGACGGCCTCGCCGGACGCTCCGAAAACGGCCCGACCTATATTGAAGCCTTGCCGGCGGAGACCGAGGGCGAAAAGGCTCCGGCGCGCGCGGGCGACGGCGTGTCGCCGCTGATCATCGCCTCGACCGATCTCGCGGCGGGCTGGGCCAGCGACCAGTGGGGCGAGGCGCTCTATCCCGCCGGCTCCGACGCGATCCGCACCCACGAATTGGCGCTGCGCGGCGGGGTCAATGTCGTCATGTACACGCTCACCGGCAATTACAAGGCGGATCAGGTGCATGTGCCTGAGCTGCTGGAAAGGCTGGGCCAATGAGCTACGGCCTGTCCTTTGCGCCGCTGGCGCCGCTGTGGGCGCTCGCCCTTCTGGCCGTGGCGGCGGTCGCGCTCACTGGCCTGCTGATCTGGCGGCGCCGGCGCGGCGCGGTTTTGCGCGGCCTCGCTTTGGCCGCCTTGCTGTTCGCTTTGTCCGGCCCGGCGCTGGTGGAGGAGCAGCGCGAGCCGCTTCGGGATGTGGTGGCCGTGGTGCTCGACCGCTCCGCCTCGCAAAATTTCGAAAACCGCGCCGCGCAGACGGAAAACGCCAAGAAGGCGCTCGAATCCGCGCTGCAAAAACTCGGCAATGTCGACATCAAGGTGATCGAAGCCGGCGATGCCCCGGACGGGGAGGGGACGCGGCTGTTCACCGCCCTCGACAATGGCCTCGCCGATCTGCCGGCGGAGCGCCTCGCCGGCGTGTTCATGATCACCGACGGGATCGTCCACGACATCCCCGCAGCGCCGCGGGTCAAGGCGCCGATTCATGCGCTGGTCACCGGCCACGATGGCGAGCGCGACCGCCGCATCGTCCTCAAGGAGGCCCCCCGGTACGGCCTGATCGGCAAGGACGTCATCTTCACGCTCCAGGTCGAGGAGAGCAACGGGCCGGGGGAACCGGTCGAGGTGACAGTGAAGCGCGACGGCGTGTTCGTCACCCGCGTGCTGGCCAAGCCGGGCCGCGACATCAAAGTCCCGGTAAAACTTGAACATGGCGGCGCCAATGTTTTGGAATTCGACGCGGCCACGCTGCCGGATGAGCTGACCAACATCAACAACAAGGCGGTGGCCTCGGTCGAGGGCGTGCGCGACCATCTCAAAGTGTTGCTGGTGTCGGGGGAGCCCAATCCCGGCGAGCGCGCCTGGCGCAACCTTTTGAAAGCCGACGCCAATGTCGATCTGGTGCATTTCACCATCCTGCGGCCGCCGGAAAAGATCGACGGCACGCCGGTGCGCGAACTCGCGCTGATCGCCTTTCCTACCGCCGAGCTGTTCGGGCAAAAAATCAACGAATTCGACCTGATCCTGTTCGACCGCTATTCCAACATGGGCCTGCTGCCGCCGATCTATTTTGATAACATCGTCAATTACGTGCGGCGTGGCGGCGCCTTCGCCATCGTCGCCGGCCCGAATTTTTCGCGCGGCGACGGCCTGTTCTACACGCCCATCGGCCGGCTCAGCCCGGCGCGGCCGACCGGCCAAATTTTTGAGGCGCCGTTCCGCGCCAGCCTGTCGGAGATCGGCGGCCGCCATCCGGTGACGCGAGGCCTCCCCGGCGCCGCGCAAAAACCGCCGGCCTGGAGCGAATGGTTCCGCCAGGAGCAATCCGAAGTTTTGCGCGGGGCCGCCGTGTTGCAGGGCGCGAATGACGCGCCCTTGCTGGTCCTGTCGCGCGAGGGCAAGGGCCGCGTCGCCCTGCTGCTCAGCGACCAGCTCTGGCTGTGGGCGCGCGGGTTCCAGGGCGGCGGCCCCTATGAGGAGCTGATGCGGCGCACCTCGCATTGGCTGATGAAGGAGCCGGACCTCGAAGAAGAGGTGTTGCGCGGCCGCGTCGCCGGCGGCGATTTGCTCATCGAGCGCCAGACCCTTGCAGCACAGACCGGCCCGGTCCATGTCACCGCGCCTTCCGGCGCGGAGAGCGATTTGACCCTGGAGCCAAGTGAACCCGGCCTGTTCAAGGGAAAAATCGCGCGGCCCGAACTCGGCCTCTACCGGCTGAGCCAGGGCGAGCTGACCGCCCTGGTCCCGGTCGGCCCGGAAAACCCGCTGGAATATCGCGAGCTCGTGTCGACGACGGAAAAACTGCGACCGCTCGCCGAGGCCACGGGCGGCTCGTCGCGCCGCATCGGCCAAGCCGGAACCGATGCGGTCAAACTCCCCCGCCTCGTCGCGCTGAGCGACAGCCCTTCTTACGCCGGCGCCGACTTTGTGGCGATTCGCCGCACCGGAGCGAGCGTCGCGCGCGGCCTGTCGCTGACCCCCCTCGCGGTCGGGCTCGCCGGCCTGCTCGTCTTGCTCGGACTCGTCGTCATCGCCTGGGCCTGGGAGGGACGCGGCGGCCGCGTGCTCTCCAAAAAATGACACGTCCTGCGGAAAACACGCGCCAAATGCGCGTTTTGCCGCCCATCTTTCCTTAACGGAAGGGCCCTAACGTTTCGATCTGAACTTTTGGTTTCGAGTGTTTCGTCATGTCGGGCGATGTCTTTGCTTATGCCGGCAATCTTGCCTTTCTCGCGCTGTTCGGCGCTCTCGGCCTTGCCGTGCGCAATTTTGCGCGCGACAAGCTGGAGAGCGCGCCCAAGCCGAAATCCAAGGCCAAGCCCACGCCAAAGGCCAAGCCCAAGCCCAAGCCCAAGCCCAAGAACAAGCCGGACATCGAGCCGCATTGTTATGCTTCGGCCGACCGGGTGGCGCGCGTTCTGGCGCCGCGGCGGCTCGAGCGCCGCATCGATATGCGCCCCGTTCCGTTCGAGCGCCGTCTCGGCTATCCCGAGGCTGCGGGCGGCGAAGCGTCCGATGTCCCCTGTCAGGAGGAAAAAGAGGAAAACGCAGGCGTGGTCGCCCGCCTCGTTCCGCAAATTCCGATCCGTCGCGACGCGCCGGCGCGCAGCTGGTTCGGCGGCGCCCCCGAAATGCCGGCCGCCATGCCCTGGCCGAAATTCTCCGGCAAGCGCGGCCTGTTCCTGGCGCAAATCTGCTGCGCCGATCTGCCGGAGGGACTGTGGAACGGACGCGGACCGCGAAAAGGCTGGCTCGCCTTCTTCCTCGACCCCAACGACGGCGCCGAAGTGCGGGCGCTGCATTTCGCCGAGCGCGCCGCGCCCCGGCCGGCCCCGGCGCCCGGCGCCTGCTGCACATGGCCGCTATCCGGCGTTTTGGCGGGCGACGCCGATGCGCCCCGCCGCGTCGACGCTTTCCCCCGCTGGCCCCTGGACATTGTTGCGGTCGGTCCCGGCGACCCCGACCCGCTCGCGCCGGGCGACGCCCATGCGGCGCGCAACCGCCTGTTCCGCGAAGGCTTCGATCTCGCCGCGCCCGAACATCACCCGTTCAGCTGGGCGTCCGCCCTCGCCCTGACCGATTTTGCGCTTGCCGCCATGGCGCGGCGCAAGACGCTGATCAAGGCGGCGCTGCCGGACGTTGAAAAGCAGCTCGCCCGCGCCCGCAAGCAGATCGAGCTCGGCGGCATGACCCAGGCGATGCTCGCCGAAATGGAGCGCAAAGCCGAGGATCTGCCCAAACTCGTCGACGGCTGGAAGGCGGCGGTCGCCGCGGTGGACGCGGCGTCGGAACAGCTGCGCGCCATCGCCGCGGATGTGCGCGCCCGCGCGGAAACGGAAGATTTTTCGGAAGAGACGGCGGCGGCGCTGATGGAGCGGCTGCGGAAGATCGAACTCATCCATGTCGAGCGCGCGCCCGACCCCGAGAGCGGCGCCGAACAGGCGCGCCTCATCCGCTTCGCCCTCACCGAACATCGCCCTGACGCCGCGCTGTTCGCCCATGATTACGAACTGTTGCGCGAGGATTGGGCCAAACACGCCTATTGCGCCCATCATCCCCTGCCGCAGGCGCAGCGCGCCTATTTCGAGGCGCGCTGGCGCAAGCTGGCGGCGCATGAAATCTGCGGCCTGGGGCATGCGCCGTTCCGCGGCCTTCCCGGCTTCGACCCCGAGACCCAGGCGGTGCTGGTCGAATTTGTCTCCAGCGCGCTGCTGAAATGGCGTTTTGGAAACGACGGGACGCTGGCGGCGACCATCGACCAGGGCGCGCTCGCCCAGGGCGATCTGACGCGGCTGCGCTCGCAGATTTCGGAATAAGCAGGGCCCGCGCTCAGGCTCAGTGGGCGCGGCGCGGCTGCGCGGCGTCGATCTGGCGCAACGAGCGCAAGGCCGTCTCCAGGCTCCAGCGCGACAGGCAAAGCGTATCATAGAGGGCGTCGACCTTGCCGGCGTCAGCCGGCTCCTCGTTCGAGCCCTCGGGGTTCGCGCCATTGGCCTGCGAGAATTCGGCCAGCGCGAAGAGAACTTCGTAAAGCGCTTGCTCGACATGCTGTTCCATTTGGTCCTCCGCTGGCCCTCTCCTGGGCCAGGCGAACATGAGGGATCGGCATGCGTGGCGATAGGTTAACGGGGTTACGGGAGGGTGATCGGCAAATGCGGCAAGTGTTGCAGCGTGTTGCGCCGATCAGCGCTCCGCCGCCAAGACCTTGGCCGCGCGCAGGCCGGGAAGCAGCCGCGCCTTGACGGGTTCGGCGAGGCCCATCCGGTCGAGGGCGGAGCCGATGTCGGCGGCGATTCCCGGGAAATTGCGCCGCAGCTCCGCGAAGGGATCGCGGGCGCAATCGGCGTCGGCGCCGCACAGGCTGAGTTGCAGGATCAGCGCCAGCGGCCGTTCGGAGGCGCCGGGGCGCGCCAGCAATTGCGCCGCCTCGCGTTTTTCGCCGCGCAATTCGTGGCCGAGCGCGGCGGCCCCGAGCGCGGCGGCATATTCGCCGGGCAGATTGGCCAGGGGAGTCAGCAAGGCCATGCCGGCCTCGACCTCGCCGCGCACCACATAGGCCGTGCCGATCACGCGGGCGAACAGCGTCGAATTGTCGTTGAGCGCCAGGGCGCCGCGGGCGGCGGAAAACGCTTCCTCATAACGTCCCGCGGCGAAGGCCGTGATGAAACGGGCGAAATAGGAGCGGGCGCGCCGAGGCGCGAGATCGAAGGCCTCCTTCGCCAGCTTTTCGGCGCGGGCCAGAGCGGCCTCCCGCTCGCTCTCCAGCGGCGCGTAGATGTAATAATAGACCAGCGCGATCGCCAGCATGGCGCGAGCGTCATCGTCGCGGGGATTGGCGGCGACGGCGATCTCCAGACATTCGCGCGCCACCCGCATGCGGTCGGTGCTTTGCGTCTTCAGGAAGGTGAAGGCGGTGAGCGTGCAGTTGAAACCGCGCGGCATGCCGTCGAATTTATTGAGCAGCCGCAGGGCGTCCACGTCGATCACGCCATAGGCGTCGCCAAGCCGCTGCGTCAGTTCGCGGGCCTGCCGGGCGATGGCGCCGGCGCCCTCGGGCAGGGGGAGTTGCTCGGCCCAGACGATGGTCCGGTCGCTAAGGCGCACGAGTTCGGCGACATAGCTCTTCTCCAGCGGCCTGAGGGCGAGGGCATAGGCGTTGACGGTCGCGGGATCGGCGTCGGGTTTCCTCAGGATGACAGTGTCGAGGGCGCTGAAGTCGACTTCCAGCGCCTGCGCGACTTCCGTCAGGGTTTTGGGGGCGTCCTCGGCGCGTTCGATCCGCAGGCTGGGGATCGGCGGGGCGTTGGCGCTGCTGGCGCCGGGCGGGGAGGCCGGTTCGGTCATCAGCCCGAACAGGGCGAAAAGGAAAATCGACAGCGCGAGCCCCACGGCGCCGGCGTAACGCCGCAGCGAGCGGTCCGGCGCGGCGGCGGGGGCGGCGGCGGCCTCGGCCGCAGGGCCGCCGGCGACAGGCGCGCTCACATAGACAAAGACGGGCTTGTAGGTTCCGCGCGTGAGTTGGATGCGCACCGGACTGTCCGCGCCCGGACCCTCGTACCAGGCGTCCAGAAGCCGCCGCAGCCGCAGCGCCTGCACGCGAACGGCGGAATCGAGCCGGGCGTCGAAATCATCCTTCCGCTCCAGCGCCTGGGTGGCGATGGTGAAGGCTTTCAGGCGGTCGCCGCGCCCCTCCAGCGTCTCCTCGACGACGAATTTGAGGAAGCTGGACGCCCCTGGATTCTTCGCGAAGTCCGGCGACGCGAGCAGTCGCGCCAGTTCAGCCTCGATTTCTGAGCGGTCCGGCTGCCGTGTGCTCATGGGGAATTCCGCAATCGCCTTCAAAAATAGCCAAGGTCAGGCCAAGCGGCAACCCACGCCGCGCGGCGCGGTTTTTCGGAGGGGCCGTCAGGCTGCTTCTCTAAATATTACAATATATTTTAACTCACCCCGAGGCGCTCGCCTTGGCGGGCGTCTCAAGCAGCAGTTCACGGGCTTCAGCCCGAGGTCACCAGCCCGCGTCGCGCCTCGCCGGCGCCCGGCTGCAAATCGTAAAACAGGATGCGGCCGGGATCGACCGGGCCGGGAAACACGAATTGTCCCCAGGAGGCGCGGACAAATCCGAGGCGCTCGTAGAACGGGGGATCGCCGACCAGCAGGACGAGCGCGTGCCCCGCGGCCTTGGCGGCCTCCAGCGATCTCTGCGCCAGGGCCTCGCCCACGCCCCGGGCGCGAAACGGCTCCTCCACGGTCAGCGGGCCGAGCAGCAGCGCCGGCGCGCCGCCGACGGCGATCCGGGTCAGGGTGCAGGCGCCCACCAGCATGCCGCCGATGCGGGCGATGGTGGACAGCGACAGTTCGGGCGCGACCCCCTCGCGCAGGCGATAGGCGGTCTTGGCGAACCGTCCGGGGCCGAAGGCGCGCTCCTCCAGTTTCTGGATAGCGTGCAGGTCGGCGGGGGTCTGCAGGGCGAAGGCGAGCGACAATTCGGTCATGAAGGGGGTTTACCCGATCCGACGCAAAAAACAACGCCGGCCATCCCATCGTGATGACCGGCGTCGAAGGCATGCGATGCCGAGGGCTTACTTGGAGCCGTCAGCCTTGAACTGGGACAGATAGGCCCAGACGTTGTCGCGGTCAGCTTCGTTCGGCAGGCCCGGGAAGGTCATCTTGGTGCCGGGAACGACCTTCTGCGGCGCGGTGATATATTCCTTGAACTTGGCTTCGGACCAGGTGATGCCGGAATTCTTGTTGGCGTCCGAATAGGCGTAGCCTTCGACCGAGCCGCTGTGGCGGCCGTTCAGGCCGTTGAGTTCGGGGCCGACGCCGTTCTTGGCGCCCGGGCCGACCTTGTGGCAGGCGGCGCATTTCGTGAACACCTTCTGCCCCGCCTCGGGGTCGCCGGCGGCGAAAGCCGAGGAAGAGGCGAGGGCGAGGACGGCCGCGGCCGACAAAGCGTGAACGAGTTTCATACGTGTTTCCTTCCTAGTTCGGGCGCGCCGAGCGCCCCGGTCGGCGCGAAACGACCGTCAGTGACCTGCCTGGATTTCCAGCGCAGCCATTAAATAAGACGAGTCCGCGACGCTGACAATCACGGCCTTCGTCTTGGGAACTGTACTTTCGCGGCATCGGGCCTAAAGTTTATGCAACAGCCGGAAGCAGGGCGATGGACGGGAATATTGACCTCGACCGCGAGCGGCCCCGCTTGCGGGACCTGTTCGGTTTCGACGACTTCCTGCCCTTGCAGGCGCAGGCGGTGGCCGCCGCGCTCGCCGGCGAAAACCTGTTCGCGCTCTGGCCGACCGGCGGCGGCAAGAGCCTGATCTATCAATATCCCGCGCTCACCCGTCCCGGCCTGACCCTGGTGGTCTCGCCGCTGATCGCGCTGATGCGCGACCAGGCGGCGAAGCTTTCCGCACGGGGCTTGCCCGCGGGCGCTTTGCACATGGACCAACCCGCCGCCGAAGCCCAGGCCTGCCGCCGGGCGCTGGCCAGGGGCGAGTTGCGGCTGCTCTATGTGTCGCCGGAGCGTCTGGCGGAGCCGGAGGCGCGCGAAAAAATCTCCGGCGTCCGCCTGCTGGCGGTGGACGAGGCCCATTGCGTCTCGCAATGGGGCCATGACTTCCGTCCCGAATATGGCCGCATCGCCGAGGCCGCCGCAGCCCTCGGCCATCCCCAGATGATCGCCGCCACGGCGACCGCCGCGCCGCGCACCCGCGACGAGATCATCGCAAAACTGTTTTCGCGCCCGCCGCGCCTGATACTCGGATCGTTCCGCCGGAAAAACCTCAGCCTGTCCGTCGAAGCCTGCTCCGGCGATCCCGCGCGGCGAATCCTGCGCCTCGTCGCGGCGCGCCGGGGACAAAGCGTCATCGTCTATTGCGCCTCGCGGCGCCAGACCGAGCATATTGCCGCGGCGCTTGCCGACGCCGGCCTGGACGCCATCGCCTATCACGCGGGACTGCCCGGTCCGGCGCGCGCGGAGCGCCAGGACGCCTTTTTGCGCAGCTCCGACATGGTGATGGTCGCGACCATCGCCTTTGGTCTCGGCGTCGACAAGCCGGACGTGCGCGCCATCATCCATGCGGGCCTGCCCGACCATATCGAAACCCTCTACCAGGAGACCGGCCGCGCCGGTCGCGACGGCCGGCCGGCCGAAGCCATCGCTTTGTACGATCCCGCCCGTCTGCGCGCTTTGGCCGACGCCCGCCCCGAGATCGCCCGCATCGATCCCGCCTCGGCCGAAAGGGCGGCGGCGCTGATCCGCTATTTCACCACGACGGGTTGCCGCGAACAGGCGCTGTTGGCGCCGCTGGGCGAGCCTTGCCCGCCTTGCGGCCTGTGCGACAATTGCCGCAGCCGCGCGGCCCGTCTGCGCGCCGCGGCGCAAGCTGTTGCGCGCGCGCCCCATGCCTTTCGTCTTGGCCTGCAGCGATTCGCCGCGCAGGCGCTCGGCCCCCGGACCGCCGCCCCCGATCTCGACGACGCGCCGCGCCAGACCTGGGACCCCGTCCCGCCGCCAATCCCCTCTGATCCGCCCCTGACCGTCGCCGAATCGCGCCGGCTGCGCCGTCTGCGCGAATCCCGCCGGGCGCTGGCGCGAAAGCTGGGCGTCGCGCCCGCCCGCCTGATCGGCGAGCCGGCCCTGCTGGCGCTCGCGCTTGATCCCCCTGAGTCGCTGGCGGCGCTGCTGGCGCGCGCCGGCGACGAAACGGGATTGCTGGCGCGGCACGGCGCGGCCTTTCTTGATGGTCTCCGCGACGATTGAGCTTGCGCGGCCGCCAGCTGCGCAGGGACAGCTTGCAACCCTCGCGTGCTCGCGGGGGGCGCCTTCAATGGCGATGAGAAATATATCCAGCTGAATTTCCGTAAAGAATGCGCTCTCGCGTTTCCTTGCGAAATCGAGCGTTTCAAGCGCGAACGTAACATTTCGCGCAAAAGTTGTTTGTTAAGGTTGCATGTCGCCGCTGCGACAAGACGCAGCGGAGGAGCCGCAGCCCATCCTATTTCAAGGGGCGCGGCGGCGGCACAAAAAGCGGATCGGAGAGCGTTCGGCCATGACGACGTTGATCGACTTCTCATCGCTGCCAACGGCGCGGCGCCTCGATGGCGCCGCGGCGTCGGACATGCTGCGCGAGACGCTGCCGGGCGACGCGGCGCCTGCGTGGCTTGACCGGTCGCGCGACACGCTCGAGCTGCGCTTCGACGCGCGCCACGGCGCGCTCTGGTGCAACATGCGCCACGAAAATTCCGTGAGCTGGACGCTGCCGATGCTGCGCGAGATCAACGCGCTGTCCGACGATCTGCGCGCGGAGCATCAGGCCCGGGGCGGGACGCCCGTCAAATTCTTCATCGGCGCCTCGCTGCGCCCGGGCGTCTATAATATGGGCGGCGATCTCGGCTATTTCCTCGACCGGGTGCGGGCCGGCGACGAGGAGTCCTTGCGCGCTTACGCCTATGCCTGCTGCGACGCGATCTTCAACAATTACCAGGGGTTTGACGCCTCCGTGGTGACGATCGCGCTGCTCGAGGGCGACGCGCTGGGCGGCGGGCTCGAGGCGGCGCTGAGCAGCCATGTGATCATCGCCGAACGCGGGATCAATCTCGGCTTTCCCGAGGCCCTGTTCCACACCTTTCCAGGCATGGGGGCCTACAGCCTTCTGGCCCGGCGCCTCGACGGGGCGCGCGCCGAAAAGCTGATGCTGAGCGGGCGCATGTACAAGTCCGAGGATTTCTTCGACATGGGGCTGATCGACATTCTCGTCGACAAGGGGGAGGGCGCGGCCCGCGCCCAGGCCTATGTCGCCGAGCAGTCGAAGCGGCAGAAACTGCTGGTCGCCATGGGCGAGGTGCGCCGCAGGGTCATGCCGCTGTCCCTGCAGGAATTGCGCGATGTCACCGATGTCTGGGTGGACTCGGTGATGGGCCTCGCGCCGATCAACCTGCGCAAGATGGAGATGCTGGCGCTCGCCCAGGACCGTCTGTTCGGCCAGACCTCGACCGCCCGCTTCAAATAGGCGCTCTCCGGGGACATGATCGACTTGCGCGCGCGGCGTCGGGCATTTGGCCGGCGCCGATGGCCGCAAGTCGTTCGTGTCCCCCATCGCGTTTTCGCCAAAAGCAAACGGCGCGCTCCCCGGAGCGCGCCGTATGATTTTTTCGGGAAACGAAGCGCGCAGCGCTCACCACACTGCGGCGAGAACGCCAGTCATGAAGGCGAAGGCGGCGGCGATGGAGACGATTTCAATCTTGAGAGCGGTGACCATGTTCCGAACCCCACGATGTACCCACTCGTAACGAGAGGTTAACAACCCGACGGTTAATTTTTCGTTTCCTCCACCCCAAATGTACTTTTTATGACGTCTTCGTGGAATTTCATTCCCTGGGCGCCTACGCCTGAATTACGGGCAGCTCGCGGAAAAATGATCAGAGTTTGAGCACAAGTCCCTTGCATTTGCCGAGACTGCTGAAATGCGCGATCAATGGCTAGAAATTTGGGCTGCAATGCGTCGGGATTGAGGCGGTTGGCATGGGCGGCGACGCCGGGGACTGCGGATGGCGAGGGATGGGGCGGCGCTCCTACCATCACGGACGCCTGCGCGAAGCCCTGATCGCCGCGGCGCGCGCGCTGATCTCGGAGCGCGGCCTCGCCGGCTTCACCCTGGCCGAGGCCGCCAAGCGCGTCGGCGTGACCGGCGCCGCGCCCTACCGCCATTTCGCCGATCGCGACGCGCTGGTCGCCGCTTTGGCGCAGGACGGTTTTTCACATTTCAACCAATTGCTCGGCCGCGCCTGGGACGGCGGCAAGCCCGATCCCGTCGCGGCGCTGCGCCGGCGCGGCGAGGCCTATCTCGCCTTCGCCCGCGACGAACCCGGTCTTTACCGCGCCATGTTCGGCGACGCCGGTCCGTCGCGCCGCCCCGCCGACGGCGCGGCGCGCGCCGCCTTCGACGAGCAGGTGCGCGCGTGCGTCGACGTGCTGCGCTTCTTCCACGCGCCCGAGCGCGACGCCGAAACCTTGGCCATGCAGATCTGGGCGATGAGCCACGGCGTCGCCGACCTGATGTTGTCAGGCCATTTCGAAGGGCCCGAGCAGGCCAACAAAATCCTGGACTCCGGCGTCGCCGCGCTGGTCGAGGGCGCGATGCGCAAGGCGCTCGGCATCGCTTCCGTAATCCCCGCAGGCTGAAAAATAATATTTCGCACGGCGCCCTCTGGAAACCGCCTAGATGTAAATTCATATAACATTCGCATCGCCGGGCTTGGTCCTGTGGCGGTGGCGGAGAAACATCATGAGCTGTCACACCCATGCCCAAGGCGAGGGCCGCTGCGGGCGAATGAACTGGAAGCCGATGGAAGTCGTCGCGATGGTCATCGGATTCATCTGGTGGGCGCCGCTTGGCCTCGCCATTCTGGTCTGGAAGATTTGGCAGGCCAAATCCCGCTACAAGGGCGATTTCGGCGATTTCGCCCAGGAGAAATGGGGCGAATTCGAACAGCGCTCGGGCTTGCGCGGCATGGCGCGCAATTTCAAGGATTGGCCGGGGTCGTCAGGCAACGCGGCCTTCGACGAGTGGCGCAAGGCCGAACTGGAGCGCCTCGCCGAGGAGCGCCGCAAGATCTTTGAGGCGGAAAAAGCCTTCGAGGACTATCTCGAGGCCTTGCGCAAGGCCAAGGACCGCGAGGACTTCGAAAAGTTCATGGCGAGCCGCAACAAGCCCGAGCAGCCGCAGGGCTAAGGGTTCGCGCGCCGTAACCTCTCCGGTTACGGCGCGTAAGATTTTAAGCGTTAACCAATTCTTTTGACATCCGGTTAAGCTGAAAGCGCGATTGCTCAGGGATGGCGCGCGCGCAAAACCCTGATCTTCGGAACTGCTCCCGGCGCGCGGGCGCCGTGGCGGCGCTCGTCTGTCTGGCGGCGCTCGGCGGCTGCGGCAAGTTCGGCGGCGCCGAACGTCCGGCCTGGCGCGGGCAGGCGGAAGCGGCCTGTTTCGCCCGCAACCAGGTGACCCTGTCCAATTACATCCAGCCGGCGGCCCATGAGATCGACGGCCCCTCGATCTGCGGCCTGACGCGGCCCCTCAAGGTCACGGCGCTGCTGGGCGGAACCGTCCAGTTCAATTCGACGCAAACCCTGGATTGCCCGATGGTGGCGGAGCTCGAAGCCTGGGTGACCGAGACGGTTCAGCCGGCGGCGAACGCCCGCTTCGGCCAGCCGGTCGCGCAGATCGACTCCATGGGCTCCTACAGCTGCCGGGGCATGAACAACCAGTTTGGCGCGCGGCTGTCCGAACACGCTTTCGGCAATGCGCTGGATGTCGGCGGTTTCGTCCTGGCCGACGGGCGCAAAATCCTCATCGTCCGCGATTGGACGCGCGGCGATCCGCAGACCCAGGCGTTCCTGCGCGATCTCCACAACGGGGCGTGCCAGCATTTCGCCACCGTGCTCAGCCCCGGCTCCAACGCCTTTCACTACAATCACATCCACCTCGACCTGGCGATGCATGGCATGACCTCGACCGGGCCGCGCCGCATCTGCAAGCCGGCGCCGCAACAAACCGAGCCGCCGTCGCGCAAGGACAATCTGCCGGATGCGCCGGAGATCGAGGACGATCTGGATATCGCCCAGGCCGGGCCGCCGCGCGCGCAGAACAGCTACGCCATGCGCCCCGGGCCCAGCCTCGCCGCGCCCTCCGTCATCGGCCGCGCCGCGCCGCCGTCGCGCGCCGCCACGCCCACGGAGTTGCACGCCTCTCGCACGCCGGCGCCGGCGCCCGAAGGCGATCCCGCCGATTTCGACCTGCCGCGCGCGCGGCGGTAATTCCAGCATTTTGCAACGTTTCGAGCGGCGGCTCCGCCCTGCGGCAGACCGGCGCGGCGCGAGAGCTGAAGCTGCGCCGCGTCTGTCGCGCCGCATCGCGCGCTTTCGCCGCAAATTGGCCGCGAAGTTTGGGCTTTTGCGCTTCCGAGCGATGGGCTAACCCATCGGGGAGCACAATGATTCGGCGCGGGAGAAGGCGAATGAGGAGAGCGGTGTGGATTGTTGCGGCCGCGGTGCTGGCGACCGGCGCGGCGCGCGCGGAAGATGGTCCGCCCCTCACCGAATTCGGCCGCGGTCTCGGACCGCGCGTGATCCCGACCCCGGTCGCGCCCGGGCCTGGCCCTGCCGCGGATGAAAAACCCACCCAATCGCCGGAGGCGCTGGTCTGCGCCAACAGCGACGGCAAGGCGTCGCCGGCGCAGCGCGAGGACGCCTGCTCCTTCGTCATCGACCAGCGCAAATGGAAGGGCAAGGAGATTTCCTGGGCCTACGCCAACCGCTGCGCCGTCCGCTACAAGCTCAAGCAGCTCGACCGAGCGCTGGCCGATTGCTCCGAGGCCATCGACCAAGACCCGGATCAGGCCAACGCCTACCAATTGCGCGCGGAAATCCACCGCAAGCGCGACAACCGCGCCAAGGCGCTGGAGGATTACGACAAGGCGATCGAACTCGGCGTGAAGAGCCCCGCCGTGTTCGCCGGACGCGGACTGCTGCGCCTGCTCGACGGCGACGGGGCGAAGGCGCTGGAGGATTTCAACCAGGAGGTCGCTTTGGCCGGCGGCCAGGAGGATTCCTGGATGGACCGCGGCAGCGCCCGCCTGAGCCTTGGCGATAATGTCGAAGCCGAGCGTGATTTCGCCAAGGCGACCGAACTGGCGCCCAAGAGCGCGCAGGCCTGGCTGAACCGGGGCGTCGCGGCGCTGGGCGCGGGCGACAAGGCCAAGGCCGCCGACTATTTCAACGAGGCGCTCAAGGACGATCCGGCGCAGGCCTATGCGGCGCTGTGGCGCTTCCTCGCCCGCGATGGCTCGCCGGAGGCCAAGGCGGAATTGCAGGCCTGGGTCGACAAGGCGACCAACAAGGACTGGCCCTTCGTGGTGACGCAGCTTTATGTCGGCCGCGCCGAGACGGCCGAAGCGCTCGGCGCGCCCAAGGACGACGACCAGCAATGCGAAGCCCGCTTCTACGTGGCGGAGAACCAGTTGCGGCAGGGCGCGACGCAGGAGGCGGCGATCGGGCTGAAGCGCGCGGTCGAAAGCTGCCCCAAGAATTTCATCGAATATTTCCGCGCCGTCGCAGATCTGAAGACGCTCGAGCCGAAATGAGGGGCGCAAGGCGCCCCTCAAACCGCTGACGAAATCCGGGCGCTTTGGAATATATAGAGAAATCCCTCATGGTGAGGAGGCCGCGACAGCGGCCGTCTCGAACCATGGCCGTGATCCCGGGACCGCGTTCACGAGCGTCGCCCAAGACGGGCGCCAGTCTGCAAACACGGATTGTTCATCAGCGCCGCAATTGCATCCAGCGGGGATGTTCGCAATACTTCTTCACCCCGTACAGGCGCCGCCCCTTCGCAGCAGAAGGGGTCGGCCGCGATAAGAACGGCGGAAAAAGGGAGAAGGACATGAAGACATTTGTGCTCGCCTTGGGTGTGGTCGCGCTGCTCGCCGAGCCGGCGTTCGCCGGCGTCGCGCTTCCCGTCGCGGCCCCCGCCGACGCCACCGTGGGCGTCGCCCCGACCCAGGTGGTGACGCGCGCGGGCGTGGCGCATCGCTCCTCCCGCCGCACATCCCGCCGCGTCAACCGCCGGCACAGCTACTGAGCGCGTTTCGCCTGTAGAAAGCGCATAAAAAGAACAGAGCCCGTTCGCCGAACGGGCTCTGTTTTGTTTTCCGGTCTGCGCTCTTGGCGCGCTCTTGGCGGATGCCCCGTTACTCCAACGGCAGCGCGACGAACCGCGCCTGGCCCTGGCCATTGGCCACCAGCATCAGCGCCGTCTTTTTCTTTTCCGCCCTCAAAACCTTGAGCTGCGCCTGGACGTCGTCGGGCCGGGCGACCGGCGTGCGGTTGATCTCGGTGATGACGTCGCCCGGCGCCACTTTTTGCTCGGCGGCGCGGCTGTCGGGATCGACCCGGATCACCAGCGCCCCGGCGACCCCCTCCTTGATCTGGAATTTGCCGCGCGCCGCATCGTCGAGCGGGGCGAGTTCGAGGCCGAACGCCTTCACCGTCGTCGCCGCCGGCGGCGGCGTCTGCGGCTTCAGCTCGCCGAGTTTCGCCGGCTTGGCGCCGCGTTCGTCGAGCCGGCCGAGCGTGACCTTCTTCGTCACCTCCTTGCCCTCGCGCACCACCACCACATCGACTTCCTTGCCGACCGGGGTTTGCGCCACGATCTTCGGCAGTTCATGCGCGTCCGGCACCGCCTTGCCGTCGAAGGAGACGATGACGTCGCCGGCCTTGAGCCCGGCGGCCGCGGACGGCCCCTTGTCCTCGACGCCGGAGATCAGCGCGCCCCGCGCCTTGCCCAGGCCCAGGCTGTCGGCGATGCTCTCGTCGATCTTCTGGATGCGCACGCCAAGCCAGCCGCGCCGGGTCTCGCCGAATTTGAGCAATTGCTCGATCACCGGCTGCGCCGTGTCGGCGGGCGTGGCGAAACCAATGCCGATCGAACCGCCCGAGGGCGAGAGAATGGCCGTATTGATGCCGATCACCTCGCCGGCCATGTTGAACAGCGGGCCGCCGGAATTGCCCTTGTTGATGGCGGCGTCGGTCTGAATGAAACTGTCGTAGGGCCCGCTGTCGATGTCGCGGTTTTTGGCGGAAATAATGCCGGCCGTGACGGACCCGCCGAGCGCGAAGGGATTGCCCACCGCCAGCACCCAGTCGCCGACCCGCGCCTTGTCGCTGTCGCCGAATTTGACGGCGGCCAGCGGCTTGGGCGGTTTCACCCGCAGCACCGCGACATCGACCTTGGCGTCCTTGCCGACCAGTTCGGCCCGCAGTTTCGAGCCGTCGGTGAAGATCACGTCGATCTCGTTGGCGTCGGCGATCACATGGTTGTTGGTGATGACGATGCCGCTAGAATCGATGACGAAACCCGAGCCCAGCGAGGACGAGCGGCGCGGCCGGTCGCCGTTGGGCTGCCGGTGGCGTTTCAAAAATTCCTCGAACATGTCGTCGAGCTGGCCGCCGGGCGGCAATTTCTCCGCCTTGCGGTCCTCGACCTGGGTGGCGGAAATATTCACCACCGCCGGGGTCACCTGTTCCGCGAGGTCGGCAAACGATTCCGGAGCGCCCCGGGCCAAAGCCGGGGCGGAGAGGGCGAGCAGGCCGGCGAGCGCCGCCGCGAGCAATTTCATGGAAAACCTCACTTGTTCGGGCTCGGCGCCGGCGCCTTGCCGGAGGCTGAATTGAAGTAGCGGAAGAAATCGGCCTCCGGCGACAGCACGAACCGCGATCCGCCCGATTTCAGCGCCGTCTCATAGGCCTGCATGGAGCGGTAGAAGGTGAAGAAATCCGCATCCTGGCCGAAGGCGTCGGCAAAAATCTTCGCGCGCTCGCCGTCGCCTTCGCCGCGCAGCGTCTCCGCCTTCTGCCGGGCCTCGGCGACGATCACCGTGGCGTCGCGCTGGGCGCTGGCGGTGATCTGCGCCGATTCCTGCTGGCCGAGCGCACGATATTCCGCCGCCTCGCGGGCGCGTTCGGCGCGCATGCGGTCGAACACTTTTTCGGAGATCTGGCGCGGCAGATCGACCCGGCGAATGCGCGCGTCGACCACGGTCAGGCCGAATCTTTTCGCTTCGGCGTCGACCTGCTCGCGGATTTTCGCCGTGAGCTCGACGCGCTGGTCGCGCACGATCCGGGTCTGGTCGGCGTCGCCGAGCACGCGGCGCACCGCCGAGTTCAGCACGGACGCGAGCTGGTTGCCGGCGCCGGCGACGGTCCGCACGGTCTGGTAGAATTTCAGCGGATCGGTGATGCGGTAGCGCACGAAAGCGTCAACTTCCAGCCGCTGGTTGTCAGACGCCAGCACCTCCTGCTGCGGCGATTCCAGATCGAGGATGCGGTTGTCGATATAGACGACCGATTCGATCAGCGGCAGCTTGAAGTGCAGGCCGGGTTCGGTGACCAGGCCGCGGCCGGGCAGGGGCTCGCCAAAGCGCAGGATCAGCGCCTGCTGGGTCTGCCGGACTTCGAACACCGAGGCATAGGCCAGCAGCAGGGCCAGCGCGCCGACGACGAACAGAATGCGCGCGCGCATCAGCGACCTCCCGCGGGCTTGGTGTTGGAATGCTCGCCGCCTTGCAGCGGGTTGAGCGGCAGCACCGGCAGCGCGCCGGCGCGGTCGAGCATGATCTTGTCGCCGGAATGCAGCACGCGCTCCATGGTTTCGAGATATAGACGCTCGCGGGTAACCTCCGGCGCCTTCTTGTATTCATTGAAGATTTTCAGGAAGCGAGCGGTCTGGCCGCGCGCCTCCGCCACGGTCTGCTCGCGATAGGCTTCGGCGTCGCGCTCGATCTTGGACGCTTCGCCGCGCGCCTGCGGCACGATCTTGTTGGCTTCGGCCTGCGCCTCGTTGATGAAGCGGCTGCGGTCCTGCTGCGCCGCGGTCACGTCGCGGAAGGCGGCGATCACGGTCGGCGGCGGGTCGACGGAGAGCAATTGCACCTGCAGGATGGTGACGCCGGCATGGTAGGAATCGAGAATGTCCTGCATCGCCTTTTGCGCGGCGGGTTCGATCACCTTGCGCTCGGCGGTGAGCAGACGCTGGATCTGCGTGCGCCCGACGATCTCGCGCATGGCGCTTTCCGCCACCGCCTTGATCGTCTCGGCCGGGTTCTTGATGTTGAAGGCGAAATCCTCGGGCTTGCTCGGGTCGATCTGCCAGATCACCCGGAATTTCACATCGGCGATGTTCTCGTCGCCGGTGAGCATCAGGCTTTCCTCCGGCGCCTCGCCGATGCTGGAAATGCTGGGCACGCCGCGCGCGCCAATGTCGATGGAATTGCGGTCGGTGACATTGAGCTTGACGACGTCGCCGACCGGGCTCGGCCAATTGTAGTTCAGGCCCGGCCCGGTCTTGCCGACATAGCGGCCAAAGACAAGATTAAGCCCGACCTGGTTGGGATCGACCGTATAGAAACCGCTGGAGAGCCAGAGCAAGGCGAGCACGCCCGCGATCATGGCGCCGATGCGCGGGGTGATGTCGCCGGGGCCGAATTTCCCGAGTTTTTCCTGGGCGCCGCGGACAAGACCCTCGAGGTCCGGGCCGGAGCCCCAGGGGTTCTTGGGCGGCCCGCCCCAGGGATTGTCGTTCCTGGGCGGATCGCCCCAGGGATTCTTCGGCGTGTCATTCTTGGGGGCGGCGCCCCAGGGATTTTTGTCGCCCGCGCCGTCATCCGGCTTGCGGGAGCCGTCACCACCTTGATTTTGCCAGGGCATGAAGTCCTCGAATGGATTGCAGGACTTATATAGCGCGGCAATGGCGGAACGGAACAGGCGCGGCGCGCGATGTTGGCGCGCAGGCGACCAATTCAGTCCTTTGAAGCCAGAAAAATCCGGCGCAGCTCGGTTTTCAGCAGTTTTCCCGTCGCCCCATGCGGCAGGGCGTCGGTGATCTCCACACGGTCGGGCACCGCATATTTCGCCACCTTGCCCTCGAAAAATTGTCTGATCGCCGCCGGGGAGGGCGCGCGGCCCTCGCGCGGCACGACGATCACCAGCGGCCGCTCGCCCCAGATCGCGTCGGGAACGGCGATGGCGGCGGCCTCGGCGACGTCGGGATGGCTGGCGGCGATGTTTTCCAGTTCGATCGAGCTGATCCATTCGCCCCCTGACTTGATCAGGTCCTTGGTGCGGTCGGTGAGTTTTAGATATCCGTCGGAGTCGATGACGCCGACATCGCCGGTGGGAAGCCAGCCGTCCTGCGTCAGGATATTGTCCTGATGGCGGAAATAGCCGCTGGCGATCCAGTGGCCGCGACACGAAACTTCGCCTGGGGTCTTGCCGTCCCAGGCAACCTCTCCTTCCGCACCCATCACGCGCAGGTCCGAGCCGAACAGCACGCGGCCCTGCTTGCAGGCGTGGTCGGCGGGCGCCTTCACAGTCGAAGGCTTGGGCCGATTGGCGGTGACCAAGGGGCTGGTTTCGGTCATGCCCCAGCCCTGAATGGCCTCGACGCCAAATTCGGCGAAACCTTCGACAAGGGCGAGGGGCAGGGCGGCGCCGCCCGACAAGATGCGCTTCAGCGTCTCGAACCGGGCGCCGGTGGCGCGCATATGGGCGAGCAGGGCGCTCCAGACGGTCGGCACGCCTACGGCCAGTTCAGCGCGCTCCTCGTTCATCAACCGCAGCACCGAGACGGGATCGAGCTGGCGGCCCGGCATCAGCAGGGTCGCGCCGACCATGGGCGCGGCATAGGGCAGCCCCCAGGCGTTGACATGGAACATGGGAACGACGGGCAGAACGCGGTCGGTGGCGCGCAGGCCGATGCCGTCGGGCATGCACACGCCAAAGGCGTGCAGCAGGCTGGAGCGGTGCGAATAGAGCACGCCTTTTGGTCGGCCGGTGGTTCCCGACGTGTAGCACAGGCCGCTCGCCGTGTTTTCGTCGAACTCGGGCCAGTCGGACGCCGCCACCGCTTGGGAGATCAGCGTTTCGTAGGCATAAAAATTCTTGCCATGTGGCGGGTAACAGGTCCCGATTTCGGCCGCCTCGCCGAGCACGACGATCGCGCGCAGACTAGGCGTCCGCGCCGCCGCGCTCTCCGCCAGCGCCAGAAAACCGGGATCGACGAACAGCACGCCGTCTTCGGCATGGTCGAGGATATAGCCGATATCGTCGACCGACAGGCGCGGGTTGATGGTGTGGCAGATCGCGCCCATGCCCGAGATCGCATAGTAAAGCTCGAGATGCCGGTCGCTGTTCATGGCGAGCGTGGCGACGCGGTCGCCGAACTTGACGCCGAGTTCGCGCAGGGCGCCCATGAGTTTTCGCGCCCGCGCCTCGATCTGCGCATAAGTCGTGCGCGCCAGCGCGCCGTTTTCGCGGCGTGAGATGACCTCGGCCGCGCCGTGGTGGCGCGCGGCATGAACGATGATCGACGAAATTAGCAATTCGCGCCGCTGCATCAGGCCGAGCATGGCGATCCTCCCCAAAATGATTTGTCATTGTTGTTTTGGGGGATGTTAGCGCGATCCCACGAAAGAGAACAACTTTGGTTCCGAACGGTCTGTCAAGTTGACGGTGTCGTTGAAATCATGAATGCTTGAGCACTTTGCAATGGCCCGAAGCCATCCGACCCATACGGCTGCGTTCAAGTAAACCTTGGAATGGAATTGCGTTTTTGCCGAGCGAGCGCTCGGGAAGGCGCGCCGGTTTCCAGTCAAGAGCCGTGTCCTCGCGGGACTCGCGGGGCGGTTTCGCTTGGAAAAAAGGATTTTTGGGCCATGCTTTCGCAAGACAATATTGACGAAAACACGCCGCTCGGCGCGACCCTTTCCCGCGGCGGCGCGACCTTCAAGGTCTGGGCGCCGCTCGCCAAAGCCGTTTATCTCAACGGCCTGTTCGGCGGGGCCGAATTCGAAAAGCAAACGGAAGCGCGCCTGCTGGCGAGAGACCCGTTCGGCTTCTGGACCGGGTTCCAGGCGGGCGCCCGCGACGGCGACCGCTACCGCTATTTTGTCATCGGCGAGGGATCGGCGGATTACAAGCGCGACCCGACGGCGCGCGAACTCGATCCGACGCGCCTGAACGCCTACGCCATCCTGCGCGGCGCCTCGACCTATCCCTGGCATGACGCCGATTTCGTCACGCCCGATTTTTCTGCGATGATCGTCTATCAGGCGCATATCGGCACATTCGCGACCCGCGCCGAGGGCCGCTCGTCGAACCTGCTCGAAGCCGCCTGCCTCGCCCCCTATCTGGCGCGTCTCGGCGTCAACGTGCTGCAACCCCTGCCGGCGGACAGGGGCGGGCGCGGCGTTGATCTGTTTTCGCCTGACTTTCCCTATGTGGCCTCGGCGGAAGAGGTCGAGCGCCTGGCGCCGCAGATCGACGCCATCCTCGCCGCCAAGGGGTTTGGCCCGCTGCCGGCGGGCGCGCTGCATTCGGCGCACAACCAGCTCAAGGCGCTGGTCGACCTCTGCCACATCCACGGCATCGCCGTGGTGTTCGACGTCGACGGCAATGTCGGCGGCCTCGTCGACGGCGCCGACGCCAGCGACAGCCTGGCGTCGGCGGTTCGGGACAGCGGCGTCGCCTTCGCCGCCTGGAAGGACCAGGTGCGGCGTTTTCTGCACGAGAACGCGCGGTTTTACGCCGACGAAGTGCATGCCGACGGCCTGCGCTATGACGAGATCGGCATTCTGCTGTCCGCCGACCGGGCGGATGAATGGGTGTTCTGCCGCGACTATACGAAACGGCTGAGGTCGCGCTGGCCGAGCTTCTTGCAGGACCCGAATTTTTGGACGGGCGCGGCTTTCGACGCCTCCGATGGCGCGCTGCCGATCGTCGCGCCGGTGACGGCGGGCGGCGAGGGGCTGGATGTGGTCCAGCATGATGTGTTGCGCAGCCGGATTCGTGATGCGATCCAGGCTGCGTCCTACACTGGGCATGGGCCGCTGCCGATGAGCGGCGTCGCGGCGGCGCTCAGCCGGTTCGGCTTTGATCGCCCCTGGCGCACGGTGACCTGCGTGGAGAACCACGATCTCGCCCATATCGGGCGCCAGCAGCGCATCGCCGCGCTGGCCGATTCCGCCAACCGCCGCTCCTGGTACGCGCGCAGCCGCGCCCGTGTGGCGATGGGCCTGCTGCTCACCGCCCCCGGCATCCCCCAGCTGTTCATGGGCCAGGAGTTTCTCGAGGACAAGCAATGGACGCCCGAGGGCGACAATCTGCTGTGGTGGGAAGGATTTGAGGGCGCTGACAAGGCCATGTCCGACCATTGGCGCTGCACCGCCGACCTGATCGCGCTGCGCCGCCAATACGAGGCTTTGCGCGGCGACCAGGTCAATGCCTATTACGTCAACGACAATGACCGCATCCTGGCGTTCCATCGCTGGAGCAAGGGCGGGGACATCGTGGTGGTCGTGTCGCTCGCCGAATTCACCCGATACGACTACCGCCTGGGAATGCCCAGCCCCGGCGTCTGGCGCGAAGTTTTTAATAGCGACGCTTATGACAATTTCCCCAATCCGTGGGTCGCGGGCAATGGCGGATCGGTGAGCGCCGACGGCGAGGGGATGCATGGCATGCCTGCGTCGTCGATGCTGGTGATCCCGGCAAACAGCGTGCTCGTTTTGAGCCAACCGAGGGCGACGCCGAGCGTCGCGTTAGGAATGGCGGATCACAAATGAACGTTTTTTCGGGCCGCTTGCAGGATACTCTTCCCCAAACCCTCGAATATTCGGGAGAATTCGGACCCGAACTGGTTCTGTTCCTGCCCTTCGTCCATTGGCTCGCGCGCGAGGGCCTGCTTGAGGGGCGCCGCATCGTGACCTATCGCGGCATGCGCTGCTTTTATGAAGACCTCGCCTGCGCCGAACTGATCGAAAAGCCCGACGCTCGCCGCTATGTGCCGCCAGATCGACGCCCGGACTGGCTGCCGGTGAGGAATGAGCACGATTTCGATGGCGAGGGGCGGTCTTCGCGCCACTTCTGCCCCGACCTGCGCGCGCGTTTCGCCGCTGTGCCGCTCGCCTGCGGCCTGGACGCGTCGCGCCCGCTGCTGATCGTCCATAACAAATACGTCAACGAATGGGGCAGGGGGCCCGTCAACCACATCCCTCTGCCGACGCTCGACGCGATTTTTAGAACGCTCAAACATGCCTTCGTCATTGTTTACATTCGCCACGGCATGTCGCCGCCCGAAGGCGGTTATGTTGAGGACCACAACGAAACCCTGCCAGATCTCGACGATCGCGGCCTGTTGCGGCGCCATCCCGAGGTGTTCGCCTTCGACGACCTGTTTGCCGCGCATCGCGGCGCCACGGGCGAGGCAGATCTCAACCGCTTCAAGGCGGCGCTGCTGGCGCGTTGCCACCGTTTCATCTCCAGCCAGGGCGGGGGCGCGCACCAGATCGCGCTGCTGAGCGGCTCGCTGTTCGCCGTTCTGCATCGGTTGGGGGCCGAGGAGCACTGGGCTTACGCGCAAGGCTATTACACTTTTCACGCCCGCGTGCCGCCGCTGCTTGCCGCATGCCGCGGCGACGCGGAGTTGCTTCAGGCGATCGCGATGTTCATGGGCAGCGTCGTGATCGACGACCGCTGCCTGCCGAGCCGTGGGGCGGCGGGGATTCTCACCGCCTTGTCTCCCTCGACCCTGAGACAGCGCTGATCTTTTTTGGGTCGGCTCACCGCCGTTTCTTGCCCTTGTGCTTCCACGCCGCGCTGGCCTTCGGTTTCGCCTCTCCGCCGCCGAAATTATGCGGCCCCATATCGGCGTCGGTCGGCTTGTGAATTCTTGAAGACGAAGTCTTGGGCGGCAGATTGGCGGCCGACCCATATTTCCCGGCGCCGGAAAACCCGCCGCCGCCCGCCTCGACATCGGCCTGCCGCGCCAGCGGGTCGTCGGCGACGGTCAACTCGACCGCGCGCAGCCGCTTGATCTCGTCGCGCAGCCGGGCGGCGGTCTCGAAATCGAGATCGGCGGCGGCGGCGCGCATCTGCTTTTCCAGATCGGCGAGCGTCGTCTGGAAATTGTGGCCGATGGCGGCGGGCGTCGCGACTCCCGTATCCACGGTGACATGGTCCTGCTCGGCCACGGACCCCAAAATGTCGGCGATGCCGCGTTTGATCGTGGCGGGCGTGATCCCATGTTCCGCATTAAAGGCGAGCTGCTTTTCGCGGCGGCGCTGCGTCTCGCCCATCGCCCGCTCCATCGAGCCGGTGATGGAATCGGCGTACAAAATGACCTTGCCGTCGACGTTGCGCGCTGCGCGCCCGATGGTCTGCACCAAAGACCGCTCGCTGCGCAAAAATCCTTCCTTGTCCGCGTCGAAAATCGCCACCAAGGCGCATTCGGGAATGTCCAAACCTTCGCGCAAAAGATTGATGCCGACCAGCACGTCGAAGGCGCCCAGCCGCAGGTCGCGGATGATCTCGATGCGTTCGATCGTGTCGATGTCCGAATGCATGTAGCGCACGCGCACGCCATGCTCGTGCAGATATTCGGTGAGGTCTTCCGCCATGCGCTTGGTCAGCACGGTGACCAAAGTGCGATAGCCCCGCGCGGCGGTGTCGCGGATTTCGCCCAAAACGTCGTCCACCTGGGTGCGCGCCGAGCGCACCTCCACGGGCGGATCGACCAGCCCGGTGGGGCGGATCACCTGTTCGACGAATACGCCCTGTGCGCGCTCCAGCTCCCAGTCGCCGGGGGTGGCGGAGACGTGAACGGATTGCGGCCGCATCGCGTCCCATTCCTCGAAACGCAGCGGCCGGTTGTCCATGCAGGAGGGCAGTCGGAACCCATATTCCGCCAGCGTCGCCTTTCTTCGAAAATCGCCGCGATACATGCCGCCGATCTGCGGCACGGTGACATGGCTTTCGTCGGTGAAGACGATGGCGTTGTCGGGCAGATATTCGAACAGGGTCGGTGGCGGCTCGCCGGGTTTGCGGCCGGTGAGATAGCGTGAATAATTTTCGATGCCGGCGCAGGAGCCGGTGGCGTTGAGCATTTCGATGTCGAACAGCGTGCGCTGCTCCAGCCGCTGCGCCTCGAGAAACCGCCCGGAGGCGTGCAACTCGTCCAGCCGCTGGCGCAGCTCCGCCTTGATCGAATCCACCGCCTGCAGCAGCGTGGGGCGCGGCGTCACATAATGCGAGTTCGCGTAAAATTTGACCTGCTCCAGCTCGTGCAATTTCTTGCCGGTGAGCGGGTCGAATTCGGCCAGCGACTCCACCTCATCGCCGAAGAAGGAAATGCGCCAGGCGCGGTCCTCATAGTGCGCCGGAAAAACTTCAACGGTGTCGCCGCGCACGCGAAAATTGCCGCGCGCGAAATCGGGGGTGCGCTTGTATTGCAGCGCGACCAAGTCCTGAAGCAACTGCCGTTGGTCGAGCTTTTCGCCGACGCTGAGCGAAAAGGTCATGGCGGTATAGGTCTCGACCGAGCCGATACCGTAGATGCAGGACACGGAGGCGACGATGATCACGTCATCGCGTTCGAGCAAAGCGCGGGTGGCGGCGTGGCGCATCCGGTCGATCTGCTCGTTGATCGAAGATTCTTTTTCTATATAGGTGTCGGTGCGCGGCACATAGGCTTCGGGCTGGTAATAATCGTAATAGGACACAAAATATTCGACGGCGTTGTTCGGGAAAAAGCTTTTGAATTCGCCATAGAGCTGGGCGGCCAGCGTCTTGTTGGGCGCGAGGATCAGGGCGGGGCGCTGCGAGCGCGCGATCACCTGCGCCATGGTAAAAGTCTTGCCGGAGCCGGTGACGCCCAACAACACCTGGTCGCGCTCGGCCTGGTCCAGTCCCGCAACCAGTTCATCGATGGCGCGCGGCTGGTCCCCCTGCGGCTTGTAATCCGAAACCAGATCAAATCGGACGCCGCCTTCCGACTTTTCCGGGCGCGCCGGACGATGGGGAACCCAGGGCTTGGCTTCCCGCAGATTGGGGTCGCCCTTCTCCAAAAGTTCGGCGAGGCTTTCGGCCGTCGCGCCCGACCCGGTGGCGAAGGACTCACGCGCCGGCGCCCGCCGTTTCGGCTTTTCCCGGACCAGCTCCGGCTCTTGCCCGAGGCCGTAGCGCTCGGCCTCCTCGTCGTTCAGCCGCTCGCCGATGTAAGGCGAGGCGGCCTCGGCCATGCCGGACGGAACCAAAGCCGGGTTGAGCAGGGCCGCCAAATGCTCGTCGAGCGGTTTGATATCCGGCTTGGAGGCCCGGCTGCGCGGGGTCGAAGGTTTTTTGGACATGCGCCGAATATGGCGGCGCAGGGTCCGTTTGAAAACCGCCTTGACGATCAGGTCCAGAGATTGATGCGGTTGCCCTGCTTGTCGGTGAAATTGCCGAACAGAATCATGACGAAGTCATAGACGGTCCAGACGACAAAACCGCCGCCGGTCAGCAATTGCAGGATGCCGGTGCCCCATTTGCCCACGTAGAAGCGATGGAAGCCGAACAGGCCGAAGAAGAAGCACAGCAGCGCCGCCGGCAGGATGCGCTTGGGCGAGGTCGTGTTGGGCGCGCCGCAATTGGGGCAGGCGATAGCGGATTCGTGGATTTGATGGCCGCAGCCGCGACAGATGAGCATGGAAAAAACCTCCAGAAAAATCCGGGACCGCCCTCGTGCTTCGAGTTGGCTCCTGCGGAGCCTCCTTAAGCGATGAGGGCGACTTCAGGGGTCAAGGCAGCGACGAAGATGAGCCCTCACCCTGAGGAGCTTGCGAAGCAAGCGTCTCGAAGGGCGAGGGCGTTCACGGACGCTAACTCAGCGCAAATCAGGCGGGGTCGCCTCCGCCGTCAAGCTGGTCAAAGCCTCGTCGAGCGTCGCAAAGGTCTGCGCCTGCGAGCCGAGCCGGCGGATCGACACGGTGCGCTCCGCCGCCTCTTTTCGACCCACCACGATCAGCACCGGGATTTTCGCCAGCGAGAGTTCGCGCACCTTGTAGTTGATCTTCTCGTTGCGCAGGTCGGTGTCGACGCGCAGCCCGGCCTTGCGGGCCAAAGCGGCGATCTCCAGCGCGTAATCGTCGGCGTCCGAGGTGATCGTGCAAATGGTCGCCTGCACCGGCGACAGCCACAGCGGCAGATGCCCAGCGAAATGCTCGATCAGAATGCCGGTGAACCGCTCCAGCGAACCGAATACGGCGCGATGGATCATCACCGGCGTCTGCTTGTCGGAATCCGCGCCGATGTAGAAAGCGCCGAACCGGCCGGGCAGATTGAAATCCACCTGGGTGGTGCCGCATTGCCATTCGCGGCCGATGGCGTCGCGCAGGGTATATTCGAGCTTCGGACCATAAAAGGCGCCTTCGCCGGGGTTGATCCCGGTTTTCACGCCCTGGGCCGCCAACTCGTCCAGCACCTTCTTCAGCGCGATTTCGGCGCGGTCCCAGTTCTCGTCGGACCCCACCCGCTTTTCCGGCCGGGTCGAAAGCTTGACGACAATGTCCTCGAAGCCAAAATCCTTGTAGATGGTCATGACCATCTCATTGACCTTCATGGCCTCCGCCATGATCTGCTCTTCCGTGCAGAAAATGTGGGCGTCGTCCTGGGTAAAGGCGCGCACGCGCATCACGCCATGAATGGCGCCGGAGGGCTCGTAGCGATGCACGATGCCGAATTCGGCGATCTTCATCGGCAGGTCGCGGTAGGACTTCAGGCCGTTCTTAAAAATCTGCACATGGCCGGGGCAGTTCATCGGCTTGAGCGCGAAAATCCGCTCGTCCTCGGTTTTGGTGAGGAACATGTTTTCGCGATAGGTCTGCCAATGGCCCGAGGTCTCCCACAGGGCGCGATCCAAAACCTGGGGCGTGTTGACTTCAATATAGCCCGCGGCCTGCTGGCGCCGGCGCATGAACGAGATCAGGCACTGGAACAGGGTCCAGCCCTTGGGGTGCCAGAAGATGGTGCCCGGGCCTTCCTCCTGGAAATGGAACAGGTCCATTTCGCGCCCCAGCCGCCGGTGGTCGCGGCGCTCGGCTTCCTCCAGCTGCTTCACATAGGCGTCGAGGTCTTCCTGCTTGGCGAAGGCGGTCGCATAAATGCGCTGCAGCATCGGCTTTGAGGAATCGCCGCGCCAATAGGCCCCGGCCACCTTCATCAGCTTGAAGGCGTTGCCGATCTTTCCCGTGGATTGCATGTGCGGGCCGCGACAGAGGTCGAGCCACTCGCCCTGGCGATAGATCGAGATCTTTTGGTCGGCCGGAATGGCCTGCACCAGTTCGACCTTAAAGGCCTCGCCATGCTTTTCGAACCAGGCGATGGCTTCGTCGCGTGACCATTCCTCGCGCACGATCGGTTTGTCGGCGGCGACGATCTCGCGCATCTTCTTCTCGATGGCGGCGAAATCCTCGGGGGTGAACGGGGTCTCGCGATAGAAATCGTAATAAAACCCGTTTTCGATCACCGGGCCGATGGTGACCTGCGTCCCCGGAAACAGGCTTTGGACCGCATCGGCCAGCACATGGGCGGCGTCGTGCCGGATCAGCTCCAGGGAACGCGGGTCGTCGCGATTCAAGAATTCGATTTTGGCGTCGGCCTGGATCGGGGTGGAGGCGTCCACCATCTGGCCGTCCAGCATCATGGCGACGGTTTTTTTCGCCAGCGACGGGGAGATGGTTTTGGCGATTTCTAAGCCGGAGACGCCGGGCTCATAGGCGCGCGACGCGCCATCGGGGAAGGTTACGGAAATCATACAAAACTCCTGCTCACTCGCCGAGACGGGCCGGCGTAAGCTGTGGACGGGCGTATGGTCTAACCAATTCGCTTTGGGCGCGCAACGCTGGCAAGGCGGCGCGCCGGATTGACGCGCCGGCATGCGCCGGGCGACAATCGGCGCAGTCAGGAAGGTGTTGCGTGCGGCGTTATCTCAAACAGTTGCAGCTTGGTTTGTTGGCGCTTGCGGCGCTGCTCGCGGGCGTGTTGGGCGTGGTGGTGCTGTCGCCGAAGCCACCCTCGTCGCCCGCCGAGCCCGCGCCGAGCCAGCCGGCGCCCGAACCCGCGTCGCCGCCGCTCGCGGTCAAGCCGGTGACGACGCAGGCGGTCAGGCCTGAGCCCGCGCCGGCCAGCCCTCCCTTCGTTCCGCCCGACCCCGAGCTCGAATCCGCCTGGGCGGACAAGCTGCGCGCGGCGCCGGACTATGCGCCGTTCTTCGACGCGATGCGCGCAGCCTTCCCCGCGGAATGGACGCAGGCCCTGCGCGACGCCTCCGCCCAGGGCGGCTTGCAAAAGCCGGAAGGGGTGGACCTGCTGATGAGCCTCGCCGTGCAGGAAGCGCGGGGCAAGAGCGGGCTGCTGGCGGCGCGGGCCGACAACGGGGCGCTCGACGCCCTGTTCGCACGGCAATTGGCGGTGGCGCGACAGCTCGCGGCCACCGACTCGGCCTTGTGCCTCGATTTCCTCAATGGCGCGGCGGCGCAGCGCTTCACCCTTTTCGCCGCCACCCACAGGGCGGTTATGGCCGGTCAGGCGCTGGCCGGGATCGAGGCGATCGAGAGCGGCGCCAAGGCCAAAATCCAGCGCGAACCGCCCAGCCAGGCTGATTTCGACCTGCTGGAAAAGGCGCTGCGTGCGAAAGGCCTGTCAGCGGAGGCGATCGCGCTGCTGCTTGACGGCAAGCAGCCGCCGGCTCCGATCCCCGACGACCAGGCGTGCAGGAACGGCGTCGCCTATCTGGAAACGCTGGCCCAGCTCGACGAACCCGCGCGGATGCGGCTCTACGCGCTCGCCGTGCAGCTCATGGCTCACGACTGATCCGGCGCGACCGCCTCGCAGACCGGTTTCTTCCGCCAATGACCGTAGCGCCAGGGGTGTAGCGCGTCGGCGCCTTCGGCCAGATGTTCGGGAACGGGATCGTAACCGGAATCGCCCCAGGGATGGCATCGGCACAGCCGCGATGCGCCCATCCAGCCGCCGGCCCAGAGACCGTGGCGGTCCAGCGCCTCGTCCATATAGGCGGAGCAGGTCGGCAGATAGCGGCATTGCCGCCCCATCAGGCCGGACAGGGTGAGCTGGTAGACGCGGACCATGCCGCGGGCCGCGAGACGGGGCCATTTTTCGGGCGTGAACACCAAGGCGCTCCCTGGACTGTTGCAAGAAAACGACGCCGGCCACAATCCCGATCCGGCGCCGGCGGCTGATCTGTTCACCTTTTTGGTGTGCTGTTACACTGGAATCAATCTGGAGCTACGGTATTGAAATTTTCTGTTCGCACATTGCTCGCCGCGCTCGCGGTGGGAACCGGCGCCGCGCAGGCGGCGGACCTGTCCTCGGTCAAGGCCGCCCCCGGAAGCGACGACTGGTACGTCACGGTTTCCGGCACGGTCAACACCGGTCCGTCCTATCCGGGCTCGAAGAGCTACAGCGTCTTCGGCTATCCCAGCATCCGCCTGCGCCGGGTCGGCGAGCGCGAGCTGTTCAGCGCGCCCGATGACGGCTTCAATTTCGGCTTGTTCAACGACGGCATGTTCCGCGCCGGCGTGGTCGGCCGTCTGGTCGGCGACCGCTCGGTCAGCAACAATGCGGCGCTGCGCGGGCTCGCTTATGTGCCCTATAGTTTAGAACTCGGCGGCTTCGCCGAAGTGTCTCCGGTCAGCTGGGGTCGTCTGCGCGCCGAAGTGCGCCAGGCCGTGAGCGGGCATGACGGCCTCGCCGCCACCCTCGGCGGCGACGTCTGGCAGAGCTGGAGCCAGTTCACGTTTTCGATCGGGCCGCGCTTCTATTTTGGCAACGACCAATATGCCAAGACCTATTTCAGCGTGACCCCGGGCCAGGCCGCTCTCAACAACTTCCTCGGCGGCCATCTCACGCCCTATGCCGCGACGGGCGGATTGACGGCCGCCGGCGGCACGGCGGCCTTGCGCTACGACATCGACGACACTTGGCGCGTCACCGGCTATGGCAATTACCAGCGCCTGACCAACAGCGTCGGCAACAGCCCGATCGCCAACGCCGCAGGCGACGGCAGCCGCAACCAGTGGGCGGCTGGCCTGGAGCTCTCCTACCGGTTCCGGACCACCAGTCCGATCATCCCTGGTCTGTTCTGAACGGCCAAAGCTCTCAAAAAAACCCGCCGGAGACGGCGGGTTTTTTTATGTCAGCGCGCCCCTTCAGGTTTACGTACGTCATGTAAAAGTCGAAATAAGCTGAAACATAGCGCTGAATTCGCTTTTCGTTCCTTTGCGTCCCCTTTCGTCGAAAATGAATTGGCAAGATTTGATGTTTTAACGTCGGATACGACACATTTTTTTCTGTTGGAGACGATATGAAATTGTTCCGAGGCGCCCGGCATGCCGCCGAAACCCTGGCGGCGTTCGACAAGTCGCAGGCGATGATCGAATTCTCCCCCGATGGCCGGGTGACCGCGGTCAACGAGAATTTTCTCCGGGCGCTCGGCTACGAGCGCTCCGAAGTTCTGGGACAGCATCACGCGCTGTTCCTCGACCCGGCGCAGCGCGACAGCGCCGAATATCGCGACTTCTGGCCGTCATTGGCGCGCGGCGCGTTCAAGGCCGGAGAATTCCGACGGATCGGCAAGGGCGGTCGGGAAGTCTGGATTCAGGCCTCCTACAATCCGGTGTTTGCCGGCAGCAAGCTGGTCAAGATCGTCAAGATCGCGTCGGACATCACCCTGGAGAAATTGCGCGCCGCCGACGCCGAGGGTCAGATCGAGGCCATCGGCCGCGTTCAGGCCATTATCCAGTTCAAGCTCGACGGAACCATCCTCGACGCCAACGACAATTTCCTCAGGGCGCTCGGCTATGCGCGAGAGGACATCGTCGGCAAGCATCACGCCATGTTCGTGGACCCCGCCTTCGCCGCCAGCGACGCCTACCGTCAATTCTGGTCCGATCTGGCCGGCGGCGCGTTCAAGGCGGATGAATTCCGGCGCATCGGCAAGGGCGGCCGGGACGTCTGGATTCAGGCCTCCTACAATCCGATCTTCGACGCCAACGGCCAGCCGTTCAAGGTGGTGAAATTCGCCACCGACATCACCGCCTCCGTCCTGCGCCGGCAGCAGCGCGAGGCGGCGGCGCAGGACATTGACGCGGAACTGGGGGAGGTCGCCAAGGCGATCCAGGAAACCGACGCGCGCGCGGCGAGCGCGGCGGCGGCGGCCACGCAGACCAGCACGACGGTGCAGGCGGTCGCCGCCGGCGCCGAGCAATTGGCGGGCTCGGTCCAGGAGATCAGCCGGCAGGTGGTCTCCGCGATGAACATGTCGAACGACGCCGTCTCCCAGGCCGGCGAAGCCGACCGGATCGTCAACGGCCTCGCCGAGGCGGCGCAGAAGATCGGCGAGATCACCGCGCTGATTTCCGGAATCGCCACCCAGACCAATCTTCTCGCGCTCAACGCCACCATCGAGGCGGCGCGCGCCGGCGACGCCGGCCGCGGCTTCGCCGTGGTGGCCAACGAGGTCAAGGCGCTCGCGGACCAGACGGGACGCGCCACCGGCGAAATCGCGGCTCAGATCCAGGGCGTGCAGAGCTCCACCCGCGGCGCCGTCTCCGCGATCGGCTCGATTGCGGAAACCATCCAGCGGCTCAACGAAATTTCGTCCGGCATTGCGACGGCGGTCGAGGAGCAGACGGCGGTGACGCGCGAAATCGCCGAGAACATGCAGGTCGCCTCGACAGGCGTCAACGAGATCAGCCGGAACATCACGTCGATTTCAGCGGCGACCAACCAGGTGGCCTCTTCGGCGAACAGCGTCCGCGACATGTCGCGCGCCTCGGCCGCCGCCTGAACGCGCGGGCGGCGCCGCTTCAGTAGCGCCGCTTGACGTGGTCTTCCAGATAGACCAGCGCCGCTTGGCGATCGTTGTCGTTGGCGGCGCCGATCGCCTTTTCATATTGCGACTGAATCCAGTCCTGCGACTTGCCGGCGGCGCCTTCGCGCGCCAGCGCCATCCACATCAGCCCGCGCGCGCGCTGCGCCGGCACGCCGTCGCCGGTGAACAGCATCTGGCCGAGCAGGGCCTGGGATTCCACGTGGTTCTTCTCGGCGGCGAGGTTCAGCCAGCGCGCCGCCTGCATGTGGTCCTTCGGCACGCCTGGCGCGCCATCGTGGTAGAGCCGGGCGAGCTGGTACTGCGCATTGGAATCGGAGAAGCGGGTGGCGGCGAACAGGAACAGGCGCAGGGCCTCTTCCGGGTCGGCCTGAAGCTTGTCGCCGGGGATGCCCTTCAGGTTGAACAGGCCGACCGAGACGAAGGCGCTGGCGACCACGGATTTCTCGCGCCAGTTCGCGGTGTCCTCGTCATAATTGTCGACGATCTCCAGGAAATATTTGTAGGCCTTGAAGTCGTCGCGCGGCACGCCGTCGCCGTCCGCATACATGCGGCCGAGTTTCCATTGCGCCAGCGACTCGCCGCCGGCTGCGGCATATTTCAGGGCGTCGACGGAGGCGGGATGGCCGTCGCGATAGCTCTCCATCGCGGATTGCAGGGCCTGGCGCGGGTCCTTGAAAATTTCCAGCGGCTTCACCGCGACCGTCGAGGCCGTGGCCTTGTCGGCGCCGTCGAAGGCGCGCGCGGCGTCTCCCGTCACGAGCGCGGACAAGGCTGTCGCGCTCGCCATGCATGCTGCCAGGAAAACACGCCTATACGCGGCCATTCGCCCATTCCTCTGCGGATCGCTCGATCCATCCGGGCGCCGAGCCCGTCACGTTTTAATCTCGCGCCAACAAGCGTCCAGTTTATGGCCGAATAGCGGCGAAGGCTGCGCAATTCGGGGGGCGTAAAATGAATGCCTCCGCCATGTGGCGCCGCAGACACATCCATTTGACCGGCCAGCCCTTGCGACGCCGTTCGCGCCGAAATCCCGGGATTTTCCCGGGCGCGCGCAACGCATTGGCAGCGCCGCCCGCGCCCCGAGTCGGAAACCGCCGCTCCCGCCATAAAGGCGCCGCCCGCACGAAAAAGTGATGCGCCGCCGCGCGCCTCATTCGGCCGCAACCGTCAAGGCGCGGCGCTCGCCCAGGCGGCGCAGCAGCGCCGGCAATTCGCTCGACGCCACCGGCCGGCTGAATAGAAAACCCTGGGCTTCCCGGCAGCCCTCGCGCTGCAGCGCCGCGAACTGGCCCTCGGTTTCCACCCCTTCCGCCACCACGGCCATTTCCAGCCCGCCGCACAGGCTCGCCACCGCCTTCATGATGGCGTTGCTGTTTCCGGGGCGGTCGAGTTCGCAGGTGAAGCTGCGGTCGATCTTCACCTTGTCGAACGGGAAGACCTGCAGATAGCTCAGCGAGGAGGAGCCGGAGCCGAAATCGTCCATGGCGATGCGCACGCCCAGCTCTTTCAGCGCGCGCAGCGCGGCGAGCGTCGCCTCCTTGTCCCGCATCAAGACGTTCTCGGTGATCTCGATCTCCAGGCGGTGAGCGGCGAGTCCCGACTCGCGCAGGGCGGCGGCGATCCGCGCGACCAGATGGCGCGACTGGAATTGCGCCGGCGAAAAATTTACGGCGAGCCCGATCGACTCGGGCCAGCGCGCGGCGTCGTCGCAGGCGCGGCGCAGCACCCAGTCGCCGAGCGGCACGATCAGGCCGATCTCCTCCGCGAGCGGAATGAACAGGTCAGGCGTCAGCAGGCCGCGGGTGGGATGGCGCCAGCGCAGCAGGGCCTCAAACGTCTTCACCCGGCGCGTGTCCACGTCGAGGATCGGCTGATAGTGGATCTCGAACTCGCTTTCGCTGATCCCGCGGCGCAAATCGAGCTCGAGATCGCGGCGCGCCTGCATGCGCTGGTTCATCGCCGGTTCGAAATAGCGCCAGAGGCCGCGCCCGTCCGATTTGGCGCGGTAGAGCGCCATATCGGCGGCGCTGAGCAGGCTCTCGGTCTCGCCGCTGTCGTGCGGCGCCAGCGCAATGCCGATGCTGACCCCGACGACGATCTCCTGTCCGTCGATGTCGAACGGCGCCGACAGCGTTTCGATCAGGCGGCGCGCCAGCGCGGCGGCCTCTTGGGGTTCGAGCAGGCAGGTCTGGATGACGGCGAATTCGTCGCCGCCGAGCCGGGCGAGCGTGTCGGTCTCCCGCAACACTTTGCGCAGCCGGGCGGCGGCGGCGACGAGAAGCCGGTCGCCGATGGGATGGCCCAGCGTGTCATTGACCTCCTTGAACCGGTCGAGATCGAGGCAGAGCAGGGCGAAGCCGACGCCCCGTCGGGCGCGCGCCAGGGCTTCCTCGAGCCGCACGCGGAACAGGCTGCGGTTGGGCAGGCCGGTGAGCGAATCATGGTGGGCGGCATGGGCGAGGCGCTGCTCCGCCGCGCGGCGCTCAGTGACGTCGATGGCGACCCCGAGCGAGGACACCGCCTTGCCGTCGGGACCGAAATGATAGCGCGCGCGCAATTCGATGTAGCGCAAGCCCCCGGTGCGCGGGCAGAGCGTGCGGTAGTCGAGGCTGATGCCGGGATCGCCGTTCTCGATCGCCAGGCGCATGGCGTGGGCGACGCGTCCCCGGTCCTCCTCCAGGATACCGGCAAGCCAGTCTTCCGTGCGGATCGGCGCATCGCCCTCGGGCAGAGCGAGAATCTCGCGCACCGAGGCGTCGGCGTGGATCAGCCCGGCGACAATGTCGCGCCGGATGGCGCCGACCCGGCCGATTGTCTGCGCCACCTTCAGCACTTCCGCCTGTTCCCGGACCTTTCCGTCGGCGCGCCGCGCTTCGGTGATGTCAAGCAGGACGCCGAGCCCGCGCAGCGGCGCCCCGGACGGGTCGCGTTCGATCACCATGGCGTTGATCCGCGCCCAGACGATCTCGCCGTCGGGGAGCACGTGGCGCAGCTCGCTCTCCCAGCGGCCCTTTTCCGACATGGACTTGATGAAGTCCGGCATGATCCGCGCGACGTCTTCGGGGTGCTGCACGTCGGGCGGACCGAGGCTGAGCAGCTCCTTCTCGCTGCGCCAGAGCATTTCGCACATGCGTCCATTGACGCGGGTGAATTTGCCGGTGCGAAAATCGGTCTCGGCGATGCCGGCGATGTCGGTGGCGAACAGGGCCTCGATCATTGCGGCGTCGGAGGCCGCGTTGGCCGCGCCGAACAGAGATTTCAGCTTCCGCCAGATGTGCTTCATGCGTGACCCGCAAGGCGCCGCGTTGCGGCGGCGCGAGACCGCGCTTCCGACATGAAGCGCGAAGAAACCGCAGCATGGCGGCCGAACAAAGTCGGACGCTAAGGCTCAAAGGTGAATTCGCCGCCAAAGCGATAGGTAAACTTTTGGAATTTCCGCGGATTCATGCGGCTTGGCGGGACTCCGCCGCGGGCGCCGCGATGGTGAAGGTCGCGCCCGCGCCGAGCTCGCTGCGCAGCGCAATGTCCCAGCCGTGCCGGTCGCAGATGGTGCGGCAGATCGCCAGACCGATGCCCGCGCCCTTGATCCCCTCGGCTTCGCGCAGGCGGACGAAAGGCTCGAACACCCGCGCCTGCTCGCCGGCGTCGATGCCGAGGCCATTGTCGGAGAAACGATAGACCGGGCGCCCCTCGTCCTGCGTCGCGGTCATGACGATTTCGGGCGCGACCCCGGGCCGTCGGTATTTGAGCGCATTGGTGAGCAGGTTGAGGAACAATTGCTCGACCAGCGCCTCGTCGCCGCACAGCGGGGGCAGGGGGGCGATGCGGACATGGGCGCCCGCCTCGGCGACGGCGATGGCGCATGTCTGCAGGACGCGCGCCATCAGCGCGTCCATGTCGATGCAGGCGGTCTTCAGCTCGCGATTGGCGGCGCGGGAGAAATCGAGCAGGTTGTTGATCAGGACGCGCGAGCGCTCGGCGGATTCGCTGAGCACTTTCAGGTAATAGGCGGCCTCGACGCTGATCTCCTCGCCGCAATCGAGCACCAGCAGTTCCGAGAACTGCTGGATTTTGCGCAAGGGCTCCTGGAGGTCGTGCGCGGCGATATAGGAAAATTTCTTCAAACTGTCGTTGGCGCGCTGCAGGTCCCGGTTGGAAGCCTCGACGGCCTCCCAGGCGGTGTGGCGCTCGCTGACGTCGAGCGAAATGCCGGAGACGCGCAGCGGCGCGCCGCGCTCGTCGCGTTCGACGCGGCCGAAAATCTCCATCCAGCGCACGCCGCCGCCGGGGACGCGCACCCGATATTCGCTGTGGTAGTCGGGCGCGCCGGGCGCGAGCGCGGCGCGCACCGCCTGTTCGGCCTGGGCGCGATCCTCTTCCACCACCGCCGCCAGCCAGGTGTCGAAACAGGGCGGGTGTTCCGCCGGGTCGAGCCCGTGCAGGGCGAAGAAATGCTGCTCCCAGGTCGAGGTCATGGCGGCGCAGTCCCAGCTCCACGCGCCGGCGCGCGCGCCCTCGAGCGCGAAGCGCAGCCGCGCCTCGCTGGCGCGCAGTTCGTCGTCGCGCTGCTTTTCGGCGGTGATGTCGCGCAGGATTTTCGAGGCGCCGACCAGACGGCCGCTCTCGTCGCGCAGCGGCGAAATGGTGATGGCGACATCGAGCGTCCGTCCGTCACGGGCGATGCGGCGGGTTCGATAATGCGCCGCGCCGCCGCTGGCGCGCAGATGCGCGAGGATCGCGCTTTCCTCCTCGATCAGCTCGGGCGGAAACAGCCGGGTCACCGGCTGTCCCAGCATGTCCTTCGCCTCATAGCCGAAAATGCGCGCCGCCGCCGGATTCCAGCTGGTGATGCGGCCATCCAGCGTCTTGGTGATGATGGCGTCGTCGGAGGATTCGACGATGGCGGCCTTCAGCTGTTCGACCGCATGGGCGCGGGCCATCCGCGCGATCCGGTCCGACCAGACGCGCACGAGCGCCTCGGCGAGCCCCACCGTGAGCGCGGAGTTCAGCGCGAACAGGGCGAGGGCTGTCACGTCGTCGGCGCCGCGAAGCGGGGCGACGAATTGCGCCACCACCAATGCGGCGGCCAGCGCGGCGGTTGCGCCCAGCGCCGGGGGGCCGCACAGAGCGGCGAAACTCACCAGCGGATAGAAGGTCGCATAGGGGATTTTGGCCGAATCGCCGAACAGGGCGATTCGCGCCGCGAAGGCCAGCGCCGCCAGGGCCAGGCCGGCGAGGATGCAAAGCCAGGTCGGAACCGCGCCGCGCCAGCGGATCAGCGCGGGGACCGCCCCGCCCGGCGGGGTGACTTTAACGAGCTGTTCCACAAGTTGAAATTGCGCATTCATGCCTTCACGTCCTGACGAATTCACGAAGCGGCGGGTTCGTTGCATGACCTTGCGTCAGAATACTTGCCTGCGTGTCATGCCTAACGTAGTATTGACAATATCATAATGCGCAATGCGATCACTACAGCATTTTCAAGCGAAGCCGAGGCCGGTTCGTTTGAAGAAAATGCTTAAATGCAAAGATCTGGACTGCAATCGCTGAACGCGCGTTCATTGGACGCGATCTCGAAATCAAAGGCATTCGTCGCGGGGAGGCGGGGATGGCTTTCATCGACCTGAGTCAGGGCGCTCGGCTGATGGCCGATGACTCGCCGCCCGTGAGAATTCTCGTCGTCGACGACGACGCGGAAGACATTTATTTGCTCAAGCGCCTGCTTCGGCGCTCGAAAACGCTGGCCTATCAGGTCTTCGCCTGTGGAAGTCTGGACGAAGGCGCCGCGATCGCCGCCGCCGAAGCCATCGATGTCGTGCTCGTCGATTTTTTCTTAGGCGTCGGCGTGTCCGTCGACAGCCGCCGCCCGAACCATGCCGTGCTGTCGCTGCCGTTTCTGCTGCTCTCGGGGCTCGACGCGCCCGATCTCGAGGAGGTCGCGCGCCAGGCCGGGGCGTCCGGTTTTCTGGACAAGGGCGGCCTGGCCGTGGAGACGATCGACGCGTTCGCGCTCCAGGTCTTGAACGCCGCCCGCGCCGGGCTGGCGACGAGGCGCAGTCCGGAGGCGCTGTTGACGCTCCCGGACTGAGACGGGTCAGCCCAGCAGTTTCAGCGCCGCCTGCATCTTTTCCAGCCGGGCCACGGCTTCGACGCGGCGCTCGTTATTCTCCTCCACCACCTCTTCCGGGGCGCGGCGCAGGAAATCGGCGTTGCCGAGCTTGGCGTCGATCTTGCCGATCTCCTTCTGCTCGGCGGCGATGCCTTTTTCCAGACGCGCGCGCTCCGCGGCGAAGTCGATGACCCCCGCGAGCGGCAACGCCAGCACGGTGCCGCGCGACACCACCTGCACGGCCTGCGCCGGCGCCTCATTGGAGAAACTGATTTCGGACAACCGTGCGAGGCGCTTCAGCGTCTCCTCCCAGCGGTGGGCGTGGGCCTGATCGGCCTCCGAAGCGCCGACCAGCGCCAGCGGAATCTGCGCGCCGGCGGGCACGTTCATTTCCGCGCGCACCGAGCGCACCTGCGAGATCACATCGACCACCCAGCCGACCTCAGCCTCGGCCGCCGCGTTTTCCAGCCCCTTGAGGTCGGGCCAGGCGGCGAGGGCCAGCACGCTTTCGCGCGGGCTGTGCTCGCCGGTGATCGCCCAGAGCTCCTCGGTGAGGAAGGGCATGAAGGGATGCAGCAGTTTTGCGGACTGGTCGAGCACGAAGGCGATGGTTTCCCGGGTCTCCTGCTTGGCCGGCCCGTCCTCGCCCTGCAACAGCGGTTTGGCCAGCTCCAGATGCCAGTCGCACAAAATGTTCCAGACGAAGCGATAGGCGGCCTGCGCGGCGTCGTTGAAGCGATAGGCGGTCAGCGCCGCCTCGACCTCGCCGACGGCGCGGGCGGTTTCGCCGAGAATCCAGGCGTTGAGCGTTTCCTTCACCTTGGTCGGATCGTAGCCCGGGCGGCCAAAACACTGGTTCATCTCGGCGAAGCGCGCGGCGTTCCAGAGCTTGGTCGCGAAATTGCGATAGCCCTCGACGCGGCTGGCGGCGAGCTTGATGTCGCGCCCCTGCGCCGCCATGGCGGCCAAGGTGAAGCGCAGGGCGTCCGCGCCATAGGTGTCGATGAGCTGCAGGGGATCGATGACGTTCCCCTTCGACTTCGACATTTTGGCGCCCTTCTCGTCACGCACCAAAGCGTGGAGATAGACGGTCTTGAAGGGGACGTGCTTGGTGAAATGCAGGCCGAACATCATCATCCGGGCCACCCAGAAGAAGATGATGTCGAAGCCGGTGACCAGCACGTCGGTCGGATAACGGGCGGGCAGATCATTGGGCTCGTCCGGCCAGCCGAGCGTCGACATCGGCCACAGGCCCGACGAGAACCAGGTGTCGAGCACGTCGCCGTCGCGGGTGAGCAGGCTTGATGCGTCGGGATCATTGGCGAGCGCGTCGGCCTGGGCGTCGGTATAGACGCCGCGCTTCACCGCATCGGCCAGCGCATCCGCGAGGGCTTCCTCTTCGGTTTCGGCGACATAGACCGCGCCCCAGGGCGCGTACCAGGCCGGAATCTGATGGCCCCACCACAGCTGGCGCGAGATGCACCAGGGCTGGATGTTTTCCAGCCAATCAAAATAGGTCTTTTCCCAGTTCTTCGGCACGAAAACCGTGTCGCCTTTTCGCACCGCGGCGAGCGCGTCCACGGCCAGCGCCTTGGCGTCGACATACCATTGGTCGGTGAGCCAGGGCTCGATCACCACGCCGGAACGGTCGCCATGCGGAACCTGATGCTCATGCGCCTCGATGGTGGCGACGAGGCCGCGCGCCTCCATGGCGGCGAGCACCGCCTTGCGCGCCTCTTCGCGGCTCAGGCCGTGCAGGCTCTCCAGCGTCTCCGTGAGATCGTCGTTCTCGATCACGCCCTGCAAAAAGGCTTCGTTCTCGCGCACCAGAATGCGCGCTTCCGCGTCCAGAATGTTGATCAGCGGCAGGTCGTGGCGGGCGCCGACCTCGAAATCGTTGAAATCATGCGCCGGCGTGATCTTCACCGCGCCGGAGCCCTTTTCGGGATCGGAATATTCATCGGCGACAATGGGGATCAGGCGCCCGACCAGCGGCAGCACCACTTTTCGCCCATGCAGATGGGTGTAGCGCTCGTCCTCGGGATGCACGGCGACAGCCGTGTCGCCCAACAGCGTTTCGGGACGGGTGGTCGCCACCACCACAAATTCGTCGGTGGCGCGGCCCTGCTCGTCGGCGAGCGGATATTTGAAATGATAGAGCTGGCCCTTCACCGTCTGCGCGACCACCTCGATGTCGGAGACGGCGGTCAGGAGCTTGGGGTCCCAGTTCACAAGGCGCTTGTCCTTGTAAATCAGGCCAGCGCGGTAAAGCTCGACGAACGCCTTGAGCACCGCCTTGGACGATCCAGGGTCCATGGTGAAGCGTTCGCGCGACCAGTCGCAGGAGGCGCCGAGACGCTTGAGCTGGTTGACGATGGCGCCGCCCGATTCCGCCTTCCACTCCCAGACCTTTTCCAGAAACTTTTCGCGGCCCAGGGTGCGGCGATCCGGCTCGCCAGCGGCGGCGAGGCGGCGCTCCACCACCATCTGCGTGGCGATGCCGGCGTGATCCGTGCCCGGTTGCCACAGCACGTCGCGACCGCGCATGCGCTCGAATCGGCAGAGAATGTCCTGCAACGTGTTGTTGAGCGCATGGCCCATGTGCAGGGAGCCGGTGACGTTCGGCGGGGGAATGACAATGGTATAGGGCTTTGCGCCCGCGCGTTCGCGGCGTCCGGCGCGAAACGCGCCGACGCGCTCCCATTCCGCCGCGATGCGGGTTTCAACTGCGGCGGGGTTGAACGTCTTTTCCATCATTTTGGCGAACCGGTCTCAATTTCAGGCGTGGCGCGCACAAAAACCGAGCGAGGGGGCTAAGTCAACGGACTCGTGGGCGCAGGCGCCAACTCGTCCGCGCAGGAAGCCGCGATATTCATGATAGACATCGTTGCGCACCACGTATAAGGATATCTTTATATCTTTCACGCGAGTCCGATGATCCAGACCAGAGCCCCCTTGAGCGCCACGCTCGCCACACTCGACGCCATTGGCGAAGAGACGCGGCTGCGCCTGTGCGCGCTGCTGGCGGAGGCGGAGCTGGCCGTGTCCGAACTGGTGCAGATTCTCGGCCAGTCGCAGCCGCGCGTGTCGCGTCACCTCAAATTGCTGCTGGAAGCCGGGCTGGTCGAGCGCCATCGCGAGGGCGCCTGGGCGTTCTTCCATCTCGCCGCCAAGGGGCCTGGAGCTGCGTTGGCGCACACCGTGCTGGCCAGCATCGACGCCAACGATCCCCGCCTGATCGCCGACCGCGCGCGTCTCGACGAGGTGCGCGCCACCCGCGCCGCGCGTGCGGAGAAATATTTCGCCACCCAGGCGCCGGTCTGGACGGAAACCCGCCGTTTGCTCGCGCCGGAAGCCGAGGTCGAAGCGGCGATCATCGACGCCGCCGGAACCGGCTTTGCGCGCCTGCTCGACATCGGCTGCGGCGCCGGCCGCATGCTGGAGCTGCTGGCCCCGCGCGCCGAACAGGCGGTGGGGGTTGACCTGTCGCCGGCCATGCTCGGCGTGGCGCGCGCCCAGATCGAACAGGCGGGCCTGCGCAATGTGCAGCTGCGCCAGGGCGACATTTACGCGCTGCCGGTCGAGGGCGGCGTTTTTGACCTCGCCGTGGTGCATCAGGTGCTGCACTATCTCGACACGCCGGCGCGCGCGCTACGCGAGGCGGCTCGCGCCCTGGCGCCAGGCGGCCGGCTGATCGTGGTGGATTTCGCCCCCCATCAATGCGAATTGCTGCGCGAACGCCATGAGCACCGCCGCCTCGGCTTTTCCCGCGCCGAGGTCGAGGATTATCTCGCCGGCGCCGGTCTCACCGCGCTTGCGCATCGCGATCTCGCCCCCGCCGGCGCGGCGGGCGACGAAAAACTCACCGTTTCCCTTTGGCTGGCCAAGAAGAATTAAGGATCACGCATGGACGCCAACAGACCCAGCCGCGAGCGGCACAAGGCCATCGAAATCTCCTTCGAGTTCTTTCCGCCGAAGACTGACGAGATGGAGGTCAATCTGTGGGAGGCCATCGGCCGTCTCGCGCCGTTGAAACCCAAATTCGTGTCGGTGACCTATGGCGCCGGCGGCTCCACCCGCGAGCGCACCCACGCCACCGTCGCGCGCATCGTGCGCGAAACGGAGATCGCGCCGGCCGCGCATCTCACCTGCGTCGGCGCCACCAGCGAAGAGGTCGATGAGGTCGCGCGGGCCTATTGGGCGGCCGGCGTGCGCCATATCGTTGCTTTGCGCGGCGATCCCCAGGGCGGGCTCGGCGGCGAATATCGCGCGACGCCCGGCGGCTACGCCCATTCCACCGATCTGGTCGCCGGCTTGAAGCGCCTGCACGATTTCGAGATCACGGTCTCGGCCTATCCGGAAAAGCATCCGGAGAGCGCCAGCTACGACCAGGATCTGGACGTGCTCAAGCGCAAGATCGACGCGGGCGCGACGCGGGCGATCACGCAATTTTTCTTCGACAATGACATCTACTTTCGTTTCCTCGACAAGGCGCGCAAAGCGGGAATCAACATTCCGATCGTGCCCGGCGTGACGGCGGTGCAGAATTTCAAGCAGACCGCGAATTTCGCCAAAAAGGCTGGCGCGAGTGTGCCCGACTGGCTGGCGGAGCGTTTCGAAGGTCTCGACGACGATCCGGCGACGCGCCGGCTGATCGCGGCGGCGGTCGCGTCGGAACAGGTTTTTGATCTGCTCGATCGCGGCGTCGAGCAGTTCCACTTCTATACGATGAACCGCGCGGACCTCGTCTATGCGGTTTGTCACCTGCTGGGCGTGCGCGCCGCTTAATCCGCGCCGTCATTGCGAGGCGCGAAGCGAGGAAGCAGTCCAGGGCTATTGAAGTCTCAGGATTCCTGGATTGCTTCGCTTCGCTCGCAATGACGATATCAAGTTTGCGGCGCAACGCCGATGGTTTGGGATGATACGATGACCACGCAAAATCGCTTTGGCGGCAAAACGTCCTTCGAGGCTCTCAACGAGGCGGCGCGCGAAAAAATCCTCGTGCTCGACGGCGCCATGGGCACGATGATCCAGCGCCACAAATTCACCGAAGAGGATTTTCGTGGCGACCGTTTTAAAGACTGGCCGAAGGATCTGCGCGGCAACAACGACCTGCTGACCCTCACCCAGCCCGACGCCATCCGCGCCATTCATCTGCAATATTTCGACGCCGGCGCCGACATCGTCGAGACCAACACCTTTTCCTGCACCACCATCGCCCAGGCCGATTACGGCATGGAGGCGCTGGCGCGCGAACTCAATGTCGAGGGTACGCGCCTCGCCGTGCAGGCGGCCATCGAAGCCGAGAAGAAGGACGGCAGAAAGCGTTTCGTCGCCGGCGCGCTCGGCCCGACCAACCGCACCGCCTCGATCTCGCCCGACGTCTCCAACCCCGGCTATCGCGCCGTCACGTTTGACGACCTGCGCATCGCCTATAAAGAAGCCGCGAGCGGCCTGATCGAAGGCGGCGCCGACATTCTGCTGGTCGAAACCATTTTTGACACGCTGAACGCCAAGGCGGCGCTGTTCGGCATTGATGAAGCCTTTGAAGAGGCCGGCGTCATCCTGCCGGTGATGATCTCCGGCACGATCACCGATCTGTCGGGCCGTACGCTGTCGGGCCAGACCACGGGCGCGTTCTGGAATTCGCTGCGCCACGCCAAACCTTTCTCCATCGGCCTGAATTGCGCACTCGGCGCGCGCGAAATGCGCGCCCATATCGCGGAACTCTCGCGCATCGCCGATACGCGCATCTGCGCCTATCCCAACGCCGGCCTGCCCAATGAATTCGGTCTTTATGACGAAAGCCCCGAGGCCATGGCGGAGCTCGTTGGCGAGTTCGCCGACAGCGGTCTGGTGAATGTCGTCGGCGGCTGCTGCGGCACCTCGCCAGATCATATCGCCGCCATCGCCAAGCGCGTGGCGGGCGTAAAGCCCCGCGTCATTCCAAAAATCGCGCCGCAGCTCAAACTCTCGGGCCTGGAGCCGTTCACCCTCACCTCCGACATTCGCTTCGTCAATGTCGGCGAGCGCTCCAACGTCACCGGCTCCGCGAAATTCCGCAAACTGATCCAGGCCGGCGATTACGCCGCCGCGCTCGATGTGGCGCGCGAGCAGGTCGCCAATGGCGCCCAGATCATCGACGTCAACATGGACGAGGGGCTTCTCGACTCGCAGAAGGTGATGGTCGAGTTTTTGAATCTCGTCGCCGCCGAGCCCGATATTGCGCGTGTGCCGGTGATGGTGGATTCCTCGAAATTCGAAGTGATCGAAGCCGGCCTGAAATGCATTCAGGGCAAGCCGGTGGTGAACTCGATTTCGCTGAAGGAAGGCGAGCAAAAATTCATCGAGCAGGCCAAGATCGTCCGTCGCCACGGCGCCGCCGCCGTGGTGATGGCGTTCGACGAGCAGGGGCAGGCCGACACCCAGTCTCGAAAAATCGAAATCTGTTCGCGCGCCTACAAGGTCCTGACGGAAACGGTGGGTTTTCCGCCCGAGGACATCATCTTCGACCCCAACGTTTTTGCTGTGGCGACGGGCATCGAGGAGCACGACAATTACGGTGTCGATTTCATCGAGGCGACGCGCGAAATCCGCAAGCAAATGCCGCTCGCCCATGTCTCCGGCGGCGTGTCGAACCTGTCCTTCTCGTTCCGCGGCAACGAGCCGGTGCGCGAGGCCATGCACAGCGTGTTCCTCTATCACGCGATCCAGGCCGGCATGGACATGGGCATCGTCAATGCGGGCCAGCTCGCGGTCTATGAAAAGATCGATCCCGAGCTGCGCGAAGCCTGCGAAGACGTTGTTCTCAACCGCCGCAAGGATTCCACCGAGCGCCTGCTGGCGCTCGCGGAAAAATTCAAGGGCAAGGGCGGCGAGAAGACCGCCAAGGACCTCGCCTGGCGCGAGGAGCCGGTGGAGGCTCGCCTGGAATATGCGCTGGTCAATGGCATCACCGAATTTATCGACGCCGATGTGGAGGAAGCCCGGCAAAAACTTCCGCGCGCGCTTGATGTCATTGAAGGGCCGCTGATGGCCGGCATGAACCATGTTGGCGACCTCTTTGGGGCCGGCAAAATGTTCCTGCCGCAGGTGGTGAAATCCGCGCGCGTGATGAAGGCGGCGGTCGCCTATCTGCTGCCCTATATCGAATCCGGCAAGGAAGGCGGGCGCCAGAGCGCCGGCAAAATCCTGCTGGCGACAGTGAAGGGCGACGTGCACGACATCGGCAAGAACATTGTTGGCGTGGTGCTGGCCTGCAACAATTACGAGATCATCGACATAGGCGTGATGATCCCCGCCGCAAAGATTCTCGAAGAAGCGAAGAAGCATCAGGTGGACGCCATCGGCCTGTCCGGCCTGATCACGCCCTCGCTCGACGAGATGTCGTTTGTCGCCTCGGAAATGCAGCGCGAAGGTTTTAACGTCCCACTGCTGATCGGCGGCGCCACCACCTCGCGCGTCCACACCGCCGTAAAGATTGCGCCGAATTACGCGGCCAATGTGGCGGTGCATGTGAACGACGCCAGCCGCGCGGTCGGCGTGGTGCAGGGCCTGCTCGGCTCGGACGGCGCGGCGCAGGCCGAAAAGATTCGCGCCGAATATGCGCATGTCGCCGAGGTCCACGCCAAGGCCGAAAGCGCCAAGAAGCGGGTCACGCTGGCGCAGGCGCGCGGCAACATCGAGCGGATCGACTGGAGCGCCTATGCGCCGCCGAAACCGACGTTCACGGGCAAACGCGTCCTGTCGCTGATCGACATGAAGGAATTGCTGCCTTACATCGATTGGACGCCGTTCTTCCATTCCTGGGAGCTGAAGGGCCGCTACCCCAAAATCCTGGAAGACGAGAAGCAGGGCGAAGCCGCCCGCGCTCTGTTCGCCGACGCGCAAAAAATGCTGAAGCACATTGTCGACGAGCATTGGTTCTCGCCCAAGGCGGTCCTGGGCTTCTGGCCGGCGAATTCCATCGGCGACGACATCGCGCTCTACACCGGCGAGTCCCGCGCGGAAAAACTCGCGACGCTCTACACTTTGCGCCAGCAACTTTCGCGTCCGGATGGCAAGCCCAATTATGCGCTCGCCGATTTCGTCGCGCCGGAGGGGACGCCGGATTATGTCGGCGCCTTCGTCGTCACCGCCGGTCCCGAGGAAAAGCGCATCGCCGAAAAATTCGCGCAGAAGAACGACGACTACGATTCGATTCTGGTGAAGGCCATCGCCGATCGTGTCGCCGAAGCGGCGGCGGAATATCTCCACGCCCGCGTGCGCAAAGAGTTTTGGGGTTATGCGCCAGATGAAAGCGTCGGCCTCGACGACCTCATCCACGACAAATACCAGGGCATCCGCCCGGCGCCGGGCTATCCGGCCCAGCCCGACCACACGGAAAAGCAGACGATCTTCGATCTGCTCGGCGCGAGCAAAAACCTTGGGGTGACGCTCACCGAGAGTTTCGCAATGTCGCCGAACTCATCGGTGTGCGGTCTCTATCTCTCGCATCCGCAGGCGCATTATTTCGGCGTCGCCAAGGTCGAGCGCGACCAGGTCGAGGATTACGCGAAGCGCAAAGGCATGAGCGTCGCGGATGTGGAGCATTGGCTGGCGCCGGTGCTCAACTACGACCGCGGCGCGAAACAGGGGTGATAACTGAAAAATGCGGTCGGGGGCTCCCGACCGCATTCGGTGTGCCGTTCTGATGGCCATGGTTCGAGACGGCCCCTTCGGGGCCTCCTCACCATGAGGGTATTCCCTCCAGTAGCCCTCATGGTGAGGAGGAGGCGGAGCCTCCGTCTCGAACCACGAGGGCGGTCCACGCGTTTGCGGGCCTTAAACGATGTCCCCGCCGCCGGCCGCGCGTCCCTCGACCTCGCGCAGGCGCTCCAGCAAGTCCGGTTCGGCGTCCTGACGGCCCCAATGGTCGAAATGGACGAGTTCATTGAGCGGCAGGCGCGGGCGCCATCCCGCGGCTTCCAGCTCCGGGCGGGGATGATAGAACTTCACCTTGCCGACGCAGAGATAGGCGACGGGCACGATGCGCTCAGGGATTTCGAGGGCGTTCTGCACCACCTCGTTATCGAAAATGCTCACCCAGCCGACGCCGAGCCCTTCCGCGCGGGCCGCGAGCCACAGGTTCTGGACCGCGCAAACCGAGCTGAACAGGTCCATGGCGGGGATATGCGTGCGCCCGATCACCACGGGACCTGCGCGGTCGCGGTCGCAGGTGATGCAGATATTGACCGGCGATTCCATGATCCCTTCGAGTTTGAGCGAACGATAGGTGTCGCGCTTCTCCTCGGGGAACATCAGGGCGGCCTCGGCATGGGCCTTGATGAAGGCGTCATGCACCCGCTGTTTGACCGCGCGGTCGCGGATGACGACAAAACTCCAGGGCTGCATGAAGCCGACGGACGGCGCGTGGTGCGCGGCGAGCAGCAGGCGGGCGAGAGTTTCGTCCGACACCGGGTCCGGCAGGAATTCGCCGCGCGTGTCGCGCCGGGTCATGATGGCGCGGTAGACCCCGGCGCGTTCGGCGTCCGGCAGCGGCAGGGCAGGCACTTTTTGATCCATCTACAGTCCCCTTGATGGCGTCTTCCGCGCTGTCCATGCGCGCAAAACCATTCCCGTCGGCCGGTCTTCTGACTTGGGCTCCTCCCGACGAAACGCCTTCCCGGCCTGGCCAGTGGCATGTGCTCCGTCAGTCCTCTTCACAGCGCTGGGCGCGTCGCGGCCTTGCACCGCGTTCCCGATTCTCCCGCGCCATTCTCATGCGCAGGCACCGGCGGGACATGTGTCCTATCAAGTTCTTGCAAGCGCGCCAATGAGAAACGCCGCGGATCCAAACCCGCGGCGTCCTCAATTTTTTGTCGAAAAAGCTCAGGCGTCGGCGTCGGCGCCTTCGACAAATTCGGGAATCCGATCGAAATTCATGTAGCGATAGACCTCGCCTTCCTTGCCCTTCAGCCCGGCGAGCGCGTCCATATATTCGGCGAAGGTCGGGATCTTGCCAAGCAGCGCGCCGACCGCCGCCAGTTCCGCCGAGGACAGGTAGACGCGGGTGTCGAGGCCGAGGCGATTGGGGAAATTGCGCGTCGAGGTCGACAAAGCCGTCGATCCCTTGCGAATCTGCGCCTGGTTGCCCATGCACAGCGAACAGCCCGGCATTTCCATGCGCGCGCCCGATTTGCCGAGGGTGGCGTAATAGCCTTCCTCGGTGAGGATATGCGCGTCCATCTTGGTCGGCGGCGCGATCCACAGCCGGGTCGGAATGTCCGTTTTGCCCGAGAGGATTTTGCCGGCGGCGCGGAAATGGCCGATGTTGGTCATGCACGAGCCGATGAAGACCTCGTCGATCTTGTCGCCGGCGACTTCCGACAGCGGCTTGATGTCGTCGGGGTCGTTCGGGCAGGCGAGCAGCGGCTCCTTGATCTCGTTCAGGTCGATTTCGAACACGGCGGCATATTCGGCGTCGGCATCGGGCTGCAGCAGCGCCGGATTGGCGATCCAGGCCTCCTGCGCGGCGATGCGGCGCTCCAGCGAGCGCTTGTCCTGATAGCCCTGCGCGATCATCCACTTCATCAGCGTGATGTTGGAGCGCAGATATTCGATGATCGGCTCCTTGTTGAGCCGCACCGTGCAGGCCGCCGCCGAACGTTCGGCCGAAGCATCCGACAATTCAAATGCCTGCTCGACCTTCAGATCCGGCAGCCCCTCGATTTCGAGAATGCGGCCGTTGAAGACGTTCTTCTTGCCCTTCTTCTCGACCGTGAGCGAGCCCGCCTTGATCGCCGCATAGGGAATGGCGTTGACGAGATCGCGCAGGGTGATGCCAGGCTGCATCTGGCCCTTGAAGCGCACCAGAACGGATTCCGGCATGTCGAGCGGCATGACCCCGGTCGCCGCGGCGAAGGCGACGAGGCCGGAGCCGGCCGGGAACGAAATGCCAATGGGGAACCGGGTGTGCGAATCGCCGCCGGTGCCCACGGTGTCGGGCAGCAGCAGGCGGTTGAGCCAGGAATGGATCACGCCGTCGCCGGGGCGCAGCGCCACGCCGCCACGATTGGAGATAAAGGTCGGCAGTTCGCGATGGGTCTGCACGTCCACCAGTTTAGGATAGGCGGCGGTGTGGCAGAACGACTGCATGACGAGATCGGCGGAGAAACCGAGGCAAGCCAAATCCTTGAGCTCGTCGCGGGTCATCGGTCCCGTCGTGTCCTGCGACCCGACGGTGGTCATCTTCGGCTCGCAATAGGTCCCGGGCCGAATGCCCTTGCCCTCGGGCAGACCGCAGGCGCGTCCCACCATCTTCTGCGCGAGCGTAAAGCCTTTTCCGGAATCCTTGGGCGAACCCGGCAGGCGGAACAGGGTGGAGGCGGGCAGGCCCAAGGCTTCGCGGGCCCGCGCGGTCAGGCCGCGACCGATGATCAGCGGAATGCGGCCGCCGGCGCGCACTTCGTCAAAAATCACCTCGGACTTCACCTTGAACTCGGCGATCACCGCGCCGTTCTTCAGCGCCTTGCCGTCATAGGGGCGCAGTTCGATGGTGTCGCCGGTCTCCATGGCGGAGACGTCGAGTTCGATCGGCAGCGCGCCGGCGTCTTCCATGGTGTTGTAGAAAATCGGGGCAATCTTCGAGCCGAGGCAGACGCCGCCGAACCGCTTGTTCGGCACGTAGGGAATATCCGCGCCGGTGAACCACAGCACGGAATTGGTGGCGGATTTGCGCGACGAACCGGTGCCGACGACATCGCCGACATAGGCGACCGGATGACCCCCAGCGATCAGTTTTGCCAGCTGCTTGGTCGGTCCGCGCACGCCGGCCTCGTCCGGCTCGATGCCCGGACGCGGGTTTTTCAGCATGGCCAGCGCATGCAGCGGAATGTCGGGACGGGTCGAGGCGTCGGGAGCCGGCGAGAGGTCGTCGGTGTTGGTTTCGCCCGAAACCTTGAACACGGTGAGCGTCAGCGAAGCCGGGACCTCGGGACGCGAGGTGAACCATTCGGCCTCGGCCCAGGAGTTCAGCACGGATTTGGCGTTGGCGCAGCCTTTTTCGGCGAGCGCCTGCACGTCGTGAAAATAGTCGAAAATCAGCAGGGTCTTTTTCAAACCCTCGGCGGCGACAGTCCCGATTTCGGCGTCGGCGAGCAGGTCGATCAGCGGCTTGATGTTGAACCCGCCGAGCATGGTTCCGAGCAACCGGGTCGCCAACTCGCGCGAAACCAGCGCGTTCTTCTCATGGCCGGTGGCCACGGCATCCAAAAAGCCAGCTTTCAGGCGGGCGGCGTCGTCCACGCCGGCGGGCACGCGATGGGTCAGCAGTTCGACGAGAAACGCCTCCTCGCCCGCGGGCGGATCGCGCAGCAGGGCGATCAGCGCCTCCGTCTGCTTCGCGGAGAGCGGCAAGGGCGGGATGCCAAGCGCCGCGCGCTCTGCGACATGGGCGCGGTAGGTTTCAAGAAACGACATGCGGGCTCCCTCAGATTCATTTCGATGTTGGCTGAGCCTTGTTTGAGCGTGATCTATTTCCAAAAACCGGAGATCCGCTTTTTGGGATCATGCTCTCGCGCGGACGATTTCAGTTCAGGATGCGAATACGACCATAAATCCTTGCTGTCGATTGTCGAAAAGGCGTGCATCCGCTTGCAGCCGCGCTGCGCATGCAAGATCGCCACCATTTCGTCGTCCTACACGCTCAGCGCCCAAAGATCGACGGCTACGCTCGTCTAACCGGGGAGGAGGCGGGCGCAGGCGACATAGGCGGGCGAAATCTCGCGCCGCTCCTCGCCGGCAAAGCCGGGCGGCGCGCCGCCAAAAGCCTCGATCCGGCCGATCCCGGTCAAGACGACGGCATGTGGCGCCGCATATTTTGACAGTTCCGCCAGCACGTTGCGCCCGTCGCCCGCGCGCGCCTCGAGGCGCGCGATCAAATCTGGGTCGGTCGCGCGCACACAATATGTGCAGCCGGCGTCGCCCAAACCCAGATCGTACAAGATCGCCGCGCGGTCCTGCGCCCGAACCGCCTGCACGTCAGGCCCAAGCCGTCCAGGCCCCGACGGCTCCGTTCGCCGCCTGGCTGTCGCCAAGATGATAGATTCGTCGCCGGCGCCGTCTGCAAAGGCGCAGACGGACTCGTCGAGGGCAAAGCCGAGCGCGCCCCGGGACGAAATGCAGCGGATCGCGCCGCCGTTGACCTGAACCTCGGCCCCCTCGGCGCGGAAAGTGAGGCCGCCGGCGCTCCAGACCCCTCCGCGCCGCAGCGACGCGACGACGAAATCCCGCGCGTCCCGGGCGCTCCAGTCCTTGCGATGCAGTTTTATCCCCAGCGCGGCGCGCCGTTGCGGCAATTTTGCCCAGACGCGCTGGCGAAAATCCTCGCCGGCGCCGCGCCAGCCGCCGATTTCCTCCCGCGTGCGTCCGCATCCGCGGCAGAAATCATCTTCGATTTGACAGAGGCCCGTGCAGGGGCTGGTCAGCATTGCGCCTCACAAAGCGTCATGAACCCTCGTTGCTCGCCGCGATGACATGAAAAAACGAGCCGGTGACGCGCCCGCGACGGGAGCCCACGGGCTTCTTCTCGCCGCCATGGGCGTCGCAGGCTAGGGCGAAAGCCGGATCGTCGCCAAGCGTTTCGATGGTCGCGTGGTGAAACTCGTGCCCCAGAAGAATTTTCCCGCGTGGCCCGAGCGCGCCATCCGCCGCGAGCGTCGCGTGGCGATAGCCGAGCGTCAGCTTGCGCTTGGCGAAACTGGTGGAGACGGAGAGCAGGCCGGCCATGCGGTGGCGCAAGCCATCGGCGTCGGTCAGGATTTCGCCCAGCGCCATATAGCCCCCGCACTCGCCGTGCACCGGTTTTTCCGAGGCAAAGGCCCGCAAGCCCTGGAGAAATTTTTGGGCGTTCGCCAGTTTTCCCGCATGCAATTCCGGATAGCCGCCCGGCAGCCAGCAGAAATCGGCGTCGCGCGGCGGCGGTTCGTCTTGCAGTGGCGAGAAAAACGAAATCTCGGCCCCGGCGCGGCGCCAGCCCAGCAGCAGATGCGGATAGAGGAAGGAAAAGGCGGCGTCGCGCGCGACCGCGATTCTTTGGGCGGGCGGGTCCAGCGCATTGGTTCGAGCGGACGCAGGGACCATTGGCTGCGCCGCGGCCCGCAGCGCATCCAGATCGATATGGGCGCCGACGAAAGCGGCGAGGGCGTCGAGTTTGGCGCCGAGATCGGCGGTGTCGGCGGCCTGGACCAGCCCGAGATGGCGCTCGGGCAGCACGATCTTGGCGTCGCGGGGCAGGGCGCCCAACACTGGCAAGCCGATGGTTTCAAGCGCGGAGGCCGCCAGCCGAACATGCCGTTCGCCGCCCGCCTTGTTGAGGATCACGCCGGCGAGTTTGACCTCGGGATCGAAGCGCGCGCAGCCCAGGGCGACCGCCGCCGCCGTCTGCGCCTGTCCGGAGACATCGAGAACCAGAACGACCGGCAGCCCAAGCTTTTTCGCCAGAGTGGCCGACGCGCCATTGCGGGCCAAATCGCCGGGCGCGCCGTCGAACAGGCCCATGGAGCCCTCGGCGATCAACAGGTCGGCGTCTTGCGCCGCGGTCGCCGCGAGTCCGGCGACCAAACAATCGTCCATCGCCCAGCTGTCGAGATTGAAGCTTGGACGCCCCGTGGCGGCGCCATGAAAGGCGCTGTCGATATAGTCAGGCCCGTTTTTCACTGCGCCGACGCGCAGGCCGCGCTGGCGAAACGCCCGCATCAGCCCGAGCGCGACCGTGGTCTTGCCGCCGCCCGAGCGCGGCGCGGCGATGACAAAACCCTTCATTCCGCGCCGCCGCGCTGCGGCCGGTAGCGGCGCAGGTAATCGGGATCGTAAAGCGCGCTCTCGCGAAAATCCTCTGACGACAGCGCCCGTCCCACCAGCACCAGAGCGGTGCGCTCGACCGGCGATCTGGCAAAACTCGCCTCGATGTCGGCGAGCGTGCCCTGCAAAACCTGTTCGTCGGGCCAGGAGGCGCGGAAAATGATGGCGACGGGGCAATCCGCGCCGAGGATCGGGGTGAGTTCCGCCACCAGCTTGTCGAGCACATGGATCGACAGATGGATGGCGAGCGTCGCGCCGGTTTTGGCGAAGGCGGCCAAGCTTTCACTGTCCGGCATGGCGGAGGCGCGCCCGCTGGTGCGGGTCAGAACCAAGGATTGCGCGACTTCGGGAACAGTCAGCTCGCGCCGCAGCAAGGCGGCGCTGGCGGCGAAGGCGGGCACGCCTGGCGTAACGTCATAGGGAATGCCGAGCCGGTCGAGGCGGCGGGTCTGTTCGGCGAGCGCGCTCCAGATCGAGAGGTCGCCAGAATGCAGCCGCGCCACATCCTCGCCGGCCTCGTGCGCGCGTAAAAATTCGGCTTCGATCTGGTCGAGGCTCATCGGCGCGGTGTCGACGATGCGCGCGTTGGGCGGGCAATAATCGAGCAAGGCCTTGGGCACCAGCGAGCCCGCGTAGAGGCAGACCGGCGAGCGTGCGATCAGGTCGCGGCCGCGCAAGGTGATGAGGTCGGCCGCGCCCGGTCCGGCGCCGATGAAATGCACGGTCATGACAACTCCGAGGCGATGGCGACGGCGCAGGAGACGCCGTTCAGGCTGAATTTTTCCACGATCAGGCGCGAATTGTCGCCCGCGCCGGCGAGCGCGGCGGCTTCGGCGAGGCTGCCGACGCCGGCGAGCGTCATGACCAGCGAGGAGCGCGAAACCACCTCCGCATCGCGCTTTTGCAAATCCGCCTCGTCGTGGAAGACGAGTTTTAGGCGCAAGGCGTTGGCGGCTTCCTTGAGCGGCGCGCTCTCGCGCTTGCGCGAGCTGGTGTGTAGCGCGTCGGCGGTTTTGCCGGCGCGCTCAAGCGCAAGGCGCACGCCTCTTGCGATGGCCTCCGCCGTAGCAAGCGTGCTGAACCCGACGCCCACCGCCACGCTCACTTGGTCACGCTCCATTGCACGCTCGGCATCAACGGGCGGAAACCGCGAAAGCGACCGACGGCGTCGGCATGGGCGAACTGGGTCTGCAACAGTTCGCCGCCCAACCGGCGCTGCGCGGCGAACAGGTCGGCCTGGCTTTCCAGGGTCACGGCGTTGACGACCAGACGCCCGCGCGGCGCCAGCGCGTTCCAGCACAGGTCGATCAAGCCGGGTGCGGTAAAACCGCCGCCGACGAAAATGGCGTCGGGTTTTTCCAGATTTTGCAGCGCGTCGGGCGCCTCGCCCTTGATGACGGTCAAATGCGGGACGCCCAGCGCGGCCGCATTGCGGCGGATGCGCGCGCAGCGTTCCGCGTTCTTTTCGATGGCGATCGCGTGCGTCGACGGGTCCGAAAGCAGCCATTCGATGGAAATGGAGCCGGAGCCGGCGCCGACATCCCAAAGCAGGTCCCGAGGCCGAGGCGCCAGTTGGGACAGCGTCAGGGCGCGCATTTCGCGCTTGGTGATCTGGCCGTCGTGCTCGAACCAGTCGTCGGGCAGTCCCGGCCTTTTTGGTGGAATGCGAACGCCGTCGCCCAAAACTTCGAGCGCGATGGTGTTGAGCGGGTCGACGCCCGCAATATCAAAACTTTCCGCCGTCGCGGTGCGCAACAGCTCGCGAGAACCGCCCATGGCTTCGCAGACCGTAAGCTGCGATGCGCCCAGGCCCCTGTCCCGCAGCAAAGCCGCCAGTTTCGCGGGCGTATCCCCGTCCCACGAAAGCGCCAGCACGCGCGCCTCAGGCTGCAAATGCGGAATAATTTTCTCCAGCGCGCGCCCGTGCAGGGTGACCAGCGCGCAATCCTGCAACGCCCAGCCAAGCCGGCTGGCGGCGAGGCTGAAAGCGGAGGGTTGCGGCAGACACAGAATTTCGGCGGGCGGAACGATCTGCGCCAGCAGCGAGCCGACGCCAAAAAAGAACGGATCGCCGGAGGCCAGCACCACGACGGGTTCGCCGCGCCGCGCCAAAATTTTGGGAAACGCCTCCTGCAAAGGCGAAGGCCAGGCGAGGCGCTCGCCCGCCGTCTCGCCGATCAACTGCAAGTGCCTGAGGCCGCCGACGACGAGCCGCGCTTGCGCGATCCGCTGCCGCGCGGCTAAGGACAGTCCCTCAAGCCCGTCCTCGCCGAGCCCGACAATGGTCAGCCAGGGCGCGCTCATGACCAGGACCCCAAAGGTTTGTTATGCGAATATTGATTCTCGGCGGCTCCAGCGAGGCGACCTTGCTGGCGAAAACCCTTTCGCAACGCGCCGATCTCGACGCCATCCTGTCGCTGGCCGGGCGCACCAAAAACCCCGCTCCCATGCCCCTGCCGACGCGCAGCGGCGGGTTTGGCGGCGTCGAAGGTTTGGTGTCCTATCTCCGGGACGAGCGCATCAACGCCGTGATCGACGCCACGCACCCCTTCGCCGCCCAAATGAAGCGCAATGCGGCGCAAGCCTGTGCGGCGACCAACACGCCGCTGTGCGCCTTCACACGCGCCCCGTGGGTTGCCGGCGAGGGCGACGACTGGATCGAGGTGGACAGCGCCGTGGAGGCCGCCGCTGCTCTTGGGGAGACGCCGAAAAAAAACGTGTTCCTCGCCATCGGCCGCCAGCAGGCGGGCGCCTTTGCCGGAAGCCCGCATCATTTCGTCCTGCGCGCCATCGACGCGCCCGACGCCGAGGCGCTGCCCGCCTCGCTCGATCTGGTGCTGGCGCGCGGGCCGTTCACGGTCGCCGACGAAATCGCCCTGATGCGCGACAAGAAGATCGACATTTTGGTGAGCAAAAACGCTGGCGGCGAGGCGACGCGCGCCAAAATCGACGCGGCGCGCGTGGAAAAACTGCCGGTGGTGATGATCCGCCGCCCGAAAACGCCGGAGCGCCCGGTGTTCGAAAACATCGGGGACGCGCTGGCGTGGATCGAGGCTCACTGTCCGGCCTCATAGAAGCGCGGGGTCAGCACGAACGGCCGCCCGTCCGGTCGCGCGATCAGATGCGTGGTGGTGGCGCCGATCATGACCAGCGTGCTCATGTCGGCGAGGCCCGGATCGGCCTCGCCAAGCGTTGTCAGAACGATGCGCTCGTCGGGCCGGCCGACCGCGCGCGCGAAAGCGACCGGGGTTGAGGCGGGACGCAGGGTCCGCAGCAAAGCGAAGGCGTCGAAAATCTGTTTCGGCCGCGCTTTCGACGCGGGATTGTAGAGGGCGACAACAAAATCGCCGTCCGAGGCCGCCTTGAGCCGGCGCTCGATCAGCTCCCAGGGTTTGAGATTGTCGGAGAGCGAAATGGCGCAGAAATCGCCGCCAAGCGGGGCGCCCAGCCGCGCCGCCGCCGCCTGCATGGCGCTCACGCCGGGCAAAACCTCGATATCGAGGCCGCGCCACTCTTCCGGCCCATTCTCGACCGCCTCCAGCACAGCCGCCGCCATGGCGAACACGCCGGGATCGCCGCCCGAGACCACCCCGACGATTTTTCCCGAACAGGCCAGTTCCAGAGCATGGCGAGAACGGTCGAGTTCGACGCGGTTGTCGCTGCCATGGATGGTCAGGCCGGGGCGAGGCGCAATGCGGTCAACATAGGAAAAATAGCCGATGAGATCGGTCACTTGTTCAAGAACGGCGCTGGCTTCGGGGGTCAGCCAATGCGCCGGCCCCGGCCCGAGGCCGATCACAAAAATTTTTCCGGTCATGGCCGCCGCCCCTGTCCCGGCATCAGGATCAGCGAGAAATAGGGCGCGTCATCGCTAAGCTTTTCGGCCAGCGGGATCACCTTTTGATCCGGCATGGCGCCGCGCTCGACATAGATGGCCCGCTCCAGCCGGCCGGTCTCGGCGAAGGCGCGCCGCACCTTGCCGAAATTCTTGCCGAGCTTCATCACCACGGCGGCGTCGGTCTGGCGCAGCTTTTCCACCAGGGCCTCGTAGGGCAGGGTGCCCGGCAGCACCGACAAAATGTCGTCGCCCCAGGTCATCGGCGCGCCCGCCGCCGCGGCGCAGCCGGCCATGCCGGTGACTCCAGGCACGATCTCAGTGTCAAATTCGTCCTTGAGACGGATGAACAAATGCATGAACGAGCCGTAGAACAGCGGATCGCCCTCGGCGATCAGCGCCACATCCTGGCCGTTGCGCAGCCGTTCCGCCAGTCTGGCCCGCGCCTCCTCGTAAAAACCTGAGAGCGCCGACACATATTCGGGCGAGTCGAACGGAACTTCCGTGGTCAGCGGATAGCCGAGCGGCAATTCCTCGCAACCTTCCGGAATCCAGCGGTCGGCGATGGCGCGCGCATTGCCGCGTCGGCCCGACTTGCAAAAATAGGCGACGACCGAACAGCTTTTCAGCAGCCGCACGGCCTTCACGGTCAAAAGTTCGGGATCGCCCGGACCCAGACCTATGCCATAGAGACGACCCGACACGCTCACTCCTTCGCGCTCGCGAGCGCATTGATCGCCGCCGCCGCCATGGCGCTGCCGCCGCGCCGTCCGCGCACCACCAGATGCGGCGCGCCCGGGAATTCGATCAGCGCATCCTTGGATTCGGCCGCGCCGACAAAGCCGACGGGCATGCCGATGATGCAGGCCGGCATGGGCGCGCCCTCGGCGAACATTTCGAGAAGACGAAACAATGTGGTCGGCGCATTGCCGATGGCGACCACCGAGCCGGCCAGCCGATCCCGCCACAGATCGGCGGCGACCGCCGAGCGGGTCAGGCCGCGCGCCTTCGCCTGCTCGGGCACGCGCGGGTCGGACAGGGTGCAGATGACTTCGTTGTTGGCGGGCAGCCGGGCGCGGGTGACCCCATGGGCGACCATTTGCGCGTCGCAAAAAATCGGCGCTCCGGCCGCCAAAGCCGCCGCGCCGGCTTCCGCCGCGCCGGGCGCAAAGGCGAGGGCCGAGGCGACTTCGGTCATGCCGCAGGCGTGGATGATGCGCACGGCGAGGCGTTCCTCCACGCCCGGCGCGAACCGACCCAAATCCGCCTCGCTGCGGATGATGGCGAAGGAGCGGCGGTAGATTTCGTCGCCTTCGCGGACATAATCATAGCTCGACATGACGCTCACTCCCATCGGGGCGGGTTTTGACGCGCCCCCAACGAGACGTCCCCAAGTCTTCCAGCTCTGGACGGGTTTGAGGCTTTCGGATCAAGCCTTTCGGCTTGCCGAGGGCGCCTGCGCATTTTTTGCGCGAGGACCGTCGCGGCGCCTACTTGGCCGAGACGGTCGCCCTTGTCAATCCGACGCGACAGCTCGGGTTTTGGGCGTTCGCGAAAAGGCGTGGCGCAGCAGCGCGGCGGCGCGGAACGGCGCGTGCAGCGCCTTGGTCGCGGGCAGGGCGAGAAAAAAGCCGGTGACGAGGCTGAGGTGGCCCAGCAGCAGCGGTCCCATCGCCGGGGTATCGCGGAAAAACAGCAAGGCGAGGCCGCTCAGCGCAACGAGCTGCAGGGCGATCAGGAAAATGACGTTGAGCTGGGTTTCGCCGGGTTCCGAGACCTCGCGCTCCATCCGCGTTTCGAGCGCCAGCAGACCCGCCGCGCCCGCGACAATGCCGAGACCGCCCGCCAGTCCCAATAGCACCGGCGGGCTGGCGAGCGGGAAGGGCGGGGAGAGCCCCCAAAAATGCTCGTAAGCAGCGGCGACAAGGGTTGAGGCGAAAGCCAGCAGCACGCCGCCCGCCATCAGGTGATGGAAAATTTTTCGGCTCCGCGAAAAGCCGGGGCCGATGTCATGGCAACCGGGGCCGCCGCCGTCGAGGTGGCGCAGGGTGACAATGTCCATGGCGGCCCGCCACAGCGCCGGGCCGAGCCGGCCGGGCTGCAAATCCGCGGAAATCGTCCGCCAAAACCGCAGGGTCGAAACCGCCATGCTGATGGTCGCAAAAGTCAGGGCGCCGCCGCCCAGGCCCGCCATCACGCCCCAGGGGACGACGGAGTAAAAGCCGGATTGTCCGTGCGAGGAGGCGAAGGTTAGCATTGCCAGCGTCAAAAGGGCCGCGGCGACGAGAAAAACCGCGCCGAGCGCCGGCCGTTCAAAACCATGGCGCAGGACCCGCGGCCAGACATGGTCCGCATAGGTTTGCCGCCGCACCCGCGCCAGCACGGCGGGCGCGTTGACGGCGAAGGGATGGGGCGGGGCATATTGGCAGGCGTGCCAGCAGGCGCGGCAATTGTGGCAGAGATTGGCGAGATAGGCGTCGCCAAAATCATCGCGCTGGCCCGCCAGCGCCGGGAACACCGGGCACAGGCCGTCGCAATACATGCAGGCGGCGCAAATCCTCAGGATGCGGTCGGCTTCATCAGTTGAGGACATGGCGCGCGGCGGCCTCCCCGGCGCGCCGTCCCGTGACGGCGGACAGCGTCAATCCCAGCCCGGCCATATAGCCCCGCGTGAAAAAATTGGGCGCAACGATCATGCCCGCGCCGAACAGGCTTGTGTTGCCTTCCCTGCACAGGCGCATGTCCGCGTCCGCCGCCAGACCGTAATGCACGAAAGTCAGGCCTGCGCGCATGGGAAAGGCGAAAAACGGCGGCGCGCCAAGGGGAGCGCTTTCCGCCAATGCGGCGCCGTCAAGCCCCAGCTTGCCGGCGAGCGCATCGAGCCTATCGGCGCGGATCGGCGCCAGCGCCGCCGGCAGGGTTTTGGCAAACCCGTGCGCGTCGAGGATGAGAAACGCCACGCCGCCGTCGCAAGCTGCGATCCGCGCCCCCCATTGGGCGTAATGGGATTTTTTTGGGCTCGCGCCCGCCAGTTCGACGCGTCGCCCGTGGCGGTCCACCACCAGTCCGTGCGGAATGGCGGTGATGCGGGTGACGATGCCGCCGTCATCCTCCGGCCCCCGCGCGTCCACGGCGACCATATGGCAGGAGGAGGGGTCGCCGAGGGTTTTGCAGCCGCGTTCCGCCAAAAGTTGCATCAGCCGACCGTTGGAAGACCGGGCGCCTCGCAGCAATACGCCTTCGCCAATGTGTTGCTTTCGCCAGTCGGGATCGCCGCCGGGGCCGCCGGAAGCGACGACGACGGCCCGCGCAAAGATCCGTTTTTTCATTGCGCCAGTCGTGACCTCCGCCTCCCAGCCGCCCAAAACCTCGGTGAGCCCGACCGCCTCGCTTTCGTAATCGAAGCTCACGCCCAGGCGCGCCGCGGCGCCATAGAGCGCGTTGACCATCGCCTTGCCGCCGCCGAGCAGAAAAGCGGTGCGCCGGGAATAGGGGAGCACGCCGACATCGGGGGCTTGCAGGAGGACGCCGCAGCCCATCAGCCACTCCGCGACGCCAGCCGAATCCTCCACCAGCCCGCGCGCAAAACCCTCGTCCGGGCAGCCTGTTTTCTCCAGTTCGGCCAGAAACTCGGCGGCGGAATAGACGTCAGGCGTGTGCCAGACCGGCGTTTCGTGGGCGATGCGAAAATTGCGGGCGTGACGCGCATTGCCGCCGCGCAGCGCGCGCGGGGCGCTTTCCAGCACATGCGCGTCGACCCCGAGCCGGCGCGCCGCGATGGCGGCGCACAGGCCGGCGATTCCGCCCCCGATGATCACGACTGTGTTTGGCGCCATGTCGCCCCTGAACGAGGTCATCGGCCACGCACGTCATGCCCGGGCTTGTCCCGGGCATCCACGCCAACCCGCGAAGGACTATGCCGCAACGAGTCGCATTGCGGCGCCGCGCGAACAGGCCCGGCCATGACGACCTCAAACGGCATATTTTTCCGGATGCTTGCGTGTTTGTCGACTTGCGCCCTTGTAAGCCGTCTGGCGACGTGTGAACAGCCCCGGACGGGCGACCCTTGCGTCAATAAAAATTCGTAATTACAGAGAAGTCCGTCTGCGCGCCGGATGGATGGGCGTAAGACGGACTGGCGGCTTGCCCCGCCTCGACCGCAAGACGGTCCTTTCGCGCCTTCGAGCAGGCGCTCGCCTGCAAAGAGGTCTTTCTTGCTGTCATCCCAGCGTTCCCTGCTGAATGTGCTGCTTCCGGCGCTGGTCTGCGTGCTGGCTTTGGCGTCTCTCGGCGTCGGCGCCGTGCATCTGCCGATCCCGACGGTCGTGGACGCCCTGTTCGGCGGCGCCACCGAGGCGCAGCGCGCCATCGTCCAGGAAATCCGTCTGCCGCGCACCCTGCTCGCCGCCACCATCGGCGCCATGCACGGCCTCTCCGGCGCGGCCTTGCAGGGGTTGTTGCGCAATCCGCTCGCGGCGCCCTCGCTGTTCGGCGCGCCGCAGGCGGCGGCCTTCGGCGCGGTGCTGGCCATCGCCACGGGTCTGGGCGACGCCCTGTCCTTCGCCTTGCCGCTGTCGGCGATCCTGATGGCGTTTCTGTCCGCCTTCGTCCTGGTCGCCATTGTCGGGCGCGAGTCCAATCTGCTGCTGCTGATCCTCGCGGGTCTGGCGCTGTCGAGCCTCGCCGGCGCCGCCACCGCGCTGGCGCTCAATCTGGCGGCGAGCCCGTTCGCGGCGCTGGAAATCTCGTTCTGGCTGCTGGGTTCGCTGGACGACCGCAGCTTTCGTCATGTGCTGCTGGCCTGGCCGTTCATGGCCTGTGGCGCCTTTCTGCTGTTCGCCCGGCGCGACGCGTTTCGCGTGCTGAGTCTCGGCGAGGAGGCGGCGCAGAGCCTCGGCGTCAATGTCTCGGCTTTGCGCTTGCACGTCATTCTCGGCGTGGCGCTGGGCGTCGGCGCCTCGGTCGCGGTCTCGGGAACCATCGGCTTTATCGGCCTGGTCGTGCCGCATCTGATGCGCCCGCTGGTCGGGCACGATCCCGGCCGGCTGCTCGCGCCCAGCGCCTTTGCCGGCGCGGCGCTGCTGCTCGCCGCCGACATCGCCGTGCGCCTGATCCCCTCGACCTCTTCGATCAAGGTCGGCGTGCTCACCTCGCTGATCGGCGTGCCTTTCTTCCTCTATCTGGTGTTCCGCGAGCGCCGGAAACTGGAGGCGGCGGCATGAGCGGTTTTGAAGTCCGCGACCTCAGCGTCCGCCTCGCCGGCCGGCAGGTCCTGCGAAGCATTTGTTTTGATGCGGAAAACGGCAGTCTCGTCGCGCTGGTCGGGCCGAGCGGCGCCGGCAAGACCACGCTGTTGCGCGCCTTGGCCGGCCTGATCCCCAGCGAAGGCGGCATGGTTTTCGCCGGCGTGGACGTGCGCGGTCTTTCCGTGGCGCAGCGCGCGCAAAAATTCGCCTATGTGCCGCAGGACGATTCCGTCCATTGGCCGCTGCCGGTCCGCGACGTCGTCGCGCTCGGGCGTTTTCCGCATGGCGCCTCGCGGCCCGACCGGCTTTCCGGGCGCGACCTCCTTGCCGTCGAGCAGGCGCTCGATGTCGTCGATCTCCAGGCGATGGCCGATCGTCCCGTGACAAAACTGTCCGGCGGCGAACGGCGGCGCGTCGCGGTCGCCCGCGCGCTGGCGACGCAAGCCCCGGTCCTGTTCGCCGACGAGCCGACGGCCTCCGTCGATCCGCATTACCAGCTGTCGATCATGGCGCTGCTGCGCCACCAGGCGCGCGAGGGCGCGCTGGTTTTCGTCGTCACCCATGATCTCGGCGCGGCCGCCCGCTTCGCCGACCGGGTCCTGCTGCTCAGCGACGGGCGCCTTGAGGCGGCGGGAACGCCGGACGCCGTGCTGTCGTCCGCGCAATTGGCCGATGTCTTCGCCATCGACATTTTTAGATGCGAGCACGCCAGCGAACCCGTGATCGTGCCCTGGACCGCCCGATGATTTTTAGAACGCTGGCCGTTGCGGCGCTGCTGGTGGGGGCTGCGCAAGCAGCGCCGCTGCGCATCGCTTCGATCAACATGTGCGCGGACCAGCTCTTGCAGACCCTGGCCGATCCGGAACAAATCGCCGGCCTCGGCCCCTATTCGCGCGACGCCAGCCTGTCCTGGCTGGCCGAGGACGCCAAAAAATATCCGCGTCTGACCGGCGAGGCGGAAGACATTATCGCCCTGAAACCCGATCTGGTGCTCGCCGGAAAATATGGGAAAAAGGCGACGCGCGATTTGCTCGAAGATCAAAAGATCAAGGTCGTGGATTTCGATGTTCCCCGCAGCATCGACGAGGTCAAGGCCCAGGTGCGCCGCGTCGGCGACATTGTCGGCCATCCCGAGCGCGCCAGCGCGCTCAACGAAAAGATCGATGTCGCGGCGGCCCGCGCCCGCACGAAAGCGGCGCAAGGACATCCCAAAATTCTCGCGGTGTCGCGGCGCGGCTGGATCGCCGGAACCAACAATTTGCTGTCGTCGCTGCTGGCCACGGCTGGGCTCGCCAATGCGGCGGGCGAGCTGGGGCTGAAAACCGGCGGCTTTGTCTCGCTCGAAACCATCATCGCTGCAAAACCCGACCTGATCCTCGTGGCGGAGGCGGCGCCAAGCGCGGAGGACCAGGGCAAGGCGCTGCTGCTGCATCCCGCGCTCGACCGCAATTATCCGCCGGAGCGCCGCATTGTCATCCCAGAGCAACTGACCATTTGCGGCGGGCCGATGCTGCCCGCCGCGCTGGACCGCCTGTCCGAGGCGATGAGCGGGACCGGTCGTTAGACGCGGTTCCGATATCCATGGTTCGATGCTTCGACAAGCTCAGCAGGCCGCTTCGCGGCCTCCTCACCATGAGGGAATTCTTTATATTTCAGTAGCCCTCATGCTGAGGAGGCCCGAAGGGCCGTCTCGAAGCACGAGGGTGGTCCACGCGTTTACTCCGACGCCGCGTCCTTGATGCGGTTGGGGTCCTGTTCGTGTCCGTCCCAGATTACCGGCTTCTCCAGCCAGCGTTGAATAAAATTCCACGCCTTCTTGTAGCCGTTGTGCGGCAGGGTGCAGGCCGAACAATCTTTTCGTTTCATGCCGTTGCGGTCGACGATGACGCTGTAGGGACCGGGACACTCATAGGCGATCAGCGGGCAGTAGCAAAACAGGCAGTTGAACTCGCGCTCGACGCCCTGGTGGCACGGATAAAAAGGACAGGCTGTGTTGGTGAACCCCATGTAGCCCGTCTTGGCGGTGCTGTCTTTCGGCTCCATGCGCATGCTCCTTATTGTTCGTTGGGGCCGGCGAAAGCCCGCATCTGCTCTACAAAACGCGCGGCGAGTTCGGGCCGTTGCGCCAGGGGAATGTGGACATAGCTGGCGAGCAGCCCGCGCTCCGCGTGGCCGGCGAGGGCGACCGGCGAAGAGTCGCGGCTGCCTTGCAGACGCCAGGCCGGCGCGGGCGGCGCATCCTCACGCTCCCAGATGCTGTAGTGGAATTCGTGTCCGCGCAAGGACTCGCCGGTGCGCAGCAGCGGCGTGTCGACCAGCGCCGTGGCGCGGCGGTAGCCGAGTGAAGCGAGCCGTTGCGTCATTTTCACCGCGCCGGGCACCAAACCCGCCATGGGATGGCGGACGCCGTCGAGATCGATCAAGGCTTCCGTCAGCGCCATGAACCCGCCGCACTCCGCCAGGATCGGCGCGCCCTTGTCGTGGAGGGCGCGCAGGTCGCGCCAAAGCCGCGTGTTCGCGGCGATCTCGCGGGCGAAAAGCTCGGGATAGCCGCCGCCCAGGAAGACGCCGGCTGTTCCCTCGGGCAGGGTGTCGCCCGCCACTGGGCTGAAGCGGACGACGCGCGCCCCGGCGGCTGCCAAAATGTCGATGTCGTCCTGATAATAGAAGGAGAAGGCGGGGTCGCTGGCCAAGGCGAGGATCGGCCCGTCGCTCGCCGCGCTCTGGGCCGAAACATTTTGCACGGGAAGGGCGGGGGCGCTGTGGGCAAGGGCAAGCAGGGCGTCGAGGTCGAAATTTTGCGCCACCGCCTCGGCGACCGCGGCCAGCGTCGCCTCGCGGCCCTCGTTGAGCGCGGCGAGATCGAGGCCCAGATGCCGCTCGGGAATGGTCAGGGCGTTCTTGCGCAGCATCCAGCCGAGCGTCGGCAGACCGGTCTTTTGCGCGATCGCGGCGGCGCAGCCCTTCGCGTGCCCCTCGGACCCCGCGAAATTCAGCGCCAGAGCCGCGACCGGCTTTTCGGGATCGAACCGCGCGAACCCCAAAGCCGTCGCAGCCGCGCTGCGCGCCGCGCCGGAAATATCGAGAATGAGCAGAACCGGCGCCCCGAGCGCGGCGGCGATGGCGGCCGTGGACCCCTCGTCGCTCTCAAAACCGGCGCCGTCGAACAGGCCCATCACGCCCTCAATCACGGCGATATCGGCGTCGGCGCAGGCGCGCGCAAAACTGTCGCGCATGCCGGAGACGCCGAGCATCCAGGCGTCGAGATTGCGGCAGGGCCGCCCGGCCGCCGCGCCGAGCCAGCCGGGATCGATATAGTCGGGGCCGCATTTGAACGGCTGAACGCGAAAACCGCGCCGGCGCAGCGCGCCGATCAGCCCCGCGGTGAGAAGGGTTTTGCCTGAGCCTGAGCCCGCGCCTGAAACAACGATCCTGGCCGTCAAGCAGCGGGCTCCGTTCGCCGTCGCAGCAGATAAATGTCGAGAATCCAGCCGTGGCGCTCTTTTTCGAGGCGCACCTTTTCCGCAAGCGCCGGGCCGATTTCCTTCAGCGGACCGGACTCCAAAACCTCGTGCTCGGTGCCGAGATAGGCGCCCCAATAGATATAAAAGTCTTCCGGGTCGATCTGGGCGAAGGCGGCGTTGGAATCGAGCATGACCGCGAGGGAGTCAAACCCTTTGGCGGCGCCGGACAGCAGCCGCCGCGCCGTCGTCACCAGAAAATCGCCGCCGATTTCATGCAGGGAAATCGCATGGCGCGCGGCGAGCAGATGCAGGCTGCTGACAGCGGGCGTCACCTCCACCGCGAATTCGCCGGGATAGTGCGCCTGAACCCGGCGCAGAATGGCGATGCTGCTGTCGTAAAGGGCGGGATCGCCCCAGACCAGCACGCCGCCCTTTTCGCCGTCCTGCAAATGCTCGGCGAACAATTTGCCAAAAATCTCGGCTTTCGCCGCATGCCAGTCGGCGACCACGTCGAGATACCCCTCCTGCGCCGGGGCGCGCGGCGGGCTTTCCGCGGTGACGATGCGATAGGCGCCGGGACCGCGATGCAGGTCGAGGATTTTTCGGCGCGCGTCGCCCAAAAACTCTTTGCCGCGTCCCGGCTTTTCCAAAAGGAAGAACACGTCGCAAGCGCGCAAGGCCTCGACCGCCTGCGCGGTCAAAAATTCGGGGTCGCCGGGGCCCATGCCAATGAGACAAATGGTCCGCATTATCGCGCCAATTTTATAAGAGCGTCGAGGTCGAGATTGGCCTCGATATGGTCGGCCAGAGCCTCAAGGGTTTGTTCGACGCGCTCCTCAAACGCCAGATTCGAGATTTGCGCCCCCAATTGCTTCAACCAGGCGGTTCGAAAAGCATCGCCGCCGAACACGCCATGGACATAGGCGCCGACCACGCGTCCGTCAGGCGAAACCGCGCCCTCCGGCTTGAACGCGCCATCGCCGTGATCGAGGATCATCCAGGGCCGCTCCAGGCCGGGGCCGGTGGTGCGGCCCATATGCATTTCATAGCCGGTGACCCGCACCCCGGTCACATGGTCGAGGGCGTCAATGTCGACAAGGCGCTTTTCGTCGGACATTTCCGTTTCGAGATCGAGCAGACCCAGGCCTTCAGTTTCGCCGGGCGGCCCCTCGATGCCCTGGGGGTCGCGGACGACGCGGCCCAGAATCTGGTAGCCGGCGCACAGGCCGAGCACGCGTCCGCCGCGGCGGACATGGGCGCGGATGTCGATATCCCAGCCCTCGCGCTTGATCAGGTCGAGTTCGGTGCGGGTCGATTTGGAGCCGGGAATGATGACCACATCGACATCGCCGGGAATGGGGGTTCCCGGTTGAATCCATTGCAGGTTGACGTCGGGCTCCGCCACCAGCGGGTCGAGGTCGTCGAAATTGGCGACGCGTTGCAGGCGCAGAACCGCGATTTTCAGCTTGCCCTGGCTGCCGGCGGCGGCGCGCTCCAGCGCCAGCGAATCTTCCGCGGGCAGGCGCTCGGCGGCGGGGAACCAGCGCAAAACGCCCAAAAACGGCCAGTTGGTGTGCTCGGTGATGGTGACGCAGCCCGGCTCGAAAATGGAAAAATCGCCGCGAAACTTGTTGACGATATAGCCGACGACGCGGGCGCGGTCGGCTTCGCTCAGCAGCGCCCAGGTGCCGACAATGGCGCCCATGGTCCCGCCGCGATCGATGTCGGAGAGGAAGATGACGGGCAGGTCGGCTTCCTCGGCAAAACGCATGTTGGTGATGTCGGAGGAGCGCAAATACGCTTCGGCGCCGCTGCCCGCGCCCTCGACGATGACGAGGTCGGACTCGCGCGCCAGCCGCTCAAAACTGTCGACCACGGCCGGCATCAGCTGGCGGCGCATGTGATGGTAGATTTTGGCGGGGCAATTGCCGAGAACCCGGCCGCGCAACACCACTTGGGCGCCAATGTCGCTCTGCGGCTTCAAAAGCACCGGATTCATGTGGATCGACGGTTCCGCAAAGCATGCGCGCGCCTGGAGCGCCTGCGCCCGGCCGATCTCGCCCCGCGGGATCAGCCCATCGGGGCCGGGGGGCAGGTCGGAATTGGCCGCCACCGCCGCGTTATTGCTCATGTTCTGCGCCTTGAACGGGCGCACGACCAAGCCCCGCCGCGCATAGGCCCGGCACAGGCCCGCCACCACCATGCTCTTGCCGACATCGGAGCTGGTGCCTTGGATCATCAGGCTTTTGGCGCGGCGGGGGCCGTCGTCCGGGCGCGGCGTATACTGGATGCGGGCGATCAGGTCGGCGGCTTGCGCTGGGATCATCTGGGGCTCAGGGTTTGACTTCCTGCCGGGGCGAACGATAGGAAGGGGCGTGATCATCGTCAGCCCCCTTTGCCACGTCGAGAGCCTGGCCGCCAAACACAATTTTTCGCGTTCGCTCTCTCTGCTCGCGCCCTGGCAGCTGGTGATCTTCGATACGAGCCCGCTGCCGCCCGATCACAAAATCCTGGCTTTTAACGATGTCACCGCCCCCGGGCCGGGCCTTGTGCCGCCCGACGAGGCCGTGGTCGGCGCGATTCTGGAGTTTGGAAGCGCCTGCGCGCCGGACGAGGACGTTCTGGTTCATTGCTGGATGGGGGTAAGCCGCTCGCCGGCCGCCGCCTATATCATCGCCTGCGCCCGCGCTCCTGGAAAAGAGCATGCTCTCGCCCAGAATTTGCGAAGCGTTTCCCCGATCGCCACCCCCAACCGGCTGCTGGTCTCGCTCGCCGACGATCTTTTGGGCCGCGGCGGCTTGATGGTGGACGCCATCGACGCCATCGGCCGGGGGCGCGAATTTGAAGGCGACGCGCCGGCCTTCGTCCTGCCGCTCTGACCAAGCCAAGATCGAGGACTTTGGCGCAGTGCATCGCCACTGCGGTCTTTGACAACCTTGGGTTGCAAATTAACGAAAGCTTTACCCGCCCCGGTTAGCTTGCCGCCATGTGCGGATAGCATCGGACACCCCTGCGTTTGGCTCACGCCTGCAGATTTCCGAACGTCAGCGCGGCGTTGGAATCGGGTGATTGAGCCCGAAAGCATGAAGCTTTTCCGACGCGAGGCTCGCGCGAGCCATGTCTTCTCCAATCAATGCCGTTCCCGGACACGCGTCCGGGAGATTCCGTTCCGAGAAGGCCGCTTTCGCCTGCGATCAGTGCGAAAGAGTCAAACCGCAAGGCTCGCCGCGCCATGACGTCCATTATTTCCTCACTGACCAACGCCCAGATTGCCGCGCTTTCCACGCTTTCGATTTCACGGTTGAACACCGCTGACATCGCCGCGCTGACAACGACCCAGGCCGCGCAGCTGACCTCCAAGCAGGTGGCCGCATTCCAGACTGAAGAAATTGTCGCCTTCGGCGCGAAGATCAGCTCGCTGACCGCGAGCGCCATTTCCGGCCTGACCTCGAGCCAGGCGCTGGTTCTGTCCACGACCGAAATGGCCAGCCTCACGACCTCCCAGGTTGCGGTCATCCAGGCCTACGAGATCAACTCATTCTCCTCCGACCAGATTCACGCGCTCACCACCGACGATTTCCAGGCGCTGACCACGGCGCAGGCGGCGGCGCTGAGCACCGACAATATCGCCAAGCTGACGACGGCCCAGGTCGACGCCTTGACGACCAAGGCCGTCGCGGCGCTGTCGAACGCCCAGATCGCGGCTTTGACCACGGCTGAAGTGCATTCGCTGACCACCGACCAGGCCAAGGCTTTGACCTCGGCGCAGGTGGCGTCGCTGTCGACCAGCCAGGCCAAGGCGCTGACGACCGATCAGATCGCCATTCTGGGGGCGGCGCAGGCGGCGTCCCTGACCACCGACGCGATCGCGGCGATGGGCACGGACCAGATCCATGCCTTGAGCACGGCGGCGACGGCGGCGCTGAAGACGGCGCAGATCGCGGTGCTGACTACGGCGCAGGCTGTGGCCTTGAGCACCGACCAGATCGCGGCTTTGACCACGGCGCAGACGGTGGCCTTGAGCACCGACAATATCGCCAAGCTGACGGCGAGCGAACTCGCGGCGGTCACGACCAAGGATATTGCGGCGCTGAAGACCGAGCAGATCGCGGCGCTGACCACGGCTGACGTGCATGGTCTGTCGACCGACCAGGCCAAGGCTTTGACCTCGGCGCAGGTGGCGTCGCTGTCGACCAGCCAGGCCAAGGCGCTGACGACCGATCAGATCGCCATTCTGGGGGCGGCGCAGGCGGCGTCCCTGACCACCGACGCGATTGCGGCGATGGGCACGGACCAGATCCATGCGCTGAGCACGGCGGCGACGGCGGCGCTGAAGACGGCGCAGATCGCGGTGCTGACCACGGCGCAGGCTGTGGCGCTGAGCACCGACCAGATCGCGGCTTTGACCACGGCGCAGACGGTGGCCCTGAGCACCGACAATATCGCCAAGTTGACGGCGAGCGAACTCGCGGCGGTCACGACCAAGGACATCGCCGCGCTGAGCACGGCGCAGATCGGCGCTCTGACCACGGCTGACGTGCATGGTCTGTCGACCGATCAGGCCAAGGCTTTGACCTCGGCGCAGGTGGCGTCGCTGTCGACCAGCCAGGCCAAGGCGCTGACGACCGATCAGATCGCCATTCTGGGGGCGGCGCAGGCGGCGTCCCTGACCACCGACGCGATTGCGGCGATGGGCACGGATCAAATCCATGCGCTGAGCACGGCGGCGACGGCGGCGCTGAAGACGGCGCAGATCGCGGTGCTGACCACGGCGCAGGCTGTGGCCTTGAGCACCGACCAGATCGCGGCTTTGACCACGGCGCAGACGGTGGCCCTGAGCACCGACAATATCGCCAAGCTGACGGCGAGCGAGCTCGCGGCGGTCACGACCAAGGACATCGCCGCGCTGAGCACCGCGCAGATCGGCGCGCTGACCACGGCTGACGTGCATGGTCTGTCGACCGATCAGGCCAAGGCTTTGACCTCGGCGCAGGTGGCGTCGCTGTCGACCAGCCAGGCCAAGGCGCTGACGACGGATCAGATCGCCATTCTGGGGGCGGCGCAGGCGGCGTCTCTGACCACCGACGCGATCGCGGCGATGGGCACGGACCAGATCCATGCCCTGAGCACGGCGGCGACGGCGGCGCTGAAGACGGCGCAGATCGCGGTGCTGACCACGGCGCAGGCTGTGGCCTTGAGCACCGACCAGATCGCGGCTTTGACAACGGCGCAGACGGTGGCCCTGAGCACCGACAATATCGCCAAGCTGACGGCGAGCGAGCTCGCTGCGGTCACGACCAAGGACATCGCCGCGCTGTCGACGGCGCAGATCGGCGCTCTGACCACGGCTGACGTGCATGGTCTGTCGACCGATCAGGCCAAGGCTTTGACCTCGGCGCAGGTGGCGTCGCTGTCGACCAGCCAGGCCAAGGCGCTGACGACCGATCAGATCGCCATTCTGGGGGCGGCGCAGGCGGCGTCTCTGACCACCGACGCGATTGCGGCGATGGGCACGGATCAAATCCATGCGCTGAGCACGGCGGCGACGGCGGCGCTGAAGACGGCGCAGATCGCGGTGCTGACCACGGCGCAGGCTGTGGCCTTGAGCACCGACCAGATCGCGGCT
>NZ_JAOQNX010000001.1 GCF_025961575.1 Rhodoblastus acidophilus | reverse complement strand
TGGGATTCCTCCCTCGCAATCACGAAGAAAGAATCGCATTGTTCAAGCCAGTTGGGAATCCCCCATTGAATCTGAAGCCGCCGAACGCGCTCTAGCGGAAATGCGTGAAATTAGGGCGCGAATAGACGCGATTGATAAGGAGCGGTCAGAACTTGATGCCGCCCTTGACGCAATTACCGGTCAGCAAGTGCTTGAGGGGTTTGCCAAGAAGGTCTTTGGTGAGCAAGTCGTCTTTAAGCCCCTTCCGGACAGAACAATAAAGGGCGCGGTTCTTTGGACGCTCTCAGAACATGCTGATGGGATGATAGCTCTAGACTTGCTCGCGGAGGTGAACCGGCGCCTAGGGACTTCATATCAGCGCACCAGCCTGAGCCCGCAGCTTTCAAGGCTTAAGTCTGAGGGGAAGATCATCTTGGAAGGGAATGTCTGGAAATTGGCTCCGACAACTGACACAGCCGGACCCGCCCCATGGCAAACTAACATCAACGCAACGGCAATGGAATATAGGCACATGAACCAATACGACTTAGACGCAAACGGAATTATCAGCCCATCCAAAAGCTCTCTTGTCTTATTGTTTGCGCGAAGCCTGCTATTTTCTTCTTTCAACGACAACAGTTCGTCGGCATTTGCCGTAAACTGCACCATTATGGTGGTATATCTCTGCTGCCAGTCAATTGGCTCAGTGACAGGAAGTGATGATGGTGCGCGATCAAGATCATCAAGGCTTATTTTTTTGTCATTTTCCGTCACGGCCAGCCATCGCTAATGCAACATAATGCTGTCTTGTTTCTTCTTTGTCTAACTTGGAGTTTCTGCCGCGTTCAAAATATGCTTTATACCAAGGGGTACCTGTCTCATGCGTCATACGCGACAACAGTGAGGCGCTAAAAGGCCCATACTTTCTCCAAACGTGCTCAATTACAGCGATTTCCTCGGGAGCCAAGTCAGCTCTAATTTCTTCTTTTGTAGCCGGGTCAGCAAGTGTGCAGTTTTTTCCTTTATATCCAAAGTCCCGCACATGATCCCAGATCGACCTAAAAACAGGGCCGTTATCCCATGCTTGCGGGTCTTCTTCAATTAGGGCGAAGCCATTGATGGCGAGATTCCAGCCGTTCGCAATATATGCGAGTTTTTGAATATACATTTGCTGAGGGATGGAGCATGATCCGCGCCGTCGCAAAAATTCGTTCGCGATAGCTTGAGCAGAGTAGTTGGGCATCGGTCCATCTCCTCTCTCAGAAGCATGCCGGCATAAAGATATCGTTATGCGATGTCATCAATTCTATCATTTACAAGAGATGGCGTCCAAGCGAATTTCAGCAAGGCGCCCAATGAATTTGACACAATCAGGTTTAGGCCGTCCGTCCAGACCGAGCTTCTGCCCGCTTCTCGCCGCGAATTTCCCGCCGCTTTGAAGCAGTCATAAGAAGTTTGCCGAATCCGATAAGCGGCGCCTTTCTCAGCACCCTATCGCTTTCGTCCAGCAATAAGCCTACAGCCACCGCCGGACGCCGTGGTGCCGCGAACAGGTCCCGCGTCGGTGATGCGAATAGCTACGGCTACCGTCTCGGCAGATCGCCATCTTATGGGCGCCGTGGCGTCCGCATGAGGGCGAGTGGACAATGACCCCGTAATAGTTGCGGTAGTGGCGCCGGTTGCAGCGATACGCTTCTGCGTCAGAGGCGAGCGAAACAAAGAACAGGGCGGCCAGCACCAGGGCAAATCTCTTCATGGCAATCCCCCAAAATAACCTTAGGGAATCTGCAGGGTCTGGCTTCCGTTGTCCATAAGCTTAACGGCGTCGCGGCTCGCGAGGAAATTCGGCCGAATTACTTGACCGCCGCCGAATTCAGAGTCCTTTTAAGAAGGTCAGGCGAACGATTCTGATTCTCCGATCCGATGATCGCTCACTCTTTCCGCGCGGGGTGGCGACCCCGGAAAGGAGGTGAGATGAATGCAGTTCGATTTCTGGCCCAACACGGTGAAGACCGTCTTTGTGCGGGAATATGACCGGCGCCGGTTTGGTAAGTGGGAGCATGTTTGCTCCCACTTCCGGCGGCCACCGCGCTAACGGAGGTTGATACCCTGAACTCGGCGACCCTTAGGGGTCGCTCTTTTTTTGGCTACATAATAGCCTGAAGGCAGGATAAGCTATCCACTTGAAAAGTAAAGATTTTTTAAATCGAATCAAAATCAAAGGGTTAACAAGCTAAATAGCCAACCAGACCCTTACGCCCTTCCGCTTCCCAATGTCGCCGACCGTCCCCCGCTTCGCGGCCATGGAAAGCGCCTGCACGATCCGAAACGATACGGACTTCCTCAGAACCTTATCGCCTTCATCCAGCCCCTTGGCGCGGACGACGCGCAAGGCAAGCTCTCTGGTGTCTAGCGGTCCTTCCTGAGACAACGCGGCGCGGCAAAGCTTCACGATCTCCCCGCGCTTGAAGAGGTGACGAACCTCGACATAGACCGGGAACTGTTCGGGCTCGCCGTTCAACTCGAAAAGCCGCAGCGTCGTATTCACCGCTGAGAGGTCGCGCTTGGCTTCCTCTATCTTGGCTTCATATGCGGCAATTACGGATTCGATTTCATCGCGCTTGCGACGGAGAATGGAGATTGCGAGGGGGTCGGCCATTTTTAGCCCCACGCTCTCATAACTTTGGGGCATATGCCATGACTATTAGCGTTGAAATAAAATGCATAAATAAGAGCGACCGCCAAAATGCTCACGAAAGAATAAAGAACGTTGGCGGCATCAATGGCGATGGTTCTCGGTGGAGACTCACGGAGGACGCCGCTATCGCTGGGATGAAAGACGGCAAGTGGAGCTTTTGGACCAATGGCGGTGGCAGAACCGCAAAGGTGATAATCGCAAGGAGTGCCGGAGGGAAAGAATACCTCAAGACGGAGAGCGATGGGGTTCACCCGAATAATCTTCTTGCCCTTCCTGAATGCCCATAGCGACAGCATAGGGCGCGGCGAACCCGGACGGTTCACGCGCCCACTCCAAGGCTTGCTGAGCGGCATAAAGCGCCTCGCGCCGCTCAGAATTTTTCGGGTCAAGAATTCCATTCCGCAGTCTATCAAGCTCGCGCTGAACGAAGCCGCACATTGTCCTACCTCGCTGTAATCGCGGCAATACGCCGCTTGGTGAGTTTGCTACCTAATGCCGGATAGTCGAGCGCGCGCAAGGCGGCGACGAATTGTGCGGCGACGGCGGCCTCGCGGCGCATGGGCGCGATGATTGTGTAGGTGGGCAGTTCCGCGTCGCGCAGGGGGCGAGTCTTCGGCGTTGACGCGTTGGGGGAGGAAGCGGCCGTGGCGCACAGCCGCACATAAATGCCGCCATAAAACAGCGAGGACAGGATCAGGGAAACGATGTCGAACACGTTGCGCCAGACCGCCATCACACCCGCGATCAGGCCGATGCTGGCGATGATGAAGAAGAAATTGCTCCAGCGCAGTTGCGGCGCACAGGCGGAAAGGCGCGGCTCCGCGCGCGACAGCGCGAAGGCGGCGTCGTCCGCCAGCGCCCGCCGTCCGGCCTCGCGCACCAGCGCCGAGAATTTCTTTGGCGGGCAGATGGCGATGCGATGGCGCGCGACGCCGTACAGCGCCAAAAGTTCGGCGACCTGACGACCGCGCGGCGACAGCACCCAATCAAAAGCTTCGCGGCTCGGATCGGCGCGGGCGACGCTCGCCCGCAGCGCCGCGCGATAGTCGAAGCCGGGCGCGAGCGTCGCGGCGCCTTCGAGGCAGGGACAGTTCAGCCGCCGCGCCAGCGCGCGGTAGTAAAAATCCTCAGTGATCAGACCTTCCGCAATCAGCAGTTCATCGGCGCCGACGCCCTGGTATCGCGCGCGCCGCGCCGCCCAGCCCAGCATGTCGAGATCGACTCCGGCCTCCACGAGGAAGCCAATCTCTGTCGGCAGCGAATTTCTCGTCTCGGGCGCCTGCAACGGCCCTCGCCTGTGGTAAGAGTTCGGGGACAAGAGAGAGCTGAAATGCCGGTTGAGCTCCAAGACCCCTTTATCCCGAACTTCCTGCGGCAGGCCAAGCGCGCGATCGCCACAGCCTTGATAATTAATGTTTTTCTCGCATCAGGTTGTATTTTTGGCCCCTTGCGCGCGGAGGGCGTGTTCTTGCCGGCCTTCTCCGATCCGCATCGCCGGCCGGAACCGCCGGGGCCCGGCAAGCAGGCGTTGCGCTTTCTCACCACCGACGATTATCCGCCGTTCGCCTTTGTCGATCCCGAGGGGGCGCTCGCGGGTTTCAACGTCGAAGTGGCCCGGGCGATTTGCGAGCAATTGCAGGCGAGCTGCACCATACAGCCACGTCACTGGGAAAATCTTCTCGACGCTCTCGACGCCAAGGAGGGCGACGCGCTGATCGCATCGATCAAACCCGCCGCCGCCGAGGGGCGGGCGATCTTCACCGAACCCTATTATTTTACGCCCGCGCGCTTCGTCGCCGTGGCGGGCGCCCCGGCGCTCGATGTGCGACCGGAAGGTCTCGCCGACAAGAAAATCGGCGTCGAGGCGGGTGGCGCCCACGAAGCGTTCCTGCGCCGTTTTTTCCCGCGCGTGGTTGTGGTTCCGTTCGACTCGCGTGAAAAAATGATGCGCGCCGTGCTGGAGAAGCAGGTCGATGCCGGTTTTGGCGACGCCATTTCGCTCAGCCAGTGGATGAACGAGACGCCGGGCTGCGCTTTCGTCGGCGGCGCCTGGCTGGAGCCCGCCTATTTCGGCGAGGGCGTTGGCGTCGCCGTGCGCCCCGACGACCAGGAGACGCGGCGCAAGCTGAACTGGGCTCTGCAAAAGCTGGATGAATCCGGCAAGCTCGCGGAGCTCTATCTCAAATATTTCCCGGTCAGCATCTATTAAGCGACGAGAAGGCGCTCGCCGAAAAACGCCGCAGCGAGTCCCATGCCTTCGGGCGTGATGCAATGATCGACGCCGGGCAGCACATGGCTTCGCACATCCAGTTTCAGGGCGCGCAAGGCCTCTGCCGCCGCCACGCCCTCGGCGGCGGGGATCACCGAATCCGCGTCGCCGTGGATGATCAGGACCGGCGCCTGCGTTGGCGTGAACGGCGGTGGCGAGGCGAGCCGGGTGGAAAAACCGGCGACAGCGAGCAAAGGCCATCTTCCCGTGACCAGCGCGTCCAGCGCCATCATCCCGCCTTGCGAAAATCCGCACAAGCCGACGCGATTGCGTCCCGCGACCAGCGCCCGAAGCACGGCGTCGAAGGCGGTTCGGGCGCCGACGATCCGGCGTCGGCGGTTTTCCGGGGTGATGTCGTCGAGGCTGAACCACTGGAAACCGAACGGGGTGGGGAAGGGCGCGTCGGGCGCCACGACATCGACGCCTGGCAAATGTTCCGCCAAAAAAACGCGCAACGGGTCGAGGTTCGCGCCGTCGGCGTTCACGCCATGCAGCAGGATGATCAGGGGACGCGCCATATTCAAAGACCGAGATTGGAAAGGTCGGGGCCGCGCGGAACGATGCCGTTCGGGTTCAGCGCCTTGATCGAATAATAGCCGCGCTTGATGTGGTCGATGCTGACGGTCTCGCGGACGCCGGGAAGATCGAGAACGCGCTTCAGCCAGGCGCTCAGGGCTGGGTAGTCGGTGAGGCGCCGCTTGTTGCATTTGAACAGGCCGTGATAGGCGGCGTCGAAGCGAATCAGCGTGACAAACAGGCGGATGTCGGTTTCGACAAGGTTGGGGCCGAACAGGAAGGGGCCTGCGCCTGCAACCCGCGTCTCCAAAGCGTCGAGCATGGCGAACACATCTTCATAGGCTTCGTCATAGGCCCGTTGCGTCGTGGCGAATCCGGCGCGGTACACCCCATTGTTGAGGCGCGGATAGATTTCGTCGTTGAGCGCGTCGATTTTTGCGCGAAGTGGCTCCGGGTAGAGGTCGAGCGCGTCGCTGGCCAGGGCGCCGAATCCGGTGGTTAGCATCCGCAGGATGTCGGCGGATTCGTTGTTGACGATGGTCTGGCGTTGCTTGTCCCACAGCACCGGCACGGTGGCCCGTCCCGTGACATGCGGATCGGCGCGGGTGTAGATTTCGTGCAGATAGGTCGCGCCGTTGACCACGTCTCGGGTCGCCGCGGGATAATCGCCGAATCTCCAGCCCTGGTCGGTCAATGCGGGTTCGACGATCGAAACGCTGAGGACCGCTTCGAGGCCTTTGAGCTTGCGGGCCATCAGGGTTCGCGACGCCCAGGGGCAGATCAGCGCTGCGTAAAGATGATAGCGCCCCGCCTCGGCTTTGAAGCCGCCCTCACCCGTGGGGCCAGGCGCGCCGTCGGGCGTCACCCAGTTGCGAAAGGTTGAGGTCTGGCGCACGAAGCCGCCCTTGCCGTCTGTCGCCTGAACGGGCTGCCAATTCTCCGACCATTTGCCATCGACGAGCATGTTCTTCTCCGTTTGCGCAAAAGCTGTTTGCGCCGGCGCTCCTTGTCAATCCAGGTCCGCGCCGGCAGGATGGCGAAAAGGGACGCGCACATGAGCCTGATCCATTATGAAGATTTCGCGCCTGGGGAGACGCGGACCTATGGCGCCTACGGTTTTTCCGAGGAAGCTATCATCGGCTTCGCGGCGGAATATGACGCGCAGACCTTTCATATGGACGCCGAACTGGCGAAGCGCACCCTGCTTGGCGGGCTCGCGGCCTCTGGCTGGCACACTTGTTCCGCCCTGATGCGGATGATGGTGGACGATTGGCTGGGCGGCAGCGCCTGTCTTGCCGGGATTGGCATCGAGGATAACCGCTGGCTCGCCCCGGTGCGGCCCGGCGATTGTCTCAGCGCAGAGACCCGAACGTTGGAAAAGACGGATCTGCGCTCCCGGCCTGACGCCGGCATCGTGAAGTTCGAGACGATCCTGCGCAACCAGAACAGCGTCGAGGTGATGCGGCAGACCGGCTCGACCCTTTTTGCCCGGCGTGAGCCCCTCAAAGAGCTTCCGCCGGAATCACCGCGCCGTGCGGCCCCGCCTGCGCCGCCGCCGCGCATCGACGATAGGCTTGCCGCTCTTCCCGACGATTATGCGCGCGCAAAAGTCGGCGCCTACGCCGATCTGGGCGAAAAGCTGTTTTCGGCTTCCTACATCAGGGCCTATGCGCAAGCTTTCGACCCGTTCCCCTTCCATCTCGATGAAGCTGCGGGCAAAAATCACGTGCTCGGCGCCATGTCGGCGGCGGGCCTGCAAACGGCTTGCTGCTGGATGCGCCAGTTCATTGCGCTGCGGCGGGAGGCGGCGGGCGGCGAGGTGCCGAGCCGCGCCTCGCCGGGATTTGCGAATCTGGTCTGGCGCAAGCCGGTGCTGGTCGGCGACCGCATCCGCTTCTCCACCCAGGTGATCGCGAAACGCCCGATCTCGAAACCGGGGCTGGGTCTGGTTCAGAGCCTCAATACCGCCGTCAACCAGCGGGGCGAACGGGTAATGGATTTCACCGCCGCGGTTATCACCCCGCTTGCGTCTTGATCATTTCTGCGGCGCGGCCGCGTCCTTCGCGGGCCAGGAGAAATCGTCGGCGCGGCCGGCTTTCGCCGGGGCGCCGGGGGGACGGGTGACATTCGCTGGCGCAGGCAGGCTGGCGAGCGAGCCGCCCGGAGAAAGCGCCTGATCGTTCAAGGGCAGAACCTTGCCGACAAGGGTCGGGGCGGGAGGCGGCTGGGGCGCGGCGACCGCCGGCTCCGTTCCGCCGGGCGCGGCGGGTTGAGCTGGCGCGTCGGGCGAAACGGCGGCGGGCTGTTCCGGCTGCGTGGGCGGCGCCGTCTGAAGCGACGCCAGAACCTTCTTGATTTCCGGTTCGACGAAATAGGCGGCCTTGCGCGCGCCGGCCGGACTGAAATGGACGCCATCGGCGCTGCGCAGTCGGACGATCGCGCCATTCACATCCGGTCCCGACGCCTTGTAGACAGAATTGACGTCGGAAAACGCCTCCCAGAGGTCGACGTAATGCGCCCCGGCGGCGGTCGCGTTCTGCTTGGCGATGTCGTTGAAGATGAGCGCCGCTTTCGACAGGGCGGCGTTGCGCATGATCGGCAGGCCGACCCAGACCAGCGGCACGTTCTTGTCGCGGAAGAATGCTGCGATTTCCTCCACGCGTCGGGCGTAAGCCTCGTTGAATTCCTTGGACAAGGGCTCCAGCGCGCGTCCCGCGTCCTGACGCAGGGCCTGATTGTCGTTGACGCCGATCTGCATCACCGCCATGTCGACGCGCTGCGGCCCTTCGAGCAGGGCCGTCGCGCCCTTGCGCCAGTCGTAGAAGTCGTCGCGGACCAGACCGCTGTCGTCCTGCGCCTTGTTGAGGACGAGCACCCGGCGATCCCCCGAAAAAGCGTCCTCGAGACCTCTGGCGAGAATCGCCGCCTCGGAATCGCCGAGCACCGCGACGACGAAACTGCCTTGCTGCTGTTGCGCCGCCTGATCTCCCGCTTGTGGAACGACGGCGCCAGCGCCTTGCGCCTCGGCCGGACGCGCGGGGTTTTCCTTGGCGATGCGGCGCTCGCGCGGATGCGGCGCGGCTCGGACCTTGGGGCGGATTTGCGGGGGGCGCGCAACACGCGGGCGGTAGCGCTGCGTGTTTGACGGACGTCCGCCGAAAAGCGTGCCGAAGAAATCGGATATGGCGTCCTGCGCCTCGGCCGGACCGGCGAGCGACAGCGCGCACACGAGCGCAAGCAAACGGCGGCGGCGGATCAGAAAGCGCAGCATGCGCTTCTTATAGCCTTTTTCCCGAGACGAGGCGAGACTCTTCAGCGCGTTATCGCGGCAGGAGCTGCGGCATGGCTGCTTCGGGCGTCAAGCGCCACGAAGGCGAGGGAGCCGCCGAGGAGGACCATCAGGATCAGACGAAAGAGGGGGGCCAGACGGCAAGCCGCCGGATCCGTGCGGCGTTGGCTGCGGACGTAAGCGAACTCGCGGCTGTCGATGGGAGCAAGGATCACGGCGCCTCGCGAAGTCAGTCGAACCAGGTGGGAGGATGGGACGCAAAGGTTAATGTGACGTTAACCATGCTTGGCGCAACTCAGTCCTGGGTCCGGCTGAAGGTCCGGTGGTCCAGCGTGTCGGGCTTGGCGCCGAAGCGCGTGGGCGCGCCGGCGACGGGGGTTGCCGCGAGCGGATCGACCTTGGCTGCGGCCCGCAGCGCCGGCGCCGCGGCGGCCCCGGCGCGATGGGCCGTCGGCGCCAGCATGGGCGCGAGTGCGGCCCGGTCGACACGCGCCGGCGCCATGGGCGGGGTCCCGCGCGTCTGCTCGGCCTTGGCCGCGGCGGCGGGCCTCAGGGCTTGCAGGGAGGGCCGCGGCGGCGGCAGCGGGGCGGAATTGTCCTGGGGGCGATTGTCCTGGGGCCGCGCCGGCGTGGCGTAGGCGAGGGGCGCGCCGGCGTCGCTGGGGCGCAGCTTGGGGAAGCTGCCGCCATGGGTGATGACCGACGGCAATGCGGCGAGGTCCACAGGCCGGGGCGGCGGCGTCGGCGCATCGGCGACCAGCTCGTCCAGCGCGGCGGGACGTTTGGGCGGAAGCGGAGCGCTGTCCAGCGGATGCGGCTGGTCGTCCTTGGCCTCTTCCTCGATGGGCTGCGGCTTGGGCGCCTCCGGCCGGGCGTCCGTCTCAGCTGGTTCGAGCCTCGCGGGCTGAACGGCGGCGGGCGGCGGCGCGGCGGCCGGAGCCGGCGCGGGGCTGACCGCGGGCGGGGCGCCCATAAAAGTTTCGCCGCGCGGCAAATTGGTCTCGGCCTTGGCCATGATGCGGCGTTGCGGTTCGAGCGGCGCGCCGCCCTCGTCGTCCTCGCCGCCGTCGGCGACCTGCCGGCGCGCGTTGCGACCGGCGGCGCGGCTCGGTTGGGCGGACGCGACTTGCCGCGCTTCGTCCTCGTCGTCGCCGCCGCCGAACAAGGCGGCGAAAAAGCCGCGAATCCCGCCCGAGCTTTGCGCCTCGGCGACCGAAATGGCCTCGCCGCCGCGCGCCAGAATTTCCGCGCGGGCTTCCTCATAGCCTGGCAGCAGTTTGCCGTTGCTCGGAATATGAACGGTCTTTCCGTCCGGAAACAATTGCGCGAGCTGCTCGTAGGTCATGCGCGGCCAGTGGCGCACGCCGCCGACGTCGAGATGCACGAAGGGGGTGCCGGCATTGGGATAATAGCCGACGCCGCCGCGCTGCATGCGCATGCCGATCTCGCGAATCCGCGCCATGGACAGGCCCGGGATGGTCGTGTCCATCGCCTTGCCGAGCATGTGCTGCGAATGTTTGGCCACGGCGCGAGAACGCCGGCGCAGCATGGCGTTGGTCGAGGGACAACGATAGGCCGAGACCACGACGATGGGATCGTCGGGACCCATGCGGTCAGCCGAGCGATAGGCCTCCCACAGCACGTCGAACAGCTTGGGGTCCATATGGGTCGGTTCGTCATTGCGCCAGTCGCGCAGGAACCAGTTCAGTTTCTCCAGCGTCGCCGCGTCGTAATGTCCGTTGACCCGGAAGGTCGCCGCGATGGTTTCCTTGCTGTGGGAATGATAGAGAAAGAGCGTGCGGGTGTCGCCGTTGGCGGCGGCGGATTCCAGCGCGTTGGGCGCAAGCGTCGAAAATGCGGCGAGCAGCGCTGCGAAGGTTTTGGCGCGTCCGCGCCAGCGAATTTTGTTGGCCTTCGTGTGTGCTCGAAAAAAAGCGGTCTTGAGGTTCGCCAAGATCAATCGCGCTCCAATCGGCTCGTCCGGCGCGCATTGGCGTCCGCTCAGGTTTTACGAACCATTGACGATATTCGTTAACGCTTAGTTTCGGAGGCAACCCTTACACCAGCCGATGGGAAAAAGCCACGCCCAAGACGGGGACGGCGCTTGTCGCCGCATTGTCGCGGGCGCCGCGCCGTAGCGTCGTTTTGACGCGGGCCGCGCCGTCCCTCTAAAGTCGTTTCGTCTCCCACGGGTGGACCCCGCCCGAATCAAGGATTGCCGATGATCAGCTTCCGCTCGCCTTCGTTCGTCAGCCTCGCCCTGCTCGTCGCCGCGCCGGCGCTGGCGCAGGCCGCGGACATCTCCCTCGACAACGTTTCCCTGCCAACGGGCGAGCACAGCAAGATCACGTTCAAGCATATCGACCTCGTCGATACGAACCTCACCACCGAAGAGGCGAACAAGCTGTTTTCCGGCGCCTTGTCGCGCGAAGCCGTGGCCGACCTCGTGGGAAAACTCAAGGCCGCGCGCATCGCCGTCAATGAAGCCACCGCGACCTCGGACAAGCCGGGGTCGATCGTGTTTCGCGACCTGACGGGCGAGGGGATCGATCAGGGCGCCATCGCGCATCTTTCGCTGGGCGGCGTCGACGCGGACATTCCCGGCGACACCGGCGGCGCGATCACCTTCAAAAGCCAGAAGATCGCCGTTGACGGCGTGCAGATCCGCAACCTCGCCGAGGCCATCAAGACTGGCCAGGCGTCGGCCGCGCAGGCGCGGATCAGCCGCGCCGCCTGGGGCGGCTTCGATCTCAGCGCGCCGGACAAGGACACGCCCGCGGGGGCCGACGGCGGCAACCTCATTCGGATTCATCTGAATTCGGCCGAGGCGGAACAGAGCTTCGATGGCGATACGCCTGCAAAATCTTCGTTCGTCGCCAGCGGCTTTTCGGTCGCCATGCCCAAGGCTTCGCAGGCCGGCGCCACGCTGACGGCGCTGGGCTATGACAAGATCGAAGCCACCATGAAATTCGCCGGCGCCTACCAGGCCGCGACCAAAACCTTTGTGCTCGACGATTACTCGCTCGATTTCGCCAAGCTCGGTTCGATTGGCGTCAGCGCGAAACTGGGCGGCGTCGAAAAGGCTGCTTTTGGCGGCGACGCGGCGGCGACCTCCGCCGCGATCCAGGCCTCCGAGGTTCAATCGGTCCAGCTGAAGCTAGTCAACGCCGGCGCGCTCGAAAAGGCGGTGGCGCTGACGGCGCTTTCAAAAAGCCAGACGCCGGACGCGGTCAAGGCGGACTGGAGCATGATCGCGGCGCAGGGGCCGCTGCTGGCGCCGAACATTCCCGCCGCCGCGACGCTGTCGCAGGGACTGCTCAAGTTCATCGCGAATGGCAAGAACCTGACCCTGTCGTTCAACGCCAAAGCGCCCGCTCCGAAAATCTCGGAATTGCAAGGGATCAACGATCCTGCGCAGGTGGTCGCGCGCTTCGACGTGGCGGCGGCTGCCGACGGCTCGGCGCCGCCGTTGACTGCGCCTGCCGCGCCGTCGTCGACTCTGGCGCAAGCGGCCGAGCCCGCGCCGGCGCAAAAACTCACGGGTCTGGCCGCCTGGAGCGCGCTCGTCGGCAACACCGTTTCGGGCAAGGATTCAGACGGACTGCCGCTCAGCGAATTCTACGCGCCCAACGGCGTGGTCAAACAGCTCGACGATGACGAGACCGCGACCGGCAAGTGGATCGTACGCGGCGAAAACGTCTGCTTTATCTTCCCGGGCGAGAAGGAGGAGACCTGTTACAAGGTCGAAGTCGCCGGAGACATCGCCACGTTCATCGACGAGGATGGCGACGGCAAGCGCTACACCATTCTGAAGGGCAACGCGAAGAGCCTTTGAGGAGGCGCGCCGCCCTCTCTCCGCGGGCGCGGGGAGAGGGGACGATTATCCCCCAACGCCCAGCCGCTTCTTCACTTCCGCCGCATAGCCGTAGACATCGTCGAAGGCATGAAGCTGGCCGTAATCATCGACCGTCCGGGTGAAATAGCCGATGTGGACCGGCAGCGGCGACGGCAGGTTGATGCGCCGCTCGCTCTTGCCATACATTTTTTCGATGCGCTGCTCGGTCCAGCCGTTTTGCGGGCCGCCAAGGATGGCGACGGCCCAGGCCAAGGGCTGGTCGACGCGCATGCAGCCGTGGCTGAAGGCCCGCTTCGCCTGCGAAAACAGATGCCGCGACGGCGTGTCATGCATGTAGACCGCATAGCGGTTGGGGAAGATGAATTTCAGCCGTCCCAGCGCGTTGCGCTCGCCCGGCGGCTGCCGCGCGAACATCATTCCGTTCTGGTAGACCACATCGAAACCGGACTGGGCCCGGCCGCCCCATTCGTTGCGGATGATGCTCTGCGGCACGTACCAGGCGGGATTGACCACCAGATATTGCATTTCATCGGAAAACAGCGGCGTCGGCGTGTTCGGCTTGCCGACGACGATCCGGTGCGTGGCAACCAGCGTCTCGCCGCGATAGAGGCGCGCCGTGAATTCGGGGACATTGACCATGATCCGGTCCGCCCCGAGTTCGCGAGGCATCCAGCGCCACATTTCCATATTCGCGAGAAGATCGGCTTCCTGCGCCGCCTTGGTCATGGCGGCGGCGATGGGGGCGCGCGCGTCGCTGGCGCGTCGCTTCGAACTCGCGGGCTCGCGTTCGGCGAGCACGATCGGGCCTTCGCGCAGGCTCGCCAGCTTGTCGCGCAGGGCGCGATAGCCGGGGTGCGTGGGATTGTAAGACGCCAGTCGCGCATCCGCATCCGCCGCGCCCGCCGTCTCCTCCAGCGCTTTCGCCGCTGAAACCACCTCCGGCTTGCGGTCGATCAGCTTGCTGATGCGCGCTGGCGCGATGCGGCCGCCGCTGGCCTGGAACGCATAGGCCGCGACCGCCTGGGCCAGTGCGACCTCACCCGTGGCGAGTGCGTTATCCGGCCCCGCATCAAGCGAGAAGACGCGCCAGGCGCGCAGGTCGAGACCGTCTTCTGGGGCCTTTTGCAATCGGTCGAACACGCCGCGCGCCTGGGCGGTCCATCCGCCTGCGCCGAAGAAAATCGGCGCGTCGCCATGTTCGGCGTAAAAAGCGTCGACGGCGCGCAGCACCGCCTGTCGATCAGCGGACATGGATTGCGTCGCCGCGCGCGTGAGCGCCGCGCGGATGGCGGTATTGACGGCGGGCTTTTGCGGCCCGGCGGCCTCTGGCGCGCTGTCAGGCTTGGCCTCGTCGGCCTTGACGTCTTCGCTCTTTACGTCTTCGCTCTTGGCTTGCGGGGCGACGTCCGGGATCGAGCCGGTCGTGTCAGCCGTCTGGCCGCGAACGTTTCCGCTGGCCGAAACGACCAGGGTCAACGCGAGAAAAGCGGCCTTGCCAAGGGCTTCCGCCCTGGCGCGCGCCGAGACATCGACAGGCGATTTCATCTGTGAACCCCATGTCGGCCGCACGACGACACCTTGACCGGGGCAGACACGCCCCTATCAAGAGCCGATCGAACGGCAAATGCAAGGCGCGTCGGCCACGCGCACGAATTTTTTACGCGGCGTCGGCGCCGCCGCCACTATTCTCGTCGGCCAAGCCGAAATCCTTCATCTTGCGGTACAACGTCGAGCGCCCGATCCCGAGTTTCCGGGCCATTTCCGACATCTGCCCACGATAGTGCGTGAGGGCGAAGCGGATCACGTCCTCTTCAAGCGCCTCAAGCTTGCGCACGTCGCCGTTCTCGTCGAGCAGGCGCAGCACGTTGGGGTCGCGCACCTCGACGCGGACGATCTCGCGCTGGGTTGGCGCCATCCCGACCGGCGCGGGCGCGGGCGGCACGCGCACGTCAAAACCTTCGACATGGGCGGCGATTTGCGGGAATTCCGCGACGGTCAATTCATCGCCATCAGACAGCACCACCGCACGGAACAGAGCGTTTTCGAGCTGGCGGACGTTTCCGGGCCAATCATAGGTGGACAGCAGCGACAGGGTCTCGGCGGTCAGCCCGCGCAGGCGCTTGCCCTCCTCCGCCGCAAAACGGGCAAGAAACCGGCGGGCGAGATCGGGCACGTCGGCGCGGCGGTTGCGCAGCGGCGGGATGGAAATCGGGAAGACGTTGAGCCGGTAATAGAGATCCTCGCGGAATTCGCCTCTTTTCACCAGTTCGATCAAATTCTTGTTGGTGGCGGAGATCAGCCGCACGTCGACGCGCACACTTTTGCGCGCGCCCACCGGGTCAATTTCGCCTTCCTGCAAGGCGCGCAAGAGCTTGACCTGGGCGTCCAGAGGCAATTCCCCGACCTCGTCGAGGAAAATAGTTCCGCCATTGGCCTCGACGAATTTTCCGGTGTGTTTTTCCGTGGCGCCGGTAAACGCCCCCTTCTCGTGGCCGAATAGAATGGATTCGACCAGATTGTGCGGCAGCGCCCCGCAATTGACGGTGACGAACGGCTTGCCCTTCCGGTCCGAACCGCCCTGGATCGCGCGGGCCATCAATTCCTTGCCGACGCCGGATTCGCCTTCGATCAGCACGGGAATGTTCGACTTGGCGGCGCGCTCGCCGAGGCGAACGGCCCGCATCATGTCTTCCGAGCGCGTGAAAATGTCCTTGAACGTCAGCGCGCCCGCCGCCTTGCGGCCGATGCGGCGGATCTCGTCCTCCAGCGCGTCGAAGCGCAGGGCGTTCTTGATCGAGATTTGCAGGCGCTCGGCGCCGACCGGCTTGACGACGAAATCGAGCGCGCCGGCGCGCATGGCCGAAATCACTGTTTCAATGGAGCCGTGGGCCGTCTGCACGATCACCGGCGTGGTGATCCCCCGTTCGCGCATGCGTCCGAGCACGCCCATCCCGTCGAGGTCGGGCATCACCAGGTCGAGAATCAGCAGATCGACGGGCGGTTTCTCGGCCGCTTGCAGACGATCGAGCGCCGGCTCGCCGCCGTCCACCGATTCGACGTCATATCCGAAACGGCGCACCATCGCTTCGAGCAGGCGGCGCTGAACCGGATCATCGTCGGCGATCAGAACGGTCGAAGTCATGTGTCACTTTCGGGTGAGGCCGGCGGGCCTCTTTCGTTGCGTACATGCTGCGACATTACGGTAAATGCGATGTTAATGGCGCGAAGGCGGTTGATCCCCGCGCCAAACACGCCAATATGTCATCAGCAGCCCCTCCCGGAGCCTCGCGCGTCTTCGCCCATGAACATTTACGATTCCTTTCCTGATTCGCCCGCGAACGCGGGCGCCGAAAAGCTCGACGACTTGCCCGTCTGGCGTCTCGACGACCTTTACCCTGGCCTGGACTCGCCGGAATTCGCCGCCGATCTCGCCAGGACGGCGCAGGAATGCCGCGCTTTCGCCGAAACCTACCGGGGCAAGCTCGCGGGCCTGCTCGCCGAGGGTGGCGCGGGGCTGTTCGAGGCGATCAGGGTCTATGAGCAGATCGACGATCTCATCACCCGCATCATGTCCTATGCGGGCCTGGTCTATGCCGAGAACACGCTCGATCCGGTTCGGGCGAAATTTTATGGCGACGCCCAGGAAAAGATCACCGCCGCCTCGACGGATTTGCTGTTCTTCCAGCTCGAGCTGAATCGCCTCGACGACGCGGCGCTCACCGCCGCCATGGCGCAAAAGCCGCTGGATCACTTCCGGCCCTGGCTCGAGGATTTGCGGCGCGAAAAGCCGTATCAGCTTGAAGACAGGATCGAGCAGCTTTTTCACGAAAAATCGGTCACCGGCCACGCCGCCTGGAACCGGCTGTTTGACGAGACCATCGCGGGCCTGCGTTTCGTCGTCGACGGCAAGGAGCTGACGCTCGAGCCGGCCTTGAATTTGCTTCAGGACCGCGATCCCGCGCTGCGCGAGGCGGCGGCCAAGGCCATTGGCGCGACGCTGAAGGAGAAGCTGGGGCTCTTCACCCTCATCTCCAACGTGCTCGCCAAGGACAAGTCGATTTCCGACCAGTGGCGCGGTTTTGTCGATGTCGCGGACTCCCGGCACCTGTCCAATCGCGTCGAGGGCGAGGTGGTGAACGCCATGGTGAGCGCCGTGCGCGCCGCCTATCCCCGTCTGTCGCACCGCTATTACAAGCTGAAGGCGAGCTGGTTCGGTAAGGACAAGCTGATGTACTGGGATCGCAACGCGCCCCTGCCGGACGCGCCGCAGACCAGCTACAGCTGGACTCAGGCCCGTGACGCCGTGCTCACCGCTTACGCTGGCTTTTCGCCTGATATGGCCGGGATCGCGAAACGGTTTTTCGACGGCTCCTGGATCGATGCGCCGGTGCGGCCCGGCAAGGCGCCCGGCGCCTTCGCCCATCCGACCAGCCCCAGCGTCCACCCCTATGTGCTGCTGAACTACCAGGGCAAGCCGCGCGACGTGATGACCCTCGCCCATGAATTGGGCCATGGCGTGCATCAGGTGCTGGCGGCGCCCCAGGGGCCGCTGATGGCGCCGACGCCGCTGACGCTTGCGGAAACCGCCTCGGTGTTCGGTGAGATGCTGACGTTTCGCGCGCTGCTGGCGGAGGCCAAGGACCCCGCGGAGCGCCGGGTGCTGCTGGCCTCCAAAGTCGAGGATATGCTCAACACCGTGGTGCGGCAGATCGCCTTCTACAGTTTCGAGCGCAAGCTGCACGAGGAGCGCAAGAACGGCGAGCTCACTGCGGAGCAAGTTTGCGAACTGTGGATGAGCGTGCAGGGTGAAAGCCTCGGGCCCGCCATCGAATTCGGCCCCGGTTATGAAACCTACTGGGCCTATATTCCGCACTTCATCCATTCGCCCTTTTATGTCTACGCCTATGCCTTCGGCGACTGCCTGGTGAATTCGCTTTACGGCGTCTACCAGCGCGCCGAGCCCGGCTTTGTCGAAAAATACTTTGCTCTGCTTTCGGCGGGCGGCTCCAAACATTACAGCGAATTGCTGGCGCCTTTCGGCCTGGACGCGCGCGATCCCTCGTTCTGGGCGATCGGCCTGTCGATGATCGAGAGCATGATCGACGAGCTGGAAAAGCTCTGATGCTGGCGCTGCTTTGGCTGGTGGTGCTGTGGGGGGCGGCGGTTTTCGCTGCTTTGGTGGCGTTCAATCTGCTGTTGGCGCGGTTGATCGAACGCTGGGTTCCGCCTATCGGCCAGTTCGTCGAGATCGACGGATTGCGGCTCCACTACATCGACAGCGGCGCAAAACTGGGCCAAGACGGGCCGCCGCTGCTATTTGTCCACGGTTGGCTTGGCCAGCTCAACCATTATTCCTATGCGCTGGCGGCGCTGTTTCCTGAGCGCCGCGTGGTGCTGGTCGATCGTCCCGGCTGCGGCTACTCCCAGGCCGCGCGCACCTCGACCATTGCGGAGAACGCCGCCGTGCTCTCCGCCTTCATCGACAAGATCGGCCTGGAAAAACCGCTTGTCGTCGGGCATTCGCTGGGCGGCGCGATCGCGCTGTCTCTGGCGCTCGACCATGCCGGGAAAATCGCCGGTCTCGCGCTGATCGCGCCCTTCACCCAGTTCCTGTCGGCCTCCGCCTTCTACAAGGCGATGGCCGAGCAGGGACGTGTTTCGCGATGGATTTCCGCCTGGTTGCTGGGGCCAGTGCTCTCGGTGTTGCGTTCCGCATCGCCGGCCAATCCCGGTTTCGCGCCCGAGTCTGTTCCAAAGAATTTTTGGCGGGGTGCTGGCGGCGCGCTGCCTCTGCGCGCCAACGCTCTGCTCGCGGGGGCGCTGGAATTGCCGGCGCAGCAGCGCGAACTCGAGGCCATGAGGGAGCGATACGGGTCGATTTCGCACCCTGTCAGCATTCTGTTTGGCGCCGGCGACCGGCTGCTGGACCCCAAGGCGCAGGGCGAAGCCTTTTGCGCCCTTGCGCCGACGGCGGACCTCAAAGTGATCGACGGCGGCCACTGCCTGCCCATGACTCAGCCGAAACATTGCGAAACTTTTATCCGCGCGGCCCTGGCGCGACAGTGAGGAACAAAGCGATGGATTTGAAAGGTGGTTTCCTGGCGAGTGTTCTTCTGTTCGCTGGCGTGGGCGCCGCTGGCGCGCTGGAGCTGAAAAGTCCTGATATCGCGCCCGGCGCGACCATCGCCGACAAATTCGTGTTCAAGGGATTCGGCTGCGAGGGCGCCAATCTATCGCCCGCATTGGAATGGAGCGGGGCGCCGGAGGGGACGAAGAGTTTTGCTCTGCTCGTCCATGACCCGGACGCGCCGACCGGCGGGGCCGGTTTTTGGCATTGGGTGGTGATCGACATTCCGGCCGACGTATCTTCGCTGAAGCAGGGCGCGCCGGTTCCGGCGGGCGCGAAGGAAATCTCCACCGATTTCGGCGCGCCCGGCTATGGCGGTCCCTGTCCGCCCAAGGGAGACAAGCCGCACCATTACAATTTCACCCTCTATGCGCTGAAAGTGGCCAAGCTTGATCTGCCGCCAAATGCGACGGCGTCGCTGACGGGCTTCATGGTCAACGCCAATGCGCTGGGCAAGGCGACTTTAACCGGTGTTTATGGCCGGTGAAGCCCTCGGCTCAGCTTTCCTGACGACGTCGAGTCCTCATCCCCCGCCTTCTCATGCGGGAGAAGGAGCCAGCGCTCGCCTTTTGCGGAAGTCCATGACAGACGACGAATCAAATCGCTTTGGCGCCCGCGCCGCCCGATATGCCGCCGTCGGCGCCCAGGCCGGGGGGCTCGCCGCCCGCATGATCTCGGGCCGGTTGTTGGGCCGCGAGCCCGATCCGCAAAAACTCGCCGTGGCGCTTGGCGGGCTCAAGGGGCCGCTGATGAAGGCGGCGCAATTTCTGGCGACCATTCCGGAAATTCTGCCCGACGATTACGCAGAGGCGCTCGCCGAATTGCAGAGCGAGGCGCCGCCCATGGGGGCCGCCTTTGTCTCGCGGCGCATGGCCTCCGAACTCGGGCCAGACTGGCGCAAGCGTTTCGACACCTTCGAGATGAAGCCGGCTTTCGCCGCTTCGCTCGGGCAGGTGCATCGCGCCACCACGCTGGATGGCGCAGAGGTCGCGGCCAAACTGCAATATCCCGACATGGCCTCGACCGTTGAGGCCGATCTCGCTCAGCTCGACCTGGCGCTGTCGCTGCAGCGCCGCATGAACGGTTCTGTGGACGCCAGCGACGCCTATGTCGAACTGGCGGCGCGGCTGCGCGAGGAGCTGGACTATCGCCGTGAGGCCAGCAACGCCAAGCTCTACGGCGCGATGTTCGCCGGACGAGCCGACATTCGCGTTCCCGCCGTCCATGACGCGCTCTCCACCGGGCGGCTGTTGACCCTTTCGTGGCTCGAAGGCGAAAAACTGCTCAGCTTCAAGGATCACGCGGACCAGGAGCGGCGCAACGCCGTGGCGAGAGCCATTTTTATGGCGTGGTGGTTGCCCTATGTGCGCTTCGGCGTGATCCACGGCGATCCGCACCTCGGCAATTACACGGTTTTTGGCGACGGCGCCGGGATCAACCTGCTCGACTACGGCTGCATCCGGGTCTTCCCGCCGGGCGTGGTCGGTGCGGTGATCCAGCTTTATCGCGGATTGCGGGCTGACGATAGCGAAGCCATCGCCGAAGCCTACACCGGCTGGGGCTTTCGCAACCTCAATGACGATTTGATCGATGCGTTGACGGTTTGGGCGCGGTTTCTGCTGGGCCCGCTGCTGGAGGATCGCGAACGCGCCGTGGCCGATGAGGGGCCAGTCGGCAGCTATGGCCGCGCCGAGGCGCGGGAGGTGCGCGCGCGCCTGCGTCAATTTGGCCCAGTGCGGCTGCCGCGTGAATTCGTGTTCATGCATCGCGCCGCGCTAGGCTTGAGCGGCGCCTTCCTGCATCTGCGCGCGCGCGTAAACTTTCACCTTCTGTTCGAGGAGGCGCTCGCGGATTTCTCGGTCGAATCCATCGCGGAGCGGCAACAGGCGCTGCTGGCGCAGGTCGGCTGGACGCCTTCGGACGCGCCGGTTTGAGTCCAAAGTGGGGCGTGGACCTAGCATCCGCGCCTTTGCCAATTACAAAAAGTTCTATATCAATTTCCGAACCCTTATGGCAGTGGCTTGACGTCGCGGCCTGTGGAAGAATTGCGCCACAATGGCGCCCGCGACATGAAAGTCTTGCGAGAGGAGAGGACAATGACGGCGCAACCCAAGTCTGTCGATCCCACGGATCGGAAGACGACGGCGCTCGTCGTGATCCATTCCGACGCCCCTCACACGCACTAACCCCACCGTCCCTGCCCGGCAGCGGGCGGAATTGTCCAGACCCGCGGTCCAGCGGGCCCAATCGGAGTTATTCATGCGTATTGCCGTTCCCGCCGAAACCCGCGACCGCGAGGCGCGCGTCGCGGCGACCCCCGACACAATCAAGAAATACATCGCCCTCGGGGCCGAGGTGGTGGTGCAAAAGGGCGCCGGCGCGGGCGCCGGCATCACAGACGCCGATTTCGAAAAGGCCGGCGCGACCATCGCCCCCAACGCCCAGGCGACCGTCGCCAAGGCCGATGTGGTGCTCTGCGTGCGCCGTCCCGAGCCGCAAGCCCTTTCCGGGGTCAATCCCGACGCTGTGGTGCTAGCGGTGATGGACCCGTATGGCCAGGAGCGGCTGATCAAGGCTTTGGCCGGCGTCGGCGTGCGCGCCTTCGCCATGGAGCTGATGCCGCGCATCACCCGCGCCCAGTCCATGGACGTGCTGTCGTCCCAGGCCAATCTCGCCGGCTATCGCGCGGTGATCGAGGGCGCCGATGAATTCCATCGCGTGCTGCCGATGATGATGACCGCCGCTGGCACCGTGCCCGCCGCCAAAGTGTTCGTCATGGGCGTCGGCGTCGCCGGCTTGCAGGCCATCGCCACGGCAAAACGTCTTGGCGCGGTGGTGACCGCCACCGACGTGCGTCCCGCCACCAAGGAGCAGGTGGAGTCGCTGGGCGGCAAGTTCCTGGCCGTCGAGGACGAGGAGTTCAAGCAGGCGCAGACGGCAGGCGGCTACGCCAAGGAAATGTCCAAGGAATATCAGGCGAAGCAGGCCGAACTGGTCGCCTCGCACATTTCGAAGCAGGACATTGTCATCACCACCGCGCTGATCCCCGGCCGTCCCGCGCCGAAGCTGGTGTCGGCCGCCATGGTCGCCTCGATGCGTCCCGGCTCGATCATCGTCGACATTGCGGCTGAGCGCGGCGGCAATTGCGAGCTGACCAAGCCCGGCGAGATTTTCGTCAGCCCCAATGGGGTCAAGGTGATCGGCTCGCTGAACCTCGCCAGCCATCTCGCGGCGACGGCGTCGGCCCTCTATGCCAAAAACCTGCTCACCTTCCTCGAAACCATGATCGACAAGGAAAGCAAATCCGTCGTCGTCAATGAGGAAGACGAATTGATCAAGGCGACCCTGCTCACCAAGGGCGGCGCCGTCGTTCATCCGAATTTCCAGGCCTAAAAACCCCCATTTTCCGGAGAAGCCTTCATGGCCCAAGACCCCTCAGTTGCGGTTGACCGCGCGCAGAGCGCCGCTCAGGCGCTGCGCAGCGCCGCCGACGCCGCCCAGAACTATGCCGACCAGATGGCCGCCGCCGCGCATGCCGTCAGCGGCGGCGCCATCGACCCCTTTGTCTTCCGTCTCGCCTTGTTCGTTCTCGCCGTTTTCGTCGGCTATTACGTGGTGTGGTCGGTGACGCCGGCGCTGCACACGCCGCTAATGTCGGTGACCAACGCCATTTCCTCCGTGATCGTGGTCGGCGCGCTGCTCGCGGTCGGCGTCGAACTCGTGGACACCCCGGACTCCGGCTCCGGCTGGGCGCGCGGCTTCGGTTTTGTCGCGCTGATCCTCGCCTCCGTGAATATTTTCGGCGGCTTCCTCGTCACCCAGCGCATGCTGGCCATGTACAAGAAGAAGGGCTGACCTCAGATGGCCAATCTCGCAGCCCTTCTCTATCTCGTTTCCGGCGTGCTGTTCATTCTCGCCCTGCGCGGCCTGTCGCATCCGACGACGTCGCAGCAAGGCAACCGTTTCGGCATGATCGGCATGGGCATCGCCATTCTCACGACGCTGGTCCTGCGCCCGCCGTCGAGCTTTGGCAGCTTCGTTCTGCTCGTGCTGGGCATTGGCATCGGCGGCGGCGCCGGCGCGGTGCTGGCCAAGCGGGTCGAAATGACCAAGATGCCGCAGCTCGTCGCTTTCTTCCACTCGCTGGTCGGCCTCGCCGCCGTGCTGGTGGCGGCGTCGGCCCTGTTCGCGCCGGAAGCGTTCGGCATCGGCATCCCCGGCGACATTCACGCCGCCAGCCTGATCGAAATGTCGCTCGGCGCGGCCATTGGCGCGATCACGTTTACGGGTTCGGTGATCGCCTTCCTGAAGCTTGACGGCCGCATGGCGGGCAAGCCGATCCTGCTGCCGCAGCGCCACCAGATCAACATCGCCCTCGGCGTCGCTCTGGCCGCCTGCATCGCGCTGTTCTTCACCACCGGCGGCGTCACGCTGTTCTGGCTGATCGTTGCGATCTCGCTGGCTCTGGGCGTCCTGCTGATCATCCCGATCGGCGGCGCCGACATGCCGGTGGTCGTCTCCATGCTCAACTCCTATTCGGGTTGGGCGGCGGCCGGCATCGGTTTCACGCTCGGCAATATGGCGCTGATCATCACCGGCGCTCTCGTCGGCTCCTCAGGCGCGATCCTGTCCTACATCATGTGCAAGGGCATGAACCGCAGCTTCATCTCCGTCATTCTCGGCGGTTTTGGCGGCGAGGATGCTGCTGCGGCCGCTGGCAAGGTGGAGACCCGCCCTGTCAAGCAGGGCTCGGCCGACGACGCCGCCTTCATCATGCAGAACGCCTCGAAAGTCATCATCGTGCCGGGCTATGGCATGGCGGTGGCGCAGGCCCAGCATGCGCTGCGCGAAATGGCCGACCTGCTCAAGGAAGAAGGCGTGGAAGTCAAATACGCCATTCATCCCGTCGCCGGCCGCATGCCCGGCCACATGAACGTGCTGCTGGCGGAAGCCAATGTCCCCTATGATGAAGTTTTCGAACTGGAGGACATCAATTCCGAATTCGCGCAGGCGGATGTCGCCTTCGTGATCGGCGCCAATGACGTGACCAATCCGGCCGCCAAGACCGACAAGGCCTCGCCGATCTATGGCATGCCGATTCTCGATGTCGAAAAGGCCAAGACGGTGATGTTCATCAAGCGCGGCATGTCCTCGGGCTATGCCGGCGTCGAAAACGAGCTGTTCTTCAAGGACAACACCATGATGCTGTTCGGCGATGCGAAGAAAGTGGTCGAGAGCGTCGTGAAAGCCATGGCGCACTGAGCTCATTCAGCTTGACAAAATTAGGCCGCCGCTCTTACCAGCGGCGGCTTTTTTCGTTACAAGGCCGCCATGTCCCTCCCTATCCTGCACAATCGGCGAATTATCGGCCCGGTCCGCGCCTGACTTAAGTCTTTCGCGCGCGCCGGGGATTTGCCTGACCGATAATTTTCTCGCCGCGAGACGCTTCCATGACCGAAAAGACCGGCCCCGACTATTCCGCCACGCTCTATCTGCCCAAGACCGATTTTCCCATGCGCGCCGGCCTCCCCAAGAAGGAGCCGGAATTGTTGGCGCATTGGGAACAGACCGGCCTCACCGCCAAATTGCGCGAGGCCGGCGCGGGAAAACCGAAATTCGTGCTGCACGACGGCCCGCCCTACGCCAATGGCAACATCCACATCGGCCATGCCCTCAACAAGATTTTGAAGGACATCGTCGTGCGTTCGCAGCGCATGAGCGGCAAGGACGCCAATTACGTCCCGGGCTGGGACTGCCATGGCTTGCCGATCGAATGGAAGATCGAGGAGCAATATCGCGCCAAGGGCCGCAACAAGGACGAGGTCCCGGTCGTCGAGTTTCGCCAGGAGTGCCGCGCCTTCGCGCAAAACTGGCTCAATGTGCAGCGCGAGGAATTCAAGCGGCTCGGCGTCGCCGGCGAGTGGGACGGCCGCTACGCCACTATGGATTACGCCGCCGAGAGCATCATCGCGTCGGAAATCCTGAAATTCGCGGCCAATGGCCTGCTCTATCGCGGCTCCAAGCCGGTGATGTGGTCGGTGGTGGAAAAAACCGCGCTGGCCGAAGCGGAAGTGGAATACGAGGACCACACGTCGGATTGGGTGTTTGTGGCGTTTCCGGTGCGCGGGTCGTCGGCGCGGGTGGTGATCTGGACCACCACGCCCTGGACGCTGCCGGGCAACCGCGCCATCTCCTATTCGCACAAGATCGCCTACGGGCTTTATCGGGTGATCGCCGCGCCGGACGGCAATTGGGCCAAGGCGGGCGATGAATTTGTTCTCGCCGACAAACTCGCCGAAGAGGTTTTTAGGGCGGCGAGGGTTGAGGCCTTCGAACGGGTTCGCGAAGTTCCGGCCAGCGAGCTTGCCGGCCTCACCTGCGACCATCCGCTGAAGGGACTGGGCTACACATTCGGTGTGCCCTTGCTCGACGGCGACCATGTCACTGACGACGCCGGCGCCGGATTTGTTCATACTGCGCCCGGCCATGGCCGCGAAGATTTTGACATCTGGATGGCGTCGAGCCGTCTGCTGCACGAGCGCGGGATCGACGCGCGCATTCCCTATACGGTCGACGCCGACGGATTTTATACCGAAGACGTCCCCGGTTTCGAAGGCGGGCGCGTCATCGACGACAAGGGGAACAAGGGCGACGCCAACGCGCGCGTGATGGACGCGCTGATCGCAGCCGGCGCCCTTTTGGCGCGCGGGCGCCTGAAACATTCTTATCCGCACAGCTGGCGCTCGAAAAAACCGGTGATTTTCCGCAATACGCCCCAATGGTTCATTGCGATGGACAAGCCGTTCGGCGGCGACAATGGTCCGACCCTTCGCGCCATCGCGCTGGAAGAGATCGCGCGGACAAAATGGGTTCCGGCCGCCGGCGAGAACCGCATCACCGGCATGATCGCTAATCGCCCGGATTGGGTGGTGTCGCGCCAGCGCGCCTGGGGCGTGCCGATCGCCGTGTTCGTCAAAAAGGGCGGCCACGACATTCTGGTGGACGAGAAGGTCAACGCCCGGATCGTCGCCGCTTTCGCGGAAGAGGGCGCCGACGCCTGGTACAAGGAGGGCGCGGCGGAGCGCTTTTTGCGGCCCGAATACGATCCCGCCGATTACGAAAAAATCGACGACGTCCTGGACGTCTGGTTCGACTCTGGCTCGACCCACGCTTTCACGCTCGAAGACCCCAAGCATTTTCCGACCCTGGCGGGCATCAAGCGCCGCCACGACGGGGGAGCAGACGAGGTCATGTATCTCGAAGGTTCGGATCAGCATCGCGGCTGGTTCCACTCGTCACTGCTGGAAAGTTGCGGCACGCGTGGCCGCGCCCCTTACGACTCCGTCCTGACCCACGGCTTTGTGCTGGACGAGAAGGGTCGCAAAATGTCGAAGTCGCTCGGCAATGTCGTCGCGCCCCAAACCGTGATCAAGGACGCGGGCGCCGACATTCTGCGCCTGTGGGTGGCGGCGTCGGACTATTCCGACGACCTGCGCATCGGTAAGGAAATCCTGTCCACCTTCTCCGAGACCTATCGCAAGCTGCGCAACACCATCAGGTGGATGCTCGGCGCCCTCGCTCATTTCGACGCGAGCGAGGCTGTCGCGCGCGAAAAGATGCCGGAGTTGGAGCGGTATATGCTGCACCGGCTCGCCGAAGTGGATGCGCAGGTGCGCGAGGCCTATGCCGCCTTCGATTACAAAAAGGTGGTGGCGACGCTGGCCGCCTTCATGACCGGCGATCTCTCCGCCTTCTATTTTGATATCCGCAAGGACGGCCTCTATTGCGATCCGCCGTCCAGCCTGACGCGAAAAGCGGCGCTGACCACCATCGACATTTTGTGCGATGCGCTGCTGAAATGGCTCGCTCCCATTCTTTGCTTTACGGGGGAAGAAGCGTGGCTCGCCTTCCGGCCGGCTGACGGCTCTGTCCATCTGCACGAGTTCCCGAAGGGGCTCGAAGCTGGGCGCGACGAGGCGCTGGCGGCCAATTGGAGGGCGGTGCGTCGCATCCGCGCCGTGGTCACCGGCGCGCTGGAGATCGAGCGCGCCAACAAGACGATTGGCGCCTCGCTCGAAGCGGACCCGCAAGTCTATATCGATGACGAAGCCCTGCGCGCCGCGCTCGAAGGCGTGGATTTCGCCGATGTCTGCATCACCTCCAACATCGAGGTGATCGCCGGGGCCGCGCCGGAGGGCGCGTTCACTCTGCCCGAAACGCCCGGCGTCGGCGTGGTCAGCCGCCGCGCGGTCGGAAAAAAATGCGCGCGATCCTGGCGGATTTCGCCGCTGGTCGGCGCTGATCCGGATTTTCCCGATGTCACCCCGCGCGACGCCCAGGCCTTGCGCGAGCTGCGCGCGGCGGGTGTTTTCGCGTGAAACGCCGGTTGGCCGGTTTTGCCCTGGCGGCGGCGGTTTTCGCCGCCGATCAGGCCTCGAAGGCCTGGGCGATCGGCCTGCTCGACAAACCGGATGCGCCGCGCATCGATCTGACGCCGTTTCTTGCCCTGACCATGAGCTGGAACCGCGGCGTCGCCTATACGATGCTGCATTCCGACTCTGATCTTGGCCGCTATGCTTTGGTCGCGCTCGCGCTGGCGGCGTCTCTGGCGCTCAGTGTGTTGCTGTGGCGCGCGAAGAATGGGCTTTCCATCGCCGCGTTCGGCTGTCTGATCGGCGGCGCGCTCGGCAATGCGGTGGATCGGCTGACCCATGGCGCTGTCGCCGATTTCCTCTATTTCCACACGCCGTTCTGGGCGGGGCCGCTGGCGAACTATGTGTTCAATTTCGCCGATGTCGCGATATTTGCCGGCGCCGTGCTGCTGATATATGAGTCGCTGACGACAAAAGCGCCGGTTTCCTCTTGAGCTTGCCTGCCGCGAATTCGCCAAGAAGCGGCAGTATAGGCGCAAGAGTTTTGAGGATTTGCCGAATGGCCAGAAGCAACAAGTTCGCCCTGATGGCCGCGCCGCTTTGTGCGGCCGCGTTGCTGGCTGCGCCCGCATGGGCGGGAGACTCGCTTTTTGACAGCCCGGGCGCGCCCGCCGTCGAGGCGGCGCCCAAGCCGGCGGTCAAGAAAAAGCCCGTCGTCAAGCACAAGCCGGCGAAACCCGCCGAGGCGGCCAAGGTCGAGCCGGCGCCAGAGCCCGCGCCCGCTCCGGTCGTCGTGGAGCCGGAGCCGCAAACCGCCTTCGGCCAGCAGATGCCGCGGCAGTCGCTCATCAACCGCATGACCAACCCCGCGCCGGCGCCCGGTCCAGTCGGTTCATCGGGCGGTCCGGGGGGCCAGGGTGACAAGGCGGCGGCGCCCGTCGAGCCGGAGGAGGAAACCCTTCCTAACGGCATGCCGAAGAAATTTCTGCTCAACAAACTGTTTGACTCCAGCGCGCTCGAACCGGCGCGTCAGCCTGATCCGCGTAGTTTCATGGCCCAGGCGCCGGCGGCGCCTGCCGCGGAGCCGTCGCTGTTCGACCGCGCCGCTGGGGCGCTCGGGTTTGCCGACAAGGAGGAAAAACCTGCCGGCAATCTGCCGCCCGTCAATGTCACCGCGCCCCCGCCCGCCAAGCCCGACCGCAAGCCGAAAGAAGCCAAGCCGGCCTCCACTCCGGCGGCTGCGCCGCCTCCCGCCGCGGCGGTTACGCCGCCCCCGGCCGCCGCGCCTTCGCCGCCCGGCTGGTTCGACCGCGCGCTGGGCGGCGGCGACGAGACCACGCCTGATTATTCCGAGCGTCCCAAACTCGCCATTCCCCAGAACCGCGACGCGCTTCCGGCGCCGCGACCGGGCGAGGAGCGTCGCGTGCAGCGCCCGCTCAACGCTGAGGCGCTGACCCGGCCGCCGTCGGGTTATCTCGACAAGGTGCAGGGCGCCGACGGCAAGGTTTCCGGCTTCACCGACCAGGACGAAGGCAAGAAGGGTTTTTTCAACTGGTTCTGATGCTTTCCGCGCGGAACGCGAGCGGGGCAAGAATTTTGCAAGCCGGGGCTGTCGCTCCGGCTTTCGCCGCCTATATTGGCGGAACGCCCTTTTCGCTCACCCCAGGATTTCTCCCGTGATCGTCAGCCCGCCCCCGACTCCTTGCCCCCATGAAGCGCCAGCGGAAGGCCAGGGGAGCGCAGACGGGTCGCATGCCGGGCCGGTCGTCAATCATTTCAAGCTCGACAACGGCCTCGAGGTTGTGGTGATCCCGGACCATCGCGCGCCCGTGGTCACGCATATGGTCTGGTATCGCAACGGTTCGGCCGACGATCCCCGGGGCAAGAGCGGCATCGCCCATTTCCTCGAACATCTGATGTTCAAGGGTACGCACAAGCACGGCCCCGGCGAATTCTCCCATCTCGTCGCCGAACTCGGCGGCCAGGAGAACGCCTTCACCTCCTACGATTTCACCGCCTATTTCCAACGCATCGCCCGCGAGCATCTCGGCGTGATGATGGAATATGAAGCGGATCGGATGACCAACCTCACCCTGTCGGATGAGGTGTTGTTGCCCGAGCGCGATGTGGTGATGGAAGAGCGTCGCATGCGCACGGAGGCCGATCCCAGCGCGCAGCTCGACGAAGCCCTCAATGCCGCGCTGTTCACCCATCACGCCTACGGCGTGCCGATTATCGGCTGGGGCCACGAAATCGAGACTTTGGATCGTCACGACGCCCTCGCTTATTACCGCCGTTTTTATACCCCCGAGAACGCGATTCTCGTGGTTTCCGGCGATGTCGAGCCCGAAGAAGTCGAAAAACTCGCGCGCGAGACTTACGGCAAGATCCCCGCGCGTGGAGAACCGCCGCGCCGCGACCGGCCGCGCGAGCCCGAGCCCCGCGCCGAGCGCACCGTCAAGCTCGCCGATGAAAAAGTGGAGCAGCCGAGCTTCGAGCGCATCTATCTCGCGCCGTCGCAGCAGACCGCCGCGCCCGGCGAGGCCGAGGCTCTGGAAGTCTTGTCGCATTATCTCGGCGGCGGGCCGACCAGCCTGATCTATCGCCGGCTGGTCCTGGAGCGGAAGCTCGCGGTGTCCGCGGGCGCCTATTATTACGCCTCCGCGCTCGATGACAGCCGGTTCTATGTCTACGCCGTCCCCGCCGATGATGTGTCGCTGGAGACGCTTGAAGCGGGCATTGACGATGTCCTCGCCGAACTCTTCCGCGACGGGATTTCCGCCGAGGATTTGAACCGGTCGGTCACGCGGCTGATCGCTGATTCCATCTACGCGCAGGACAGCCAGATGGCGCTCGCCCGCTGGTTCGGCGCTTCGCTGGCCATTGGCGGCACGGTGGAGAATGTTTTGGGGTGGAGCCGCCGCGTCGAGGTGGTGACGCGCGAGGATGTCGCCGCCGCGACCAAGTGGCTGGACCGCAAGCGGGCCGTGACCGGCTATCTGCTCAAAGACGAACAAGCCGCTTGAGGATCGCCGCAATGAACGCTCCCGCCAAGATCTCGCGCGCCGCGCGCGTCCAGAAAATCGTTACGCCGGCAGGGATTTCGGCCTGGCTCGTCGAGGACTATGCCGTTCCGCTGGTGGCGATGGATTTTTCCTTCGAAGGCGGCGCGGCGCAGGACCCCCAGGGCAAGGCCGGCGCGGCCTCCATTCTCGCCGGCATGCTCGACGAGGGCGCCGGCGACCTCGACTCCGAGGCTTTTCAGCGCGCGCTCGACGACCATGCCATTCGTCTGCATTTTTCGGCGGACCGCGATGAATTCAGCGGCCATTTGCAGACGTTGACGCGCAATCTCGACAAGGCCTTTGAATTGGTGACGCTGGCGCTGAACGCGCCGCGCTTCGACGCCGATCCGCTGGAGCGCGTGCGTGGCCAGATCAACGCCGTGTTGAAGCGCGAGTCCAAGGACCCGGATTCCATGGCGGCGCAGGCGTGGCGGCGCGCCGCTTGGCCTAATCATCCCTATGCGCGTTCGCCGCGCGGCGAAATCGGCGAGGTCGACGCGGTGGGGCGCGACGACCTTGTGGCGCAACACAAGAACCTTTTGGCGCGCGACGTGCTGAAGGTTGCTGTTGTCGGCGCGATCGATCCCGCCACGCTTTCGGTCAAGCTCGACGCCCTGTTCGCGGGTCTTCCGGCGCGGGCGACGAAAACGCCTGTGCCGCAGGTCGGGATTTCGGGGCTCGGGCGGCGCGTGCTGGTCGATCTCGACGTGCCCCAGTCGAACATCCGCTTCGGCCGGCCCGGGCTGAGCCGCCACGATCCCGACTATATGGCCGCCACCGTGCTCAACCACATCTGGGGCGGCGGCTCCTTCACCTCGCGGCTGTGGCAAGAGGTGCGCGAAAAACGCGGCCTGACCTATTCCGTCTATTCCATGCTGTCGACGCCGAAGGCGTCCGCGGGTCTGATCGGCGCCACGTCGACCAAGAACGAGCGCGCGGCCGAGTCGCTGTCGGTTATCGCGGAGGAAGCCGAGCGCATGGCCGCGGAAGGCCCGACTGAAGACGAACTGGAAAAGGCGAAGAAATATCTCATCGGCTCCTACGCGCTGCGCTTCGACACCTCGACCAAGATCGCCGGCCATCTCTTGCAATTGCAGCAGGAGGGGTTTGGGCCGGATTATCTCGACCGCCGCAACGCCGAGATCGAGGCGGTGACGCTGGAGGATACGCGGCGCGTGGCCAAGCGTTTGCTGGGGGATGGGCGGTTCCTGGTTGCGGTCGTCGGGCGGCCCGAGGGCGTGAGCGCAAGCTGATCGCCAATGCGCACGTCATGCCGGGGCTTGTCCCGGGCATCCACGCTGGGCGACGAGTTGAGTTTTGTGGCAGTTCGCATGGCGGCGCCGCGTGGATGGCAAGCCCGGTCATGGCGAAAAGACGCCGCGCTTCGGACTTTTCGGAAATTAAAGGCTCGGGAATTTCCCTGCGAGTTTGAATGACCATCCGCCGTCTCGACCCTATTCTTGCGGACCGCATCGCCGCCGGCGAAGTTGTGGAGCGGCCGGCCGCCGCCGTGAAGGAGCTCGTCGAAAACGCCCTGGACGCCGGGGCTTCGCGCATTGACGTCACCATCGAAAACGGCGGCCAAAGCCTGATCCGCGTCGTGGACGACGGCGCCGGCATGGACGAGGCTGATTTGCGGCTGTGCGTCGAGCGGCACGCCACCTCAAAAATTCCCGATGGCGATCTCACCAATATCGCCACGCTCGGTTTTCGCGGCGAGGCGCTGCCCTCCATCGGTTCGGTGGCGCGGCTTGAGATTCAGACGCGCCAAAAAAATGCGCCGCAGGGCGCGCGGATCGAGGTCGAGTTCGGCTCGGTCGGTGAGGTCAAGCCCGCCGCCTTGCCCCCCGGCGCGCGCGTAGAAGTGCGCGATCTCTTCGCCGCGACCCCGGCGCGCCTCAAATTCTTGAAGAGCACTCGCGCCGAGGCGCAGGCTGTGGCGGATGTCGTCAAGCGGCTGGCGATGGCGAACCACGGCGTGCGTTTTTCGCTCGGCGGCGACGGTCTCGCCGGCTTTGATTACCAGGCATGCCCGGATGGTTTCGACGGACTGTTGACGCGGCTCACCCAGGTGCTTGGGCGCGAATTCCGCGAAAACGCGCTTCAGGTCGACGCCGCCCGGGAGCACCTGCGTCTCTGGGGTTTTGCCGGTCTGCCGACCTGGCACCGCGCCAATGCGGCGGCGCAATATGTGTTCGTCAACGGCCGCCCCGTCCGCGACAAGCTTTTTGCCGGCGCCATCCGCGCCGCCTATATGGATTTCCTCGGCGCTGACCGTCATCCGACGCTCGCCTTGTTTCTCGACTGTCCACCCCGGCAGGTGGATATCAACGTCCACCCGGCCAAGGCGGAGGTGCGTTTCGCCGATTCGGGGCTGGTGCGCGGTTTTGTCATCGGCGCGCTGAAGCAAGCGCTCGCCTCGGCCTTGCACCGCGCCACGCCGTCGCTGGCGCCGCGCGCGCTCGACCAGTTCGCCCAAACGCGTAGCGCCGCGCCGCAAAATTGGGACTGGCGCGCCTCGCCAGCCGCTCCGGTCCAGCAGATGCAACAGACGCCGATCTTCGCCTTCGAGGAATCGGCGCCCGCCGCCGATGCGCGGCCTCATCAGGAGCCCGCGCCCGAACAGGCGGTTGAAGCCCCGCTCGGCGCGGCGCGGGCGCAGATCCATGAAACCTATATTGTCGCCCAAACCCAGGACGGGCTGGTGCTGGTCGATCAGCACGCCGCCCATGAACGCCTCGTCTATGAAAAACTCAAGAAGCAGCGCGCGGAAGCCGGCGTGGCGCGTCAGGCGCTGCTTTCTCCCTTCATCGTCGATCTCGATCCCGGCGACGCCGCGCGGCTGGTCGAAGCCGAGCCTCTGCTCGCCTCTTTGGGCCTGGCGATCGAGCCCTTCGGTCCCGGCGCCGTGGCCGTGCACGAAACGCCGGCGGAGCTGAAGATCGGCGCGCTGGACGCCCTGATTCGCGACCTCGCCTGTTCGCTCGCCGAAGAGGGCGCCGCCGCGCCCTTGGAAAAAAAGCTCGACCATGTGCTGGCGACCATGGCATGCCACCATTCGGTGCGCGCCGGTCGTCGGCTCACGTCGGAGGAAATGAACGCCCTGTTGCGCGAAATGGAGCGCACGCCCGGCGCCGGGCAGTGCAATCACGGCCGCCCCACCTATGTCGAACTCAAACTCGCGGACATCGAAAAACTGTTCGGCCGCAAGTGAAGGAAAGCAAATGCCGCCGGACGAGGCGCGAGTCGAAGCTCTCGAATCTCTCTATGCGCATCAGGAGCGCGCTATCCAGGAACTGAGCGATCTCGTCGCCGCGCAATGGGCGCGCATCGACGGGTTGACCCGCGAGGTGCTGCGCCTGCGCGACGAACTGCAAACGGTGAGCGAACGCGTCGCGCCCGACCGGCCGCCGCCGCATTACTGAGCCCCCCACGTGACTTTGCCGCGATTTGGCGCCAAAACAGCGCCGGACTTTCTTATGAGGATTCCTCCATGTCCATGATCGAGTCGATCCGCAAGCAGGTTGCGCCCATCCATCCGGAAGGCCGCAATTTCATCATCCTGTTCGGCATTGCGGCTGTCGTGCTTCACTACATCTGGTCGCCGCTCGGCTGGATCGGCGGAATCGCCACGGTGTGGTGCGCTTATTTCTTCCGCGATCCCGCGCGCGTCACGCCGGTGCGCGACGGCCTGGTGGTGTCGCCGGCCGATGGCTATGTCTGCTCGATCGGTCAATTCGCCCCGCCGCCGGAACTCGGGCTCGGCCCGGAGCCGATGCAGCGCGTCAGCGTGTTCATGAGCGTGTTCGACTGCCATGTGAACCGCGCGCCCGTCACCGGCCGCATCACGCGCATCGCTTACAAGCCCGGCGCCTTCCTCAACGCCGACCTGGACAAGGCCAGCGAGGACAACGAGCGCAACGGCATGCTGATCGACGCGCCGCAGGGCACGTTCGGCGTGGTGCAGATCGCCGGCCTGATCGCCCGCCGCATCCTCAGCTTTGTCCATGAGGGCCAGAGCTTGGGCGTCGGCGAACGGTTTGGCCTGATCCGCTTCGGCTCGCGCGTCGACGTCTACATGCCGCCGGGCGCGCGCCTGTCGGTTGGCCTCGGCTCCAAATGCATCGCGGGCGAGACGGTTCTGGCTGATTACAGCCCGAGCGCCGAGGAACGCCCCTATAAGGTCGGGTGAAATGGACGAACAAACCCCACCCGCGCGCGCCCGAATCCAGTTGCGCGGCCTGCGCGGGCTGCCCCTGCGTTTCGTCGTGCCGAATGTGGTCACGCTGCTCGCCCTGTGCGCCGGCCTGACCGCGATCAAACTTGCCGCCGACAAGCATTTTGAAACCGCGGTGCTCGCCATCGTCGTCGCCGCCGTGCTCGACGGCATCGACGGCCGCATCGCGCGTGCGCTCAAAGGGTCCAGCCGGTTCGGCGCGGAGCTGGACTCGCTCGCCGATTTCATCGATTTCGGCGTGGCGCCGGGGCTGGTGCTGTATTTCTGGTCGCTGCACGAACTGGGGACGCTCGGCTGGGTGGCCGTGCTGTTCTTCGCCATTGCGGCGGCGCTGCGTCTGGCGCGGTTCAACGTCATGATCGACGATCCCGACCGTCCCGCCTGGATGGCCAAGTTTTTCACCGGCATGCCGGCGCCGGCGGGCGCCATTGTCGTGCTGCTGCCGCTCTACCTGCATCTGGTCTTCAACCTGACGGTCTCCACTGGCCTGATCGTGCTGGAGGCGGTTTATGTTCTGGGCGTGGCGCTGCTGATGGCGAGCCGCATCCCGCACTATTCCGGCAAAAGCCTGGGACGGGTGCCGCGCGAGGAATTCATCTTCGTGCTGTTCGTGGCGGCCGCCGCGCTGGTGCTGCTGGCCTTCTTTCCGATGCAGATGCTGATCGTGCTCAGCCTGCTCTACATGAGCATGATCCCGGCCTCGGTGCGCGCCTACAACACTTTTGCGGCGCAGGACGCCAAAGCCCGTGAAGCTTCCGTACCGCCGGCTTGACGTCTTCACCGAGCGACCGCTGGCGGGCAACCCGCTGGCGGTCGTGCTCGACGCCGACGAGCTCGACGGCGCGCGGATGCACGCGATCGCCCGCGAATTCAATCTTTCCGAAACCGTCTTTGTTCTCAGGGCGCGCGACCCCATCAACACCGCGCGCCTGCGCATTTTTACGCCCGCCGTCGAACTGCCGTTTGCCGGGCATCCCACCATCGGCGCCGCCGCTTTGATCGCCTTCGAGCGGGCGCGCGACATGCTGGGGCAGGCGCCGATCCGGCTGGTGTTGGAAGAGGATGTGGGGCCGGTCGTCTGCGAGGTCGCGCGGGTCAGGGGCGCATTACGGGCGGAATTTGTTGTCCCGCATCTGCCCGAAATATTTGCGGAGACCCTCGACGTCTCCCGCATCGCCGCTGCGCTGGGGTTCACCGAGGATGACATCGGCTTCGACGCCCACAAGCCCGTGATCGCCAGCGCGGGCCTGCCCTTCGCTTTCATTCCCGTTGCAAGCCGCGTCGTCCTGAACCGGGCGAAGCCTGATTTTTCCGCGCTCGGGGCCACGCTGCCGATGGAGCGCCCCGCCGTCTGCCTGTACACGCGGGAGACTCAGGACGGAGCGCATCACGTGCAGGCCCGCGTCTTCGTCCCGGGCCTGGGCGTGGCGGAGGACCCCGCGACCGGCTCGGCCGCCGCGGCTTTCGCCGCCGTCGCCGCGAAATTCGAAAATCCGGAGGACGGCGAACACATGCTCCACATCGAGCAGGGCGTCGCCATGGGCCGTCCCAGCCTTATTACCCTGTCGATGCGCGTCGACAAAAGCGCACTGACCCACGTCGCCATTGCCGGCGCGAGTGTGATCGTGGGCGAAGGTTTTTTTCGTCTTTGATTGAAAGGCCGCCGGATTGTCCGGCGGCCCTTGGCGCGAAGGCGAATTAGCCGCGACCGCCGCCGCGCATCGCTTGCTGCGCGGCCTCGCCGGTCTTTTCCGTCGCATGGGCGGCCTGTTCGCCCATCCGGCGTGTGATGTCAGAGGCGCGCTCGGCGGTCTCCTGTCCGGCTTGAGCCATGGTCGAGGCGAATTCCCGCGCCGATTCCGCGAGCTCCTGCGGGGTCGAGATCGCGAGCTCGGCAATCTTGCGGTAATGGTTGGTGGTGGCCTCGTAGGATTCCTTCAGCAATTCGGACTGAATGCTTGTGACCTCCTGAAGCGATTGCGCATTGCGCAGGCGCTCCGCCGCCTTCGCCCCGGCGCCGAGCTGTTCCTCGGACAATTTGGCGAATTCGCCGGCGATGGCCTGCGCCTTGCGGCTGACGCTCGAGACGCCGCCGAAGAAGGTGCGGAAGCCTGAAATCGCCGTCTGTTCCATAGGTTGTTGCTGGGGTGACGCCATGGTCGATCCTTCCCTGAGTTCCGCCCGGGGGCGGGACCCCTGTAACGGCTGGCCACAGCGATGGGTTCCGACAGGGGAAGTCCGCATTTCCCGCGTCAAACAGCGGCTTGCAGCTCCGCGCCCTCGGCGCTGGCGTGGTTGATCCGGGGGGAAATGGCGTGGAAGGCGATGGTCTCGTCCGCCGCCGGCCGCAGCAGCGGCAAAGGCGGCGCAATGGTTTCGTCGGGGTTGAGCCATGCGTCGAAATCCTCCGGCTCGAGGATGGCCGGCATGCGCTCGTGCAGCGCCGAGGTCGCGCCATTGGCGCAGGTGGTGATGATGCAGGCGGTGTCGATCTCGCCGCCGGACGGGTCTAAATATGTTTCCCAGAGTCCGGCGAAGGCCATCAGGCCGCCGCCGGCGCGACGCAGCAGAAACGGCGTTTTGGGGCCGGACAGGTTGGCGCGCCATTCATACCAGGCGTCGGCCGGGATCAGGCAGCGCCGACGCCGCAGCGCCGCGCGAAAGCTGGGTTTCTCGGTCAGAGTTTCAGCGCGGGCGTTGATCAGCAATGGGAATTTTTTTACGTCCTTGACGAAGCCGGGCAAAAAGCCCCAGCGCGCCAGCATGAAATGGCGATGTTCGCCGCGCGCGATCACCAGCGGGATGGGTTGAGTCGGCGCGATATTGTAGCGCGGTGGGAAGTTGGGCTGTTCGACGTAACGAAAATAGGCCCTCACCGCCTCGGGCGGTGAGGTGATGGCGAAACGTCCACACATGGCGGCTCCGGCGATTCCGTGGGCAGGCGTCGGATTATGCCAGCAAATGACGCAAAACCTATCGCTTGATCACGGCGCGATAGGCGTGCCAGGCGGCGTGGCCGGCGAGCGGCAGGGTCACGGCGAGGCCGACGTAAAAGAGCGCCATGCCTGCGAAAGTCAGCCCGGCGAGCAGGGCCGCCCAGAGCGCCATGGGCCCAGGATTGGCGGTCACCGCGGCCACGCTTGTCAGAACGGCTTCGCCGAGGCCGACCTGTTTGTCGAGCATGAGCTGCAGGGCGAAGGCGCCGCCCATGAAGACGATTCCGGCAAAAAATGCGCCCAGCAGGATGAAGAGAATCAGGAATTGCGTCCCGCCGCTGGTGTTGAACGTCGTGCTCAGCAGGCTGTCCAGGTCGGGGCCGGTCGGCGGGAACACCAGCGCGAAGAGCAGCATCGCCATCCGCATCCACACGAGGAACACCGCAAGCAGCAAGGCGGCGAGCCCGAGCACGGCCGGCGCATCCGTTCTCCAGGCGTCCAGCGCCCGGAACAGCGAGGGTTTTTTTCTCTGTTCGAGATCGCGGCTGATCGCCTGGAAGCCGACCGTGAGGGCCGGGCCGAGCAGCAGGAAGCCGCAGGACAAGGGCGCGAGCAGGTAGAGCGCGGCGGTGTCCCAAAGAATGCTGGCGATCGCCAATCCGGCGACGGCGAACAGCAGGCCGTAGCCAATGCTGGCGACCGGCGCCGCCAGCAAATCCCTAAACCCTTTTTCGAACCAGGGTTGGACGTCGGCGAGTTCGACGTGGTTGATGCGATCCGCGTAAAGCCAGCGCGGCGGCTGGCCTCGCATGATGGTGGGCATGGACACCTCCGGTTTTGCGCACAGTCTCGCGCGCAAAACCAAGGGGGAACGGCGCCAGCGGGTTCCGCTCGCACGAAAAAGTGATCGCCGCGAAGCTCACCTGTTGATCGTGACGGACTCGAAACCGGCTCTGTGACGACGAATGACGAAGCTCGCGACCGGGTTATCCGCCTTGTAGAGGCCGGCCAGCGTAAACGTCTGCCAATCCGCCATATTCGCAGGTCCGGGCTTGGCGGCGCCGATGCGAAGCAGGTCTGCGTCGGGCTCCCCTGAAATGGCGAAGAAATTCTCCTGAGCCTCGTAGGTGAAGGGCTGCGGCGCGAGTTTCGAAACGCCGCCGAACAGCGGAAGGGCGCGGTCGCCGTTGGCGAATTTCGGAATCGGCGCGGGACTGAAGGCGGGGTCGCGCAATTCGGCGCCGCCGGTGCGCCAGGCGCGCGCCCAAACCGCGGCCTTGGGGCCGAGGGCGCACAAGTTCGGCTTGGCGCAGAAGGATTCGGCGGGGGCGTAATCCATCTTGTAGCGTATCGTGATCGAGCAGGTCATGCCGAGCATGTCGTTATTTTGCCCGGTGATCCTGAAATTCTCGGTCTCGTCGGCGCCGTCGTCCATCTCGACGAAATAGGCGCTGCCCTCGAATTCGGTCAGCGCCATTACGGCATGGCCGCAACGGTCGAAGGGATCGTTGGGCGCGGAAACCTCGAGCGCGTGCTTCTGGCCGGAGGCCAGGCTGAACAGATGGGGGGTGTGGCACTGGGCCGTTCCGGACACGTCATCGATCAGGACAAGGCCGCCGTCGCCGCCGGCGCGGGCGATTCGCACCGTGGAATTGCTCAATTGCTTGCGGTCGGCGTCGCTGAGCGGAAATTCGGCGAGCATTTCGGCGGTTGCGGGCGTTCCAGAATCCATTTTTGCGGGGGAGCCGGCGAAGGCGGCGCGAATCGACAGGCCGGGGCCGTCCGGCTGGGGCGCTTTCGCGGACAGCAGGCGCAATTTCTCCGAGACTTTTCGGGCGATCGTGGCGCACATGATCGGAGAGGCGTCGGCGACGCTCGTTGCAATCAAAAAAGCGAAACAACTGGCAAGCATGCGGCGCATCGGTCTCTCCATTGCAGGCCTCGCTCCAGCTCCAACTGTTACGGTCGGATGCAAGGAAAATCGAGTCCTCGGAAGCGTTTTCACGCCAAGCAGAAACCGGCTCGCGTGAAGAAAACGCTTTAGAACAAAGTGATAGATCAAGTTCGGCGGACGCGGTTCGCTGTACGGGTCAAAGGAGCGCGTCATGTTGCTTCGCTTGGGTCTTCTTCTGTCATCCGGTTGGTTGATGGCTTATTTGTGGGGCGCGGCCGACGCGCAATTCTCGGGAACCGTTTTCGCGCGAAATCCCTCCGCAGCTGTCCTCGCCCAAGCCTATTCCCCGCCCACCTATTCTCCGCCGGTCTATTCCCCGCCCGCCTATTCGCCTCCGAGCCCTCCGCAGCCGCCCGTGGTGGTTCCCAGCCCGCCGCCGGTCCAGCAACCGGTCTGGCAGTCGCCGACCTATTACCCGTCGCAGAACTATCCGACCACTTATTACCGCTAGGCGCGTCCACCGGCGACGCAAGGCCGGGACAAGCTTTACGGCGCAATCTGCCATGGCCAGCCTTGGGGGCCGCGCCATGGACATGCTGAGTCGGATTGATGCTTCCGCCCGCGTATCCGCCGTCTCACGGTCGGAACAGGCGCCTGGGGAAACGTCCCACGACTTCGCCGGCTTGGTGGTCGGCGAGGAGGCCGCGCGACGGCGTCACCGCTCGCCCGCCGGCGACGAATCGGGCGCTGAGCCCCCAGACCCGCCGCCCGAACCGGCCGAAGCCATCATCGTGCCCCGGTCGTCTGCGGATGTAGAACAAATTCTCCCCGAAGACGCGCATGACCCACAGGAATTGCGCGCTATGCTGGCGGGTCCGACCGAAACCTAGCTCGCGGCCTCCAGGCGCTTTTCCGCGCCGGCCAGATCTTCGAGCGCGGGCAGATCGCGGATGGTCACCTGGGCGCCGTCGACGCGCACGCCGAATTTGGCGAGCGCCGCGAAGGAGCGCGACAGCACTTCCGGCGCCATGCCCAAGCGCGCGGCCAGAATCTTCTTCTCGAACGGAATGACCAGCCGGCCGGCGCCGCCGGTCTCGCGGTCGCGCTGAACCAGCCAATTGGCGAGCCGCTCCAGGCTGGTGCGCAGTTTCTGGTTCTTCAGCTCCTGGGCCATCTGGCTGTAGCTGCGCGCGATCTCGCGCGTGAAGGCGGCGGCGAAGCCCCCGTCCTCTTCCAGAGCGTGGCGCACCGATTTCGAGGGCACCATCAGGATGCGCGACGCCTCGAGCGTCCGCGCGGATTGCGGATAGGGTTGATCGAGGACCACGGAAGCGTCGATCACGCCGTCATTGGGGCCGAGCACCACGACCGTGGTTTCGCGGTCGCGCCAGCTCGCATAAAGCTCCACCGCGCCGCCCAGCACAACATAAAGGAAATCCGCCCGCTCGCCTTCACGAGTGAGTTGCGTGTGGGCGGGGAACCGCTGCAGGAAGGCGCCCTGCAGCAGGTACTCCGCCGTTTCCGGCCGGCAGGCCGCGAGAAACGAACACTGGGCGGCCTCCGCCCGCTCTTCCATACGCATGGAAATCTCTGGCGCCCTTTCGAAGGTCAAAACGACATCACCAATATCAAGCCGTGATTTGATCAACATTGCTTTCAGTCAAAGTCTCCCCGCCAGGGCGCCGATATGTTGTGCAAAACTGTGGCTTGTTCCCCCGGGCATGATCGCCTAATTCGGCTCATGGTCAGAGCCGCTAAACCTCGCGAAAAAAAATCCGCTGGGGACGCCCGCATTCGCGAAATTTTTTCGCGGCTCGCGGCGCGCAATCCGCACCCTCGTGGCGAACTGGATTATTCAAATCCGTTTACGCTGCTGGTGGCCGTGGTCTTGTCGGCGCAGGCGACCGACGCCGGGGTCAATCGCGCAACCAAGGGCTTGTTCGCCGTCGCCGACACGCCCGAGAAAATGGTCGAGCTCGGCGAAGAGGTTTTGAGGGAAAAAATCAAGACCATCGGCCTGTTCCGCGCCAAGGCGAAGAACGTGGTCGAACTGTCGCGCCAGTTGATCGCGCGCTTCGACAGTCAGGTTCCGAAAACCCTGGAGGAGCTGCAAAGCCTGCCCGGGGTGGGGCGGAAAACCGCCAATGTCGTGCTGAACATTGCCTTCGGCGAAAAAACCATCGCCGTGGACACCCATTTGTTCCGGGTGTCCAACCGCATCCCCCTCGCCAAGGGCAAGACGCCGGAAGAGGTGGAAAAAGGCTTGCTGGCGATCGTGCCGGATGAATTTTTGCAGCACGCCCATCACTGGCTGATTCTGCACGGCCGCTACATCTGCAAGGCGCGCAAGCCCGATTGCCCCGTCTGTCCCATCGCCGATCTCTGCCTTTGGCCGGAGAAAACGGTCTTGCCGATTTGACACATCCTATGCCAGGACGGAATCGGACTTAACGAAGCCTTAAGGCTTTCCGTCAAACTTGAACGATTGTTCACCCGCGCCGGGGCCTCCATGGATGCGGCGCGTCGAGAAACGTCCTACAACACCGGCATGGTTCAGCTCTATCATCATCCGCTCTGTCCGCTTTCGCGCTTCATTCGCCTTGCGCTCGGCGAATATGGCCTGGAGGCTGAACTGATCGAGGAACGGGTTCACGAGCGTCGGCGCGAGTTCTTGATGCTCGACCCCGCCGGACAAACGCCCGTGCTGGTGACGGACGAGGGGGATGTCGTGCCTGGCGCCGGCGTCATCGCGGAATGGCTGGATGAGATTTTCGGCGATGCGCTGGGGATGCACCGGCTGCTACCGGCCACGACGCGCGAGCGCGTGGAAACCCGCCGCCTCGTCAACTGGTTCAACGACAAGTTTTACGGCGAAGTCTCCAACTGGTTGGTGACCGAAAAGGTTTATAAGCGTTTCATGGCCACCGAGATCGGCAGCGGCGGACCCGACATGGACGTGGTGCGCGCGGCGCGGGTCAATGTGCGCCATCACCTGCGCTACATTTCCTGGCTGGCGCAGAATCGGAACTGGCTTGGCGGCGACCGCATGACCTATGCCGACCTCGCCGCGGCCGCCCATCTGTCGAGCGTCGACTATCTCGGCGACGTGCCCTGGGACGAGGAAGAGCCCGCAAAACTATGGTATCAGCGCCTGAAGAGCCGACCGAGTTTTCGCCCGCTGCTGGCGGACCGGGCGCCGGGGGTGGCCGTCAACCCGATCTATGCGGAAGTGGATTTTTAGATTTCTTGCGCCGGGAGGCCCAAAAGCTCGGCTTTGACGCCTGCCGGGTGACGCGGCCCGATGTCCTTTCTTTCGCTCCCGCGGTTTTGGATGCTTTTGTCGCCGAGGGTCGGCATGGCGACATGGACTGGCTGGCCGAGCGTCGGGACTGGCGCGCCGATCCGCAAAAACTCTGGCCCGAAGTCCGCAGCATCGTCATGCTCGGCATGAGCTATGGGCCCGATGTCGTCGCCGTTCCGGCTGAGGCCGGCAACATCTCCGTCTATGCCCGCAATCGCGATTACCACGACGTGGTCAAGGGCAAGCTCAAGCTTTTGGCCGGCGCGCTGCTGGCGCGGGCGAAAATTTTGGGGGTTTTTGGCGACGTCAAGGTTTTTGTCGACACCGCGCCGGTGATGGAAAAACCCTTGGCCGCCGCTGCGGGACTCGGCTGGCAGGGGCGTCACACCAATCTGGTGTCGCGCGAATTCGGCTCCTGGCTGTTTCTCGGCAGCATTTTTACCACCCTCGACCTGCCGCCGGACCCACCGGAGGCGGATCATTGCGGCTCCTGCCGCGCCTGCGTCGACGCTTGCCCGACCGGGGCGCTCGACGGCGGCAAGATCGACGCGCGGCTATGCGTGTCCTATCTCACCATCGAGACCAAGGCGCAGATTCCGCGCGCGTTGAGACAAAAGATCGGGAATCGCATCTATGGCTGCGACGATTGCCTCGCCGCCTGCCCCTGGAACAAGTTCGCCCAAACCGCGCGCGAGGCCAAATTTTTGGCGCGCGCCGATCTGGTGGCGCCGCCTTTAAGGGAGCTGGTGGCGCTGGACGAGGCGGCGTTCCGGCAAAAATTTTCGGGCAATCCGGTGAAGCGCATCGGCCATGCGCGCTTTCTTCGAAATGTGCTGCTGGCCATCGGCAATTCCGGCGATCCCTCGCTGGCGCCGCTGGTCGAGGCGCGGCTGGGGCACGAGTCGCCGCTGGTGCGCGGCATGGCGGTCTGGGCCTTGTCTCGCTTGCTGCCGCGCGACGAATTTGCGAGTCTCGCCGCGCGAAATCATAACGAACCGGACCCCGACGTCCGGGCGGAATGGGGGATGGGGTGAAACTGCTGATTTTTGGTCTCGGCTACACGGCGGGTTTTTACGCGGCCGAGGCGTCTCAAGCTTTTGAGCAGGTGACCGCCACCAAGCGCGCGCCGGAAATTTTGGCGGAAGGGCGTTTTCGCCTGCTGCCGTTCGACGGCGCGTCCGAAAAAATCGACCCGCGCGTGATCGACGCGCTTGGCGACGCCGACGCGCTGCTGGTGAGCGCCGGCCCCGACGCTTTTGGCGATCCCGTGCTGCGGCGTCTCGCCGACAACATCGCCGCCGCGCCGAAATTGAAGACAATCGTCTATCTCTCGACCATTGGCGTGTATGGCGACCACCAGGGCGCCTGGATCGATGAGACCTCGGAACTGCGCCCCTCCAACGACCGCACCCGCTGGCGGGTGGCGGTGGAGCGGGACTGGCTCGCGCTGGGCGAGCGGGCGCACAAAAATGTTTATGTGCTGCGCCTTTCCGGGATTTACGGGCCGGGCCGCAGCGTGATCGAAAAGTTGCGCGACGGAACCGCAAAACGGCTGATCAAGCCGGGACAGGTTTTTAATCGCATCCACGTCGCCGACATCGCGCAGGCGATCAACGCCTGTTTTGCCGGCGCCGCGCCATCCGGGGTTTATAATGTCACCGACGACGAGCCGGCGCCGCCGCAGGACGTGGTGACTTACGCCGCCGAATTGTTGGGCGTGACTCCGCCGCCGGAACAGGTGTTTGAGGCGACACAACTCTCGCCGATGGCGCGGAGTTTTTATGGCGAGAACAAGCGGGTGGCGAACAAGAGGATGCGTGAGGTTCTTGAGGTCACGCCCAAGTTTCCCACCTATCGCGAGGGTATTGGCGCTCTGGCTTAGGCCCGAACGGCGCGATTGACGCCCTTACCCGAACGCGCGACAAACCGTCTCATGGCATCCATCGCGCAAGAAGCGGCCAAGCCGCTGTTCTCCTATCGCAAATATTGGGCGCATCGTTTCGGCGTCGCGCCCTTCCTGCCCATGTCGCGCGCGGAAATGGACGCGCTGGGGTGGGATTCCTGCGACATCATCGTGGTCACCGGCGATGCCTATATCGACCATCCCAGTTTCGGCATGGCCATTGTCGGTCGGGTGCTGGAGGCCCAGGGGTTCCGGGTCGGCATGATCTCGCAGCCCGACTGGAGCAGCGCCGACGCCTTCAAAATTCTGGGAAAGCCAAACCTGTTCTGGGGCGTGACCGCCGGCAATATGGATTCCATGGTCAACCGCTACACGTCGGATAAAAAAATCCGCCGCGATGACCATTACACGGCGGGCGGGGAGGGCGGCAAACGGCCGGATCGCTCGGTCGTCGTCTACGCCCAGCGCTGCCGCGAGGCTTTTCCCAAAGTTCCAATCGTCATTGGCGGCATCGAGGCGTCGCTGCGCCGCATCGCCCATTACGATTATTGGTCCGACAAGGTGCGCCGCTCTATCCTGATGGATTCCAAGGCGGATTTGCTGCTGTTCGGCAATGCCGAGCGCGCACTGGTCGAAGTTGCACATCGCATCGCTAAAAAAGGTCTGGATCAGGATTTTTCCGACATTCGCGGCCTCGGCTTTTTGCGCTCGGCCACGCCCGAAGGCTGGACGGAGGCGCCGGCCGATGATCTCGACGGCGACGAGGGGATTCACGTCAAGGGCGAAAAAGTGGTGGTGCGCCTGCCCTCCTTTGAATTCGTCAGCGCCGACCAGGAGGCTTACGCCCGCACGTCGCGGGTGCTGCACCGAGAGAGCAATCCCGGCAACGCCCGCCCGCTCATTCAAAAGCACGGCGACAAGGAAGTCTGGCTGACGCCGCCGCCCATTCCGCTGACCACGCCGGAAATGGACGCGGTTTACGGCCTGCCTTTTGCGCGCGCGCCGCATCCCGCCTATGAGGGTCGCAAAATCCCGGCCTGGGAGATGATCCGCCATTCCGTGACCATCATGCGCGGCTGTTTCGGCGGCTGCTCGTTCTGCTCCATCACCGAGCATGAGGGGCGCATCATCCAGAGCCGCTCGGAAGAATCGATTCTGCGCGAGATCGAGGAGATCAGGGACAAGGGCGAAGGCTTTACCGGCATTATTTCGGATGTCGGCGGCCCCACGGCCAACATGTATCGCGTGGCCTGCAGCGACAAGCAGGCGGAGAGTGTGTGCCGGCGACTGTCCTGCGTCTATCCCGACATCTGCAAGAACCTCAACACCAGCCATGACGCGCTGATCCAGCTCTATCGCAAGGCGCGCGAGGTCAAGGGCGTCAAGAAGGTGATGGTGGCCTCGGGCGTGCGCTACGATCTCGCGGTGAAAAGCCCTGAATATGTGAAGGAACTCGTCACCCATCACGTCGGCGGCTATCTGAAAATCGCGCCGGAGCACACCGAAAAAGGCCCGCTTTCCAAAATGATGAAGCCGGGCATTGGCGCTTACGACCGCTTCAAAGAGCTGTTCGACCGGGCGGCGCGCGAGGCGCGCAAAGAGTATTTTCTCATCCCCTATTTCATCGCGGCGCATCCCGGCACCAGCGACAAAGACATGATGCAGCTCGCCCTCTGGCTGAAGCGCAACAAATACCGCGCCGATCAGGTCCAGACGTTTCTGCCCGCGCCCATGGCGATCTCGACCGCCATGTATCATTCCGGCTTCAATCCGCTCAAACCGGTGCGGCGCGGCATTTCGGAGCGGGTGGAGGCGATCAAGGGGTTGCGGCAGCGTCGGCTGCACAAGGCGTTCTTGCGTTATCACGATCCCGAAAACTGGCCGATGCTGCGCGAGGCTTTGCGTAACATGGGCCGCGCCGACCTGATCGGCCCTGGAAAGCATCAGCTGGTGCCGAACTGGCAGCCGGCGGGGACCGGCGGAAAAGATGGCGGCCCGCCCCGGGGCCGAGGCTACGCCAAGCCGCGAAAATTCCTGACCAAAGGGGTATTTTAGCGAAATTTCGTCAATGCGTGGAAACCCTTCCGGGACAAGCCGCGCCTTGACGCCACCCCCCTCCACTCCTACTTTCCTTGCAACCGGACGCGTTCAAGATTCGCGCCTTCTCCCCCCAGCGAGGTTCCCATGTCGACTGTCAAAGTCACCGACGCCACCTTTGAATCCGACGTTTTGCAAGCTGCAGAGCCGGTGGTGGTGGATTTCTGGGCGGAATGGTGCGGCCCCTGCAAGATGATCGGGCCGTCGCTCGAAGACCTCGCCAAGGAATATGCCGGCAAGGTCAAGATCGCCAAGGTCAATGTCGACGAAAACCCTGGCATTGCCGGCAAGCTCGGCATCCGCTCGATTCCCACCCTGATGCTGTTCAAGGGCGGCAAGGTCGCCTCGCAGAAGGTCGGCGCCGCGCCCAAGGGCGAACTCGCCAAATGGATCAGCGCCGGGCTCTGAGGTTTCACTGCTTTGAAAAGGGCCGCTCTGCGTTCGCGAGCGGCCCCTTTTTTATCTGCTTTTATCTGCGCTTCACGGCAAAGCCGCCGCCGGCCTGGCAGGTCGGCATCAGCTCCATGTGATTGATGTTGACGTGCGGGGGCAGGGCGACCAGCCAAGCCACGACCTCGGCGATATCGTCCGGCGTCAGCGATTGCGTGCCCTCATAGACCGCGGCGGCCTTCTCCTTGTCGCCGCCGAAACGCACAACAGAGAATTCGGAACCGTCGACCATGCCCGGTTCCAGGTCGGTGACGCGGACATTATAGCCGACGAGGTCGGTGCGCAGGTGCTGGGTGAACTGGCGCACGAAGGCCTTGGTGCCGCCATAGGCGTGGCCGCCGGCATAAGCGTAATTGGCGGCCACAGACCCCATATTGACGATCAGCCCGTCATTGCGCGCCACCATCTGCGGCAGGATCGCGCGGGTCATATGCGCGAGGCCCGTGATGTTGGTGGCGATCATCTGGTCCCATTGTTTCAAGTCGGCCTCCCAGCCTGGGGCCAGTCCGAGCGCGAGGCCGGCATTGTTCACGAGAACGTCGATCTGGCGCCAGTCTGCCGGGAGCGCGTCCGGAAATTCGGCGATGGCGGCCGTGTCCATCATGTCGAGGCGGCGCGCCAAAAATTTCGGTCCCAACTCGACCGCCAGTTTTTCGAGGCGCTCGACGCGGCGTCCCGTGCCGATGACGCGATGCCCATCGCGGATGGATCGCCGCGCAATGGCCTCGCCGAAACCGGACGTCGCGCCGGTGACCAACAGGGTTTTCATGAGACTATCCTGAGTTGGAGTGAATCTTGTTTCACCAGAGGCCGGGGATCATCCGCCATGTCCGCGCGCGAAACGCGTCATATTCGGCGCCAAATTCCGAAGCGAGCAGGTTCTCCTCGGCCTTGATGCGTGCAAGCAAGGGAATGAGCAGCAGTCCGACCAGCACGACGCCGATGCTGGAGCGAAAGGCCAGCGCCCAGCCGAGCGAGCTGACGAGCAGGCCGAGGTAGGAGGGGTGGCGGATCAGACTGTAAACGCCGCTCGTTTGCAGCCGGTGGTTTGGTTGGATGGCGACGAGGCCGCTGAACCGATGTCCGAGGACCGCGACCGGCCATAGCCGCAGGACGCCGCCCAGCGCGAAAAGCGTGACGCCGAACCGGCGCAGTCCATCGCCGCCGAAGGTGGAGATGTCGTGCGCATCGTCGAAGGCTGGAATGACCGCGATGGCGAGGCCAAGCACGGCGAAGACCGGCAGCACCCAGCGGTTTTTGCGGTCCTCGCGTTCGCCGGAGCTCAGATTGCCGCCGACGAAGAGGGCCGCGACGGTCAGCGCGACATAGGCAAGCGCGAGGCCGGAAAGCGCGGGGATCATTGCGAAGGCCGCAAAACCTCTCGCGTAAACCACCAGCGCGCCGTTGAGCGCTCCACCAAGCAGGATGGCGAGCGCCCGGCCCATGCTCACCCCATCATGGCGGGACAGCCGGCGCAGCCGCCGCCGGGACCGGGCGAGCACATCGGCGGCGAGTCTTCGCCGCCCTTGGCCGGCGAGGCGATCAGCGACAATTGCTGTTCAAGCTCGACCGCGCCGCAGGACGGGCATTCCGGCGTTTCGCCTGAACGCACCAGAGTCTGGAACGTCGAACCGCACTTCTTGCATTCATAGCCGTAGATCGGCATCGGGCCCCCGCGATGGCTTGAGAATGACAAGGAGATAGCAGCGCTTGCGCGGATTTCAACCGACTTTGCGCGCGGCGCCTCGCGACAATGAGCCAATGCGCCGTCCCACGTTCGCGACCCAAGCCACTTGAACAGGGATCGATGACATTGAGGAAATCCGCTTTACTGCCAATTCACCAAAGGATGAGTGGATAGCGTCTGTTTACGAATTCTTCGGCTGCGCGTTTTTACGTTGCGTAATTATTGGTTTTGTTTTGGAGTATGTCATGGTTGAATTTGGCAAGCGCAAACCTGCCAACACCACGGCGGCCTATAGCCGGCCGGTTGAAAATCCGGTGGATCTTGCGACGGCGGCCGAGGTTGTGTCGACCGGCAAATTGCCCTTCTGGTCGAATATCAGTTCTGTCAGCTTCGCCATGATGATGGTTGCGGCGGCGGGTTTGCTGTGGTGGTTGGTTCTCCCCTATGGCGGCGACATCCTGCGCGATTACCGGCTGGCGCACACGTGGCGGCCCGCCTATGATTTGACGGCGACGGACGGCAAATGCACGCGTCACCAGTTCATCCTCACGACCTGCAACGCCATGCTGAAGTCGCTGGCCGAACCCAATGCGGCGCCGATCGACGTCAGCTTCATGATGGCTTTTGCCGGCGGCGGCGGCGAAGCGATGGTTCCCGTGCGCTCGGCGGCCAATCCTTCGCAGGTGAGCATCGCCTATGCGGCTGAGACGCAGCTCTTCAACCGGACGCTGACCTTCGTGGCCATGGTGTTCGGCTTGCTCGCGACCTTCTTCGTTGGTCTGAATGCGCTCTTGAAGGGGCAATATAAAGGCGGCGCGGCCGATCGCGCGTTGATCGCGGGTCTTGAAGAGCTGCAGGCGCGGATGAACGCGGCGCCGCCTCCTCGCGCCGCCGCCTGACACGGTCCTTTGAGGAGGCGGCGGCCATGTCGGTTGTGAAGTCTTTGGGCATGATGTGCGGGGCCTTTGTCATCGCCAAGGCTGTGCTGGCGCCTTCCGCGTCGGTTCGGCCCGACGCCCAGCAATTGACCGTGAGCGCGGATGCAGAGCGCATCGTGCTCTCCTGGAGCGGCCCGATCGCTTCGCCGATGCGCGACACCATCGCCACGGCGATCAAAAGCGTCCGATCCGATCCGCGCCGCCTGGTGATTTCCTTGAACTCTCCGGGCGGCTCCATCGCACATGGGCGCGAGGTGATGGCGGCGATCCGCGAGGCCGCCCGGGGACGCGCCATAGACACAAGGGTTGAGAAAGGCGCCGCCTGCGCCTCGATGTGCGTGCCGATTTTTCTGATGGGCGCCAGACGCACGGCCGATCCGGGCGCGCATTTCATGTTCCATGAGGCGCAGCTCAACCTTCCCAAAGGGCGCGAGAGCATGAAGAACGCCGACGCGGCGGTCGCCAGCAAATGGATTGCGACGGTCGTCACCAACAATTTTTACGAGACCGATTTTGCCCAGCCGCGGGTGAACACCCTCTGGCTCCGCGACATGCGGACGAAAATCGAAAACCGTGATGTCTGGGTGACCGCGCGGCAATTGGTGGAGGCGGGCTCCGGCGTCGTCGACGCGCTGATTCCATCAGGCGACAGTCAGACGGGGCGTGCGAGCGGAGCCGTTCAGCGTTTTTTCGCAGCGGTCCTGCGCATTTTGTCGCGAATTGGAGCGGGCGATGGGAATCGAACCCACGACATACAGCTTGGGAAGCTGTCGTTCTACCACTGAACTACGCCCGCGCTCCTGAAACTCTTAACCCGCCGCGCTGCCGCCTTCAACGGGGCGCGCGAAAATGTTTTGAAAGTTTCAGGCCCTGCGCCTGATAATTCGAGCCAAGGCCGGCGCCATAGAGGTCGTGCGGCCTCTCCGCCATTTTTTCATAGACCAGCCAGCCCACCGCCTGCCCGTCCTCCAGGATGAAGGGCACGTCGTGCGAGCGCACTTCCAGCACCGCGCGGGCGCCGGCGCCGCCGGCTTCCTCCGCGCCAAAACCGGGGTCGAAAAAGCCGGCGTAATGGACGCGGAACTCGCCCACCAGCGGGTCGAAGGGCGTCATTTCCGCCGCATAATCCGGGGGCACGCGCACCGCCTCTTTGGAGGCGAGGATGTAGAATTCGCCGGGGTCCAGGACCAGTTCGCCGCCGCCGCGGGAAAAAATCGGCTCCCAGAAATCGGCGGCGTCGCAAGAGGCGGGTTTGTCGACGTCGATCAGGCCGGTGTGACGCTTGGCGCGATAGCCGATGAGACCGTCCTCGAACCCGGAGAGGTCGATGGAGACGGGAATGCCGCCGTCAAAGACCGGATTGGCGTTGGACACCAGTTTTTCCCGGGCGTGCAGTGCGGCGTGGCCGGCGCCGTCCAATTTTGTATGGCCGCGGCGAAAGCGGATCTGCGATAGACGCGAGCCCTCGCGCGCCAGGATCGGAAAGGTGCGCGGCGAAATCTCGGCGAACAGCGGCCCGTGATAGCCGGCTTCGATGGTGTCGAAGGCGCGGGCGCGGTCGGCGATCACGCGCGTGAAAACGTCGATGCGGCCGGTCGAACTTTTCGGGTTGGCGGCGGCGGAAATGTCTTTCGGCAGCGCCAGGCCCTCCGACAGTTCCGCCAGATAGACGCAATTGGTTTCGAGCACGGCGCCGGCGCTCAAATCGATCTCGTGCAGGGCGTGGCGCTTGATGGCCTCGTCTAGGCTGCGCCCTCCCGGCAGGAACGAGGCGCGCATGCGGAACGCGCGGCGTCCCAGGCGCAGGTCGAGGCTCGCCGGCTGGATCTGGTCCGTGGCGAACGGTTTGGCGCGGATCGCGCCGTTCTGCGCCAGCGCTGCGATCTGATGGGCCGCGAAAATGCCCTGTTTGTCCTCTATCGGCTCGGCGGCCACGATTTACTCCCTCGCTTTGATTAACTCATGCGAGAAAAGCTGCAGCCTGTCAAAAAAAGCGCCGCGCCTCAGCCTTGACTCGTCGCAGGCCCGTCCCTATCTAGACAGCAGCTTGTTAGCACTCGTTTGACTTGAGTGCTAACAAGCCCTCCCATTCACCCCGGCTGCGAGCCGGCGGATTGCAACCAAAGATAAGGACATAAACATGGCCTTCCGTCCCCTCCACGACCGTGTCGTCGTCAAGCGCCTTGAAGGCGAAGAGAAGACCAAGGGTGGCATCATCATCCCGGACACCGCCAAGGAAAAGCCGCAGGAAGGCGAAGTGGTCGCCGTCGGCCCCGGCGCGCGTGACGAGTCCGGCAAGCTCGCCCCCCTCGACGTCAAGGCCGGCGACCGCGTGCTGTTCGGTAAGTGGTCCGGCACCGAAGTCAAGGTCGACGGTCAGGACCTCCTGATCATGAAAGAATCCGACATCCTCGGCGTGATCGCCTGAAATCACCGGTGATTTCAGCCCGGCGAACATCCCTTGCGATGTCTGGCCGGCTGATCCGTCCCCTCATTTTTATCGGAGCTAAACATGGCTGCTAAAGACGTCCGCTTTTCCACCGACGCCCGCGACCGCCTGCTGCGCGGCGTGGAAGTCCTCGCCAATGCGGTGAAGGTCACCCTCGGCCCCAAGGGCCGTAACGTCGTCATCGAAAAATCCTTCGGCGCCCCGCGCATCACCAAGGACGGCGTGACCGTCGCCAAGGAAATCGAACTGTCCGACAAGTTCGAAAACCTCGGCGCCCAGATGGTCCGCGAAGTCGCTTCCAAGCAGAACGACATCGCCGGCGACGGCACCACCACCGCGACCGTTCTCGCCGCCGCCATCGTCAAGGAAGGCGCCAAGGCTGTGGCCGCCGGCCTCAACCCGATGGATCTGAAGCGCGGCGTTGATCTTGCTGTCGAGGCGATTGTCGCCGACCTCAAGAAGAACTCCAAGAAGGTCACCTCCAACGACGAAATCGCCCAGGTCGGCACCATTTCGGCCAACGGCGACACCTTCATCGGCCAGGAAATCGCCAAGGCGATGCAGAAGGTCGGCAACGAGGGCGTGATCACGGTGGAAGAGGCCAAGAGCCTCGAGACCGAGACCGACATCGTCGAAGGCATGCAGTTCGACCGCGGCTATCTCTCCCCCTATTTCGTGACCAATGCCGAAAAGATGGTCGCGGAACTGGAAGACCCCTACATCCTCATCCACGAGAAGAAGCTGTCGACCCTGCAGCCGCTGCTGCCGGTGCTCGAAGCCGTCGTCCAGACCGGCAAGCCGCTCCTCATCGTCGCTGAAGACGTCGAAGGCGAAGCCCTCGCGACCCTGGTCGTCAACAAGCTGCGTGGCGGCCTGAAGATCGCCGCTGTGAAGGCTCCGGGCTTCGGCGACCGCCGCAAGGCCATGCTGGAAGACATCGCCATCCTGACCGCCGGCACGGTGATCTCGGAAGACGTCGGCATCAAGCTCGAGAACGTCACCCTGGCGCTCCTCGGTCGCGCGAAAAAAGTGCGTCTCGACAAGGAGAACACCACGATCGTCGACGGCTACGGCGAGAAGAAGGACATCGAGGCCCGCATCGCCCAGATCAAGGCGCAGATCGAGGAGACCACCTCGGACTACGACCGTGAAAAGCTCCAGGAGCGTCTGGCCAAGCTCGCGGGCGGCGTCGCCATCATCCGCGTCGGCGGCGCGACCGAAGTCGAGGTGAAGGAAAAGAAGGACCGCGTGGAAGACGCGCTGAACGCCACCCGCGCTGCGGTGGAAGAAGGCGTGCTGCCCGGCGGCGGCGTGGCTCTGCTGCGCGCGATCAAGGCGCTTGACGGCGTCAAGGTCACCAACTCCGATCAGAAGACCGGCGTGGACATCGTCCGCAAGGCCATCCAGGCCCCGGCGCGCCAGATCGTCGACAATGCCGGCGCCGATGGCGCGGTGGTCGTCGGCAAGCTGCTCGAGTCCTCCGAATATGCCTTCGGCTATGACGCCCAGACCGGCGAATACGCCGACCTCGTCAAGCACGGCATCATCGACCCGACCAAGGTTGTGCGCACCGCGATCCAGGACGCCGCTTCGGTGTCCGGCCTGCTGATCACCACCGAGGCCACGATTGTCGAGGCCCCGAAGAAGGACGCTGGTCCGGCGCTGCCCCCGGGCGGCGGCATGGGCGGCATGGATTTCTGATCCATCGTTCACATCTTTACGATTGGAAGGCCGCCCCTCCGGGCGGCCTTTTTATTTGGTCTCTTGAAATCTTTGATTTTTGCGGACAATGTCATGCTTTAGCAGCGGGCGGGCTTGACCTTGGTCATTTAACACACATGACCAACGCCACTTTCGCGCGAGGCTTGAGCGGAATAACGAACAGAATTGTTAGGCGCTTCGCCAACGACAACCGGAAGGGACGCCGTCACCGTCCAGGCCGGAGGGAAATATGGACCAGCAATATCATTCCAAGAAATTGTCCGCCGTGCGGGACTCCCTCGGCGCGACGCAGGCGCCGGAATCCAGAACCATCACGCGCGTCGAACTGCTCGACGCCGTCTACAACGCCTGCCCGACGCTGTCTCGCGCGCAGGCGCGCGAGCTCTTTGAAATGACGCTCGAGGAAATCGTCGGCGCCTTGGTGCAGAACGATCCGGTCAAGATTCGCGCCTTTGGCGCCTTCACGCTTCGCGCCAAGCGCGAGCGCGTCGGCCGCAACCCCCGCACTGGCGTCGAGGCCAAGATCACGGCGCGCCGCGTCCTCACCTTCAAACCCTCACCGACATTGATCGCCAGGATCAATGGCGATGCGCCCGTCGAGGAATGAACGCGTTCACGCGCGGGACAGGCTGACGCCCAGGATTTTTTCGTAAAAGGCCTGAATGCTGGCGGCTTCGCGCGCAATGTCGTGCTGCGTCAGGGCTTTGTCGCGGCCCCGTGCGCCCATGTGTGACGCGCGCTCGGGATCGGCGAGCAGCGGCTCCAATGCCGCGGCGAGCGCATCGACGTCGCCGGGCGGGATGAGAAAACCGGTTTCGCCCTCCGCCACCAGCTGCGCCGCCGCGCCCGTGCGGGTGGCGACCACGGCGGTTCCGCTGGCCATGGCTTCGAGCGGCGTCAAGCCAAAACCCTCCCAGCGCATCGGCGCAACGTAAACCGAAACCAGCGCGAACCAGAACGGCATTTTCTCGCGCGGCTGCTCGCCGAGAAAAAGGATGCGCTGCTCCAGTCCGGCGGCCGCGATTTTTTCCTTCAGCCCGGCGACGAAATCGGCATTGTCGGGCGTGACCAGGCCGGTGAGCAGCAGGGTTGCATCCGGATAGTTTGGCAGCAGGCGCAGGGCGGCTTCGATCAGGACGTCCGTGCCTTTCTGCGCGCGGAGGCGGCCGAAGGCGCCAAGGCCGAATGTTCCGGGCAGGCCGGACTCGCGCCATGCCGTCGCGCGGTCGGCGAGCGGTCGGAACCGTTGCACATCGACGCCGTGATGGATGACGGCGCAGGGGACTTCCAGATAGGAGGCCGAGGCGTCCGAGGTGGCGATCACCCCGTCGATCCGCCGCAGCATCCAGCGCGTGAACCGGCTCTGCCGACGCTGCCCCGCCCAGGTGAAGACGATTTTCCAGGGCTGGCGCAGCACGTGCTTCAGCAACAGTCCGACGATCATCTCGTTGTTGCGGCGCGCGTGAAAAATGCGGTGGGTTCCGCGCGGCGGCCGCGACCAGCCTTGCGTGAAAATCTGGCGGAACGGGATTTGCGGCGTTTCCGCCGTCAGATCCGAGCCGACGCAGGCCACAAGACCCTGCCGGGCCGCATAGGGCGCCAAGGCGAGGATCGTGGAGGTCACACCCGAATAGCGCCAGTGCAGGTTGGGCGTGACCGCGAGCAACCCGCGCAGGTCCGGCGTCTCCCCTGTCGACTTCACAGGTTCAGCGATCGTCGGAGCGCGGTTCGGCGCGGGCGACCTTCTTCGGTTCGACCAGCGGTTTGGCGGCTGCTGTCGGTTTTTCCGGGGGCTTGGGCGCGGTCCCGATTTTTCCGACCGGCGCCGGCGCTGTGGCGTGTCTGGCCGTCGAGGCGCTCGCCGGCGGCTTGGTCTGTGCGACGATCGACTGGCTTTGCGCCGGCTGGGCTTGCGACGGGTCTGGCGCCATCTTTGTCGCGACGGCCAGCGGAGCTGTCCGGGCCTTCACGCCCTGGCCGCCGTCGAGCGCCACTTCCACCGGCGGCGTCAAGGCGTCGGCGCGGCCGACTTCGTGCTCGGTGATATTGGCGAAGGTCGGGTGCTGTCCGCCGTCCTTGTAGACCAGGCGAATCGGGCGCTCGCCCTGTTTCACCAGCGCTGCGACTTGCGCCTCGTCGCTGCGTTCGCGCTGCGCCACCTGCGCCTCGACGTCGGGCTCGGAGGCGGCGAGGGCCGGGCAGGGCGCCTCGGGGTCGAGCGGCTGGCCGGCGGCGGATTTGACGCCGAACACATAATGGCCGCCGCAGACGCCGACGTTCACCTCGTGATGGGTGGCCTCGAAATGATCGACCCCCTTCTTCAGCTCTTTCCAGAAGGGCATGTTGGGGTCGAGACGGAATTTGGCGAGATTGGTCGGGTTCAGATGGAAGGGCAGAGCCTGCATCTGGATCGACCTTTGGCCGCCGGCGAAACTTTCGCGCGCCATGGCGTAGATTTCGGCGATCTGGCGGTCGGTCATCGAAAAACAGCCGGCCGACGAGCAGACGCCATGGACCATGACCGCGCCGCCGGTCGCGCCATGGGCGCGATCATAGGCGTTGGGATAGCCGACGTTGAACGACAGGTAATAGGCCGAGTTCGGGTTCATCTGCGCCGGGGTGATCGTGTAGAACCCCTCGGGCGATTGCCGGTCGCCCTCGCGGCGCTTCGGGCCGAGCTGGCCGGACCAGCGGCAGATCGGGAAGGTCTTCAGATGGACATAGGTCCCGTCCGGACGCATCTTCCAGACTTCGAGCTCGGATTCTTTCTTGTAGGCGCGGATCAGCATGGGCGAATGGGGGGTGACCCCCTTTTCCGCCATCAAGGCGACGGTCTCGCTGGAGAGCGCCTGCATCGAGCGATCCGTGCCGACGCTGTTGCAGCCTGAGAGGGCGCCGAGCAGTCCGACGCCGAGCAAAGCCGACGTGTGCGAAAAGACGCCGCCGGTCCGACGGAAAAATCTTTTATCGCTCATGTTCCGATCCATCCTCGCGCGACGCCTATGCGTCGCTGCGGGTTTACCGCCATTAAGCTTACACCATCCTTACCACGGCGGCGCGCAATCCGACGCCATGGTTAAAAACGCCTTAAGCCAAACAAAAAGGGTAAAGGCGATTTGCGGCGGGAATCAGACCTTGCCGCGGCCGATTCCTAAGAACTTCTCCTGGCGGAAGGCGCGCACGGCCTCGGGCGAAAATTCGGCGAAGCGCGCGAGCGCGCTGGCGACGGCGTCGCCGACCGATCGGATGGTCGCCTCGGGGTCGCGATGCGCGCCGCCGACGGGTTCAGCGACGATGCCGTCGATAATGCCGAATTTCATCAGATCCTGAGCCGTCACCTTCATGCTGGTGGCGGCGTCTTGGGCCCGGCTGGAATCGCGCCACAGGATCGAAGCGGACGCCTCGGGCGAGGCCACGGTGTAGATCGAATGTTCGAGCATCAGCACGACATTGCAGGCGGCGATGCCGAGCGCGCCGCCCGACCCGCCTTCGCCGATCACGGTGGCGACATTGGGCGTGCCTTGCACCAGCGCGGCTTCGGTGGCGCGGGCGATGGCTTCGGCCTGGCCGCGCTCCTCCGCCTCGATGCCGGGAAAGGCGCCGGCCGTGTCGACGAAGGAGATGACGGGAAGGCCGAAGCGGTCGGCCAGCTCCATGACGCGCACGGCCTTGCGATAGCCCTCGGGCTTGACCATGCCGAAATTGTGCTTGAGGCGGGAGGCCGTATCAAAACCCTTTTCCTGGCCGATCACCGCGACCGACTGGCCGCGGAATCGCCCGAGGCCGCAGATGATGGCTTCGTCCTCGGCGAATTTGCGGTCGCCGGCCAGAGGCGTGAAATCCTCGATCAGCCCGGCGATGTAGTCGACGCAATGGGGGCGCTGCGGATGACGGGCGACCTGCGTCTTCTGCCAGGGGGTGAGCGCCGCATAAAGGTCGGCCAGCGCCTTGGCGGCCTTGGCCTCGAGCTTGGCGAGCTCCTCGCCGATGTTCGGCGAATCCTTCTTTTCCGACAGGGCGCGCAGATCTTCGACGCGCGCTTCGAGTTCGGCGACGGGTTTTTCAAAATCGAGGTAGGAAGCCATGTTGCCTTTAAGCCCTGCGCGAGGCGCGACGCGGAAACGCGGACGTCGCCGCGCCGGAAAGCGCGCGGAAACTGTCGATTTCCGCGCGGGAAGTCAAGTGAGCGGCGCCGGTCCCGGCGCCGCAGGGGGCGCGCTTAAAATTTCAGCGCGCGGGTCTGCTTCACGCCGGGCAAAGCGGAAATGCCGGCGAACACCTTTTCCGGCACGTCGCCGTCCACCGCGACCAGCGCAATGGCCGAGCCGCCCTCGGCGTCGCGGCCGAGCGCGAAAGTGGCGATATTGACGCCCGCGTCGCCGAGCAGGCCGGCGAAACGGCCGATGAAGCCGGGCTTGTCCGCGTTGGAGACATAGATCATCGACGGGGCGAATTCGGCCTCCGCGCGGATGCCGCCGATTTCGACCACGCGCGGCTTGCCGTCGTTGAACACGGCGCCGGACACCGAGAACGCGCCGGACTCGCTCTCGACCTCGATGGTGACGAGCGAATCGTAATCGCCTTCCGCCGCGCGCACGGTTTCGTCGATGACGATGCCGCGCTCGCGCGCCACCGCCGGCGCCGAAACCACGTTCACATCCGACAGCATCGGGCGCAGGAAACCCGCGAGCGCCGAAGCGGTCAGCGCCTTGATCTTCAAATCGCCGACATGGCCCTCATAGACGATGGTCAGTTTTTTCACGCCGGTGTCGGTCATCTGGCCGGCGAAGGAGCCGAGTCTTTCGGCGAGCGCGATGAACGGCTTCAGCTTGGGGGCTTCTTCCGCCGTGATCGAGGGGAAGTTGATGGCGTTGCTGATCGCGCCGCGGGTCAGATAATCCGCCATCTGCTCCGCCACCTGCAAGGCGACATTCTCCTGCGCCTCATTGGTGGAGGCGCCGAGATGCGGCGTGCAGATCATGTTGGGGTGGCCGAACAGGACGTTTGACGTCGCCGGCTCCTCGACGAACACGTCGAAGGCCGCGCCCGCGACATGGCCGCTGTCGAGCGCCGCGCGCAGGGCCGCCTCGTCGACCAGACCGCCGCGCGCGCAATTGATGATGCGCACGCCTTTCTTCGTCTTGGCGATGTTTTCAGCGGACAAAATGTTTTTCGTCTGCGGCGTCATCGGCGTGTGCAAGGTGATGAAATCCGCGCGCGAAAGCAGGTCGGCCAGTTCGACCTTTTCGACGCCGATGTTTTTCGCCCGCTCCGCCGAGAGGAACGGATCGAAGGCGATCACGCGCATTTTCAGGCCGAGCGCGCGGTCGGCGACGATCGCGCCGATATTGCCGCAGCCGATCACGCCCAGGATTTTTCCGGTGATTTCCACGCCCATGAACCGGTTCTTTTCCCACTTGCCGGCCTGGGTCGAAGCGTCGGCGGCGGGGATTTCGCGGGCGAGCGCCAGCATCAGCGAAATCGCATGTTCGGCGGTGGTGATGGAATTGCCGAAGGGCGTGTTCATCACGATAATGCCGCGCGCCGTGGCGGCGGGAATGTCGACATTGTCGACGCCGATGCCGGCGCGGCCGACCACTTTCAAATTCTTGGCGTTCGCCAGAATGGCCGGCGTGACCTTGGTGGCCGAGCGGATCGCCAGCCCATCATAATCGCCGATGATCGCGGCGAGCTTTTCCTTGTTCTTGCCCAGCGCCGGCTGGAAATCGACCTCGACGCCGCGCTCCTTGAAAATGGCGAGCGCAGCGGGAGAGAGGGCGTCGGAAATCAGAACGCGAGGGGCCATTTTATGTCCTCATTGAGTTCATGCCAAAAAGCCCCGCTCTGGGGGAAACGTCCAAAGCGGGGCTCGAAAATCGTCGGGGAAAAATCCTCAGGCCAGTTCGGCTTTGGCTGTTGCGAAGGCCCAGTCGAGCCATTGCGTGAGCACGGCGACATTAGCCGCTTCGACGGTCGCGCCGCACCAGATGCGCAGGCCGGGAGGGGCGTCGCGATAGGCGCCGATGTCGTAGGCCGCTTCTTCCTTCTCCAGCAGCGACGCCAGCTTCTTGGCGAAAGCCGCCTGGGCGTCGGCGGGAAGGCTGGTGATCGCCGGGTCCTTCACCTTCAGGCACACGGAGGTGTTGGAGGCGATCGCCGCATCCTTGGCGAGGAAGGTCGCCCAGTCGCTCTTCGCCACCCAGTCGGCCAGCACTTTGGTGCTGGCGTCGGCGCGGGCGATCAGGCCGTCGAGGCCGCCCAGGCTTTTCGCCCAGTTCAGCGCATCAATATAGTCTTCCACGCAGAGCATGGACGGGGTGTTGATGGTCTCGCCTTCAAAAATGCCTTCGATCAGCTTGCCGCCCTTGGTCATGCGGAAGATTTTGGGCATCGGCCAGGCCGGGGTGTAGCTTTCCAAGCGCTCGACCGCGCGCGGCGACAGGATCAGCACGCCATGGCCGCCTTCGCCGCCCAGAGCCTTCTGCCAGGAGAAGGTGACGACGTCGAGTTTGGGCCAGTCGAGGCGCTGCGCGAAGGCGGCGGAGGTCGAATCGGCAATGGTGAGACCCTTGCGATCGGCGGGGATCCAGTCGCCGTTGGGCACGCGCACGCCGGAGGTCGTGCCGTTCCAGGTGAAGATCACGTCATTGTCGAAATTCACCGAGGACAGGTCGGGAATTTCGCCGTACGGCGCCTTGAGGACGCGCGTGTCCTTGAGCTTCAGCTGCTTGACGATGTCGGTGACCCAGCCCTCGCCAAAGCTTTCCCAGGCGATCGCATCGACGGGACGCGGGCCGAGCAGCGACCACATGGCCATTTCGACGGCGCCGGTGTCGGAGGCGGGCACGATGCCGATGCGATAGTCGGCGGGAACCTGCAAAACTTCGCGGGTGAGGTCGATGGCGAGCTTCAGCTTGGCCTTGCCGACCTTGGCGCGGTGGGACCGGCCGAGCGGCGCATCATGAAGCGCCTCGAACGACCATCCCGGGCGTTTTGCGCAGGGGCCGGAAGAAAAGTTGGGATTTTTCGGCAGAGCGGCGGGTTTTGACATGAAGCCATCCTCACAGATGGGCGCCTCGCGTTGGGGCGAGATGTCCCGCCGCCGCGATTACGCTTGTGTCATGGGGGGGTCAAGCGGGACCAATGGACGCAGGTTGCGCCGGCGCAACCACTACGATTCGCCTTAGCTCGCCGGGGCGCGATCGCGGGCGAACTGTCTGCGAGGACTATTCCGCAGCATGTGCGGAAGGCGCGAACGCCTTTGCGGGAGAGTGCGGCGACCAACTCAAAAATGAGTTGGTGCCCAGGAGAGGACTCGAACCTCCACGGCTTGCACCACTGGTACCTGAAACCAGCGCGTCTACCAATTCCGCCACCTGGGCCCGGGGCGTCTTCTATGGGGGCGGGCCGTCCCTGTCAACCCAGGTGTCACATTTTGTTGAAGAAAAATGTCAGGCCGCCCGTCTGAAGGCCGGTTTCGCCTGGGAAACCGCCGCCTTTGGCGCGAGGCGCAGCAGGATGTTCAGCAGTTCCTGGTGGTTCCGCATGGCCTCCTCCGGCATGCGCCGGAAACGGCGCAGCGAGAGGTCGAGCACTTCCGCCGCCACATAGCGGTTGGCAGCGGCGCAGAGGTCGAAACCCGGCTTCAGCCCGCCGGCCTTCCGGTCCAGGGTCGCGGCGTCCGTGCGTGCAGCTTCGAAATCGCTCGTGATGAGCGAGGTCCAGAGCTTGAAGTGAAGCTGGCTGAGCAGGGTGAAGGCGGCTGAGCGCGCCGGAAAATGCTGGAGGTAAAATTCCCGAAGGCAATCGTGCACGACAGGCAGGGACCACTCGAGAACTGATTCACGCAATTGACTTTGGCCACACATGCCATTCCTCGCCGCGCCTTGAACGCACGCCTGGCGGTGACGCCCTTCCGCGCCTCCGCCTGTCACGAGAACAACACCTTAACCTTAAGGAACCTTTTATTGCGGCGAAGGAATTTGCATCAGCGCCCCGCGCAGGAGATCAAGATCCTCCGGCCGTGACAGCCGGTGGTCGCCATCGCGAATCAGGGTGAGGGTCGCAGGATCGGCGGCGAGATGCTCCAGCAGTTTGAGCGCGTGACGCCATGGCACGGCGTCGTCCCGCATGCCCTGGAGAATGCGGACAGGACACCATGTGCGCAACGCGCCGCCCAGCACCGACTGGCGGCGGCCATCGTCGAAAAATTCCTGGGTGAAGATATTCTGGTCGTCGCGCCACACACCATCCCGCGCCAGCGTCTCGCGCACCTTTTCGGGCAGGTTTGGCAGGACCAGCTCTTCGGAGAAATCGGGGGCAGGGGCGATCAGGACCATGCCCGCCAGCCGATCCGCCTCGCCGAGCTTCGCCAAAGCGCGCGCCAGCAGCAGCGCGATCCAGCCGCCCATGGACGAGCCGATCACCACTTGCGGCCCCTCGGTCAGGGCGCGAAAGATTGTTGTCGCCTGCTCCGCCCACAAGCCGATGGTCCCGTCTTCAAAGGCGCCTTCGGATTCGCCATGGCCGGAATAGTCGAAGCGCAGGCAGGAGCGGTCCTGTTCGGCGGCGAAAGCGTCGACAAAAGTGGCCTTGGAGCCGCGCATGTCCGAGCGGTAGCCGCCAAGCCAGAACAGCCCAGGCCCACGTAAACCCGCGCGCGAAAAATAGGCGAGGCGCGGCTGTCCGGGCGCGGTGGTGAAAAATTGCGGCGCCATATGGTTTTCGGGCATTTGGTTGCGGTCCTGCGGCCAGCTATGGTCTTGCTGATTCGTGATTTAGCCGGGGAGGCGTCATGACGCCATGGGGCGAAGAGGATATCGCCGACCATCAATGTCTGTTCGGACGCACCATCCTGCAATTGATACCCGCGCTCGAGCCGGGGCCGGAGGCGTTCGCCTGCATTGAAACCGCCGCCGCTCTGGACGAGGCGGGGGCGCGCGCCCTGGTCGCCGGCGGCGAGGGGCCGCTGGTCAGCGAATTGCAGGCGCGCGGCGGCGTGTTCCTGCCGTTCGATCTCGCGGCGCGCAATCCGATCACCGCCTCGATGAACCGCAGCCGTCTCGCGGTTCTGGCCGAGCGCGAAGGCGTCGAATTGATTCATCTGCGCGGCGAGGCCGGGTTCGCGGCGGCGCTGCACGCGGCGCGCCGATTGCGCATCCCTCTGGTCGCCGAGGATTTCGGTCCGGCCGCGCTGGAAGCGGACACAATCGTCGTGCATAGCCGGCAGGCCCTGGAGGCGGCCGAAGCTGAATGGCCGCATCTCGCGCAACGATTCGTCCGGGGATTGCGTGGGGTCGATTTGCACGCCAGCCTCTCCCAGCCCATGGACCCCGCGCGGGTGAAGAAATTGCGTGAGGGCTGGGGCGTGCGCCCGCATGAACGCGTGGTGGTCGGGCTCGGCCTGCCGTCCGATCGCCAGAAATTCTTCCTGCTGGCGGCGGCGCAATTGGCCAAGCGCAATTTTTTGGACAATGAAGCGCAAGAGGTTCGGTTCGTCTGGCGCGACGCCGAAGGCGCCGACCTCTCCTCCGGCCCGTTCGAGGCCGAGGCCCGGCAGCTCGGGCTCGACCGCCATGTGCTGCGCGTGGCGGGCGGCGATCCCGCGGCCGCTTGCCTTGCCGCCGCTCTTGTGGCGACCCCGGCGGGGGACGCGCGCCTGAGCGTGGAGGCGCAGGCGCTGGGCGCGCCCACCGCGGTGTTGCAGAGCGCGGCGGATCAATATGTCGAAACCGTGCTGACGCCGCCGCAGGTCGATCCGGCGCGGCGCACCGGCTGGATCATCGCCCCCGATCAGCCCTCCGCCTTCGCCCGCGCCGCTGAGGAGGCGCTGCGGCTTGGCGCGTCGGCGCGCGAAGCGCTGGCTCTGCGCGGCGCCGAACATGCGCGCGCCTTCTCCGCCGAGCGCATGAGCGCGCTGACGCTTTCGACTTACGCGCGCCACTTTCGTGTGTAACAATTAAATCATGATCCAGGTCAAAATCGCTTCAGCTGCGGTAAAAGCGCGTTGACTTTGGCGGGAATCGCCACAATGTACCCGGGTTCAGTCCTCGTGGTTTCGGTCGCGGGGCGTTTCGTCGCAGGCCGGCGATCCGGCCGCCCGACGCCGGGGCTGACCCGTTCAATTCAAGGAGAACACGCCATTCGCCGTCCCATGAAAGCCCCCCCGGTTCCGCAGAAGGAGGGACCCCGCACCAACCGGGAAATTCGAGTTCGCGAAGTCCAGCTGATCGATTCGGAGGGCCAGAACCGTGGCGTCACCGATACGCTCGAGGCCTTGCAACTCGCCGAGAGCGAGGGACTCGATCTGGTCGAAATCGTCCCGAACGCCAATCCGCCGGTCTGCAAGATCCTCGATTACGGCAAATATCGTTTCAACGAGCAGAAAAAGGCCGCCGAAGCCCGCAAGAAGCAGAAGGTCGTCGAAATCAAGGAAATCAAGCTGCGTCCCGGCATTGACGACCATGATTACGAAACCAAGATGAAGGCTGTAAAACGCTTCTTCGAGGAAGGCGACAAGGTCAAGTTCGTGCTGCGCTTCCGCGGCCGCGAAATGGCCCACCAGGATCTCGGCTTCAAGGTTCTGGAGCGCGTCAAGGCTGAGACCCTCGGCATCGCCAAGATTGAACTGGAGCCTTCGCTTGACGGTCGCCAGATGATCATGGTGCTCGCTCCAAAATGACGTTTGGAGCCGCGCCCAAATAATAAGAATTGCTTATGGCGTCCGCTTTCTCCCATTCTTCCCGCTCGAACCCTGATCGGGCGGGAGGACGGGAATGGCTGGAGCCGAAAAAATCGATCCGTCGCGCCTGAAGGCGATCGTCGTCGGCTCGCTCGGCAATCTCGTCGAATATTACGATTTCTACGTCTACGCGGCCTTCTCGCTTTATTTCGCGCCGTCCTTCTTCCCCAAATCCGACGAAATCGCGCAGATGCTGTCGTCGGCCGGCATTTTTGCGCTGGGCTTCTTCATGCGGCCGATCGGCGGCTGGCTGTTCGGCCTGATCGGCGACCGCTATGGGCGCCGGCGTTCGCTGATGCTGTCGGTGCTGATGATGTGCGGCGGCTCGCTGCTGATCGCGCTCACCCCGACTTACGCGCAGATCGGCGTGCTCGCGCCGGCGGCGCTGATGTTGGCGCGCCTGATTCAGGGCCTGAGCCTGGGCGGCGAATATGGCGCCAGCGCCACCTATGTCGCCGAAATGGGCGAGAGTTCGCGGCGTGGGTTTTATTCCAGTTTTCTCTATGTGACCCTGATCGGCGGGCAGCTTGGCGCGCTCTCGGTCCTGCTGGTCCTGCAAAATCTCGTGCTGACGCCGGAGGAGTTGCGCGCCTGGGGCTGGCGCATTCCCTTCTTCATCGGCGCAGGCCTCGCCCTGTTCGCGCTGTGGATGCGCCGTGACCTCGAGGAGACGCAAGCGTTCAAGAACGCCAAGGCGCGGGGAGCGGGCGGCGGCTTGCGCGCCCTGTGGGCGCACAGGCGCGAGGCGCTGATCGTTGTCGGTCTGACCATGGGCGGCACGCTCGCCTTCTATGTCTACACGATCTACATGCAGAAATTCTTGAAGCTCACCGTGGGTTTGAGCGACAGGGAGAGCACCTGGGTGAGCGCCGGAGCGCTGGTGTTCGCCTTGCTGATTCAGCCGCTCTATGGCGCATTGTCCGACCGCATCGGCCGCCGCCCGGTGCTGCTGGCCTTTGGAATCATGGGCGCGCTCGGCACGGTTCCACTGCTCTCGGTCCTGTCGCGGGCGCATGGGCCGTGGGAGGCGTTTTTCCTCGTCGCGCTCGGCTGGATCATGACGGCGCCCTACACTTCGATCAACGCCGTGGTGAAGGCCGAACTCTTCCCCGCGAGTTTGCGCGCCACAGGCGTCGGCCTGCCCTATGCCGTCGCGGTGTCGTTCTTCGGCGGCACGGCGGAATATGTCGCTTTGTGGTTCAAGTCGGTGGGATTTGAGAGCGGCTTCTATTATTATGCCAGCGCGGTGATTTTCTGTTCGCTGCTGGTCTATTTCTTTCTGCCCGACACAAAGAAAACGTCGATGCTGGATCGGGAAAACGCGGACAACACCTTGTTGGAATGAATGGAAGATTTTTTTGTCTCGACGCCGCAGGGGCGGCTTTTCGCCCGACACTGGCCTGCGGAGGGGCCGCTGGCGCCCATCATCCTGATCCATGACTCGCTGGGGTCGGTGGACTTGTGGCGCGGCTTTCCCGCGCTTTTGTCGGAGGCGACGGGGCGCGCCGTGCTCGCCTATGATCGATTGGGCTTTGGACGCTCCGATCCGCGTCGAGGCCGGCTGCCGACCAGCTTCATCGACGATGAAGCGCTCAATCTTCCCTATCTGTGCGCGAAATTCGCTTGGGATCGCGTGGTCCTGTTCGGCCATAGCGTCGGCGGCGGCATGGCGCTGTCGGCGGCTGCGCAATTTCCCTCCGTCACGGCGGCGGTGGTGACCGAGGCCGCGCAAGCTTTTGTCGAGGACTGCATTCTCGACGGTATTCGCGCGGCCAAGGCGGAATTCGAAAAGCCCGGGCAATTCGACCGGTTGCGCCGCTACCACGGCGATAACGCGCAATGGGTGCTCGACGCCTGGACCGAGGCCTGGCATTCCGACGCGTTCGCCGGTTGGACGCTTGACGAAGCGTTGCGGCGCGTGACCTGCCCGGTCCTGGCGATCCACGGCGAACACGACGAATATGGGTCTGTGGCGCACCCGCGACGCATCGGCGCGCTTCCGGCGCATGGACAAACCTTGATCTTGAAGAACTGCGGCCACATTCCCCATCGCGAAAAGCCGGACGAGGTTTTGTCGGCGGTGGGGGATTTTCTGCGAGATATCGCGTAGGCGCTTGCCAAACGCCCGTGTTTGCCCCTATAAGCGCCGCTTCAATCCGCCCGGCCAGTAAAGGGCTGCCGTGGCGGGTTTTTTGGCTCCTGCCGAAACACTCGGGCCGCAAGGCCCCCAAACGAGAGAGCGAAATGCCCAAGCTGAAGACCAAATCCGGCGCGAAAAAGCGCTTCAAGATCACCGGCACCGGCAAGGTGGTCTATGCCCAGCGCGGCAAGCGCCACGGCATGATCAAGCGGACGAACAAGCAGATCCGCAATCTGCGCGGCACGAACATCATGTTCAAGACCGACGGGGATAACGTCAAAAAATTCTTCCTGCCCAACGGCTGATCCCCAGCCCGTCCGTAACCAAGTCAAAACTGGAGATCATCCATGGCTCGCGTCAAACGCGGCGTCACCTCGCACGCCAAGCACAAGAAAGTTTTCAAGGCCGCCAAGGGTTTTTATGGCCGCCGCAAGAACACCATCCGCGCCGCCAAGGCCGCCGTCGACCGCTCGATGCAATATGCGACGCGCGACCGCCGGGCGAAGAAGCGCACCATGCGCGCCCTGTGGATTCAGCGCCTCAACGCCGCCGTGCGTGAATTCGGCCTGACCTACAGCCGCTTCATCGACGGCCTCTCCAAGGCTGGCGTCGAAGTGGACCGCAAGGTTCTGTCGGAACTCGCCATTTCCGAGCCGACGGCTTTCGCCGCCATCGTCGAAAAGGCCAAGGCCGCGCTGCCCGCCGCCGCCTGATTTTCGCGCACGCGATTTGAAGAAGCCCGCTGCGACCCGGCGGGCTTTTTTGCTTTCCAGCGTTCCCTCCGCGTGGCATTACCCGCTGCAACGCAAGGTTTTCACATGTCCGATCTCACAAAACTCGAAGCCGAAACCCTCGCCGCCGTCGACGCCGCCGCCGACGAGGCCGCGCTGGAAAACGTCCGCGTCGCCGCGCTCGGGAAAAAAGGCTCCATATCCGCCCTGCTCGCCACTCTGGGTAAAATGTCGCCTGAGGAGCGCAAGACCGAAGGCGCGAAGATCAATGCGCTGAAGGACAAGGTCGGCGAGGCGCTTTCCGCGCGCAAAAGCGTGTTGAAAGAGGCCGCGCTGGAAGCGCGGCTGGCGAGCGAAACGATTGATGTGACCCTGCCGACCCGCGCCGGCGCGCTGGAGACCGGCCGCATCCATCCGATCTCGCAGGTCATGGACGAACTGACCGCGATTTTCAGCGATATGGGCTTTTCCATCGCCGAAGGGCCGGATGTCGAAAGCGACGACTACAATTTCACCAAGCTGAACTTCCCGCCCGGCCATCCCGCGCGCGAAATGCACGACACCTTCTTCTTCAACCGCAAGGCCGATGGCGAGCGCAAGCTTTTGCGCACCCACACCTCGCCGGTGCAGGTGCGCACCATGCTGAAGAATCCGCCGCCGATCCGCGTGATCTGCCCGGGCCGCACCTATCGCTGCGATTCCGACCAGACGCACACGCCGATGTTCCATCAGGTCGAAGGCCTTGTCATCGACCGCAAGGCGCATATGGGCCATTTGAAGTGGGTTCTCGAAGAATTCTGCAAGACCTTCTTCGAAGTGCCCAATGTGAAGATGCGGTTTCGCCCGAGCTTTTTCCCCTTCACCGAGCCGTCCGCTGAAGTCGACATTCAGTGCTCGCGAAAAGGCGGTGAAATGCGGTTTGGCGAGGGCGACGACTGGCTCGAAATTTTGGGATGCGGCATGGTCCATCCCAATGTGCTGCGCAATTGCGGCCTCGACCCCGATGAATTCCAGGGTTTTGCCTGGGGCATGGGCATCGATCGCATCGCCATGCTCAAATATGGCATGAACGACCTGCGCGCCTTCTTCGAAGCCGATGTGCGCTGGCTGCAGCACTATGGTTTTCGGCCGCTCGACCTGCCGACGCTTGCCGGCGGCCTTTCGAGCTGAACCCGCGCCTTTCAGAGACAGACGATGAAATTCACGCTCTCCTGGCTGAAAAGCCACCTTGATACCCAGGCGTCGCTGACCGAAATCGCGGAGACCCTGACCCGCATCGGCCTTGAAGTCGAAGGTTTGGAAAACCCGGCCGAAACGCTCGGCGGCTTCCGCATCGCGCGGATTGTCACGGCGGACCAGCATCCCAACGCCGACCGCCTGCGCGTCTGCCAGGTCGATGTCGGCGAGGCCGCGCCCTTGCAGGTGGTGTGCGGCGCGCCTAACGCCCGCGCCGGCCTGAAAACCGTGTTCGCCCCGCCCGGGACCTATATCCCGGCCAAGGATTTCACCATCGCCAAGGGCGTCATTCGCGGCGTCGAATCCGGCGGCATGATGTGCTCGCCGGAAGAACTGGGCCTCGAGGGGGATTCGAGCGGCATTTTCGAACTGGCCGAGGACGCGCCGGTCGGAGCGTCCTACGCCGCCTATGCCGGGCTCGACGATCCGCTGATCGAGATCAACCTCACGCCCAACCGCTCGGATGCGGCGAGCGTTTACGGCATCGCCCGCGACCTCGCGGCTGCGGGTCTGGGAACACTCAAGACTTCGGCGCCGTCGCCGGTCGCCGGCGCCTTTCCCAGCCCGGTGACCCCGAAGCTGGATTTCGCCGCTGAAGACGCCAAGCTGGCGCCTTTGTTCGCGCTGCGCCTCGTGCGCGGCGTCAAGAACGGCCCGAGCCCGGAATGGCTGCAAAAGCGTCTGAAAAGCATTGGCCTGCGCCCGATCAACGCGCTGGTGGACATCACCAATTTCATGACGTTCGACCGCGGACGCCCGCTCCATGTGTTCGACGCCGCCAAGGTTTCGGGCGATCTGGTCATCCGTCGCGCCAAGGCCGGCGAAAACCTTGTCGCGCTCGACGGCAAGACCTATGCGCTGGATGAAAACGTTGTCGTCATCGCCGACGACCGTGGCGTGGAATCGCTTGCCGGCGTGATGGGTGGCGAAAGCACTGGCTGCGACGACGCCACCACCGATGTGCTGATCGAATCTGCGCTGTGGGACCCGGCGAACATCGCTCAGACCGGACGCAAACTCGGCATTGTCTCGGACGCGCGCTATCGGTTCGAGCGCGGCGTCGACCCTGAATTCACCGTGCCCGGCCTTGAGTTGGCGACGCGCATGGTCCTGGACCTCTGCGGCGGTGAGCCGTCAAAAATTTCCGTTGCTGGCGTCGTTCCCGCGCCCGCCGAACCCATCGATTTCCCGCTCTCCGAAGTGCAGCGCCTGACCGGCGTTGAACTCGATCCCAGCGACATGAAGGCCAAGCTGGAGGAGCTCGGTTTCGCCCTGGCGGCGCAGCCCTGCAACGCCAGCCATGTGCAGGTCCGCGCCCCGAGTTGGCGTCCCGACATCGAGGGCAAGGCCGACCTTGTCGAAGAGATCATTCGTCTGGCCGGTCTCGACCGCGTCACGCCGACGCCGCTGGAGCGCCAAGGGTCTGTCGCTGGCGCGGTGCTGACGCAATTGCAGCGGCGGGTGCGCGCGTCGCGGCGCGCCCTGGCGTCGCGCGGCATGGTCGAGGCGGTCACCTGGTCGTTCATCTCCAAGGCGCAGGCCGAGCTTTTCGGCGGCGGCGCGCCGGAATTGGCGCTCGCAAATCCGATCGCCGCCGATCTCTCCGATATGCGGCCGAGCCTGGTTCCCGGCCTGATCGCCGCCGCCAAGACCAATGCCGCGCGGGGGTTCGGCGACACCGCGCTGTTCGAGGTCGGTCAGGTTTTCAAGACCGATGCGGCGGACGGCCAGTTCATCGCTGCCGCGGGTCTGCGGCGCGGAACCGCCAAGCCGGCCGGCGCTGGCCGCCACTGGGACGGCAAGGCGGGCGCGGTCGACGTGTTCGACGTCAAGGCCGACCTGTTCGCGCTGCTTTCGGTGCTCGGCGTTTCCGCGCAGTCGGTGCAACTCGTTTCAGGCGGTCCAGCCTTCCTGCATCCGGGGCGTTCGGCCACGCTGCAATTCGGCCCCAAAAACATTCTGGGCTGGTTCGGCGAGCTGCATCCGCGCGCGCTCGAAGCGCTGGATGCGACGGGACCGCTGGTCGCCTTTGAAATTCTCCTCGATGTTCTGCCCGCGCCGAAGGCGAAGCCGACGCGCGCCAAACCGAAGCTGGAGCTGTCCGACTTCCAGCCGCTGGAGCGCGATTTCGCCTTCATCGTCGACAGACACGTCAAAGCCGCAGATTTGATCAAGGCGGCGCAAGGGGCTGATCGGCAGATGATCGTCAATGTCGGCGTGTTCGATCTTTATCAGGGGCCAGGCGTTCCTGATGGGAAAAAGTCCGTGGCGCTCAACGTTACCTTGCAGCCTCGCGAAAAAACGCTCACGGATGGAGAGATCGAGGCGATCAGTTCGAAAATTGTCGCCGAAGTCGGCAAGAAGACGGGGGCCGAATTGCGGGGCTAATTTGGGAGGCGGAGATGGCGGAAAGCTTTTGCTGGGTCGAACTGCTGACGGAAGACATTGAAGCCGCCCGCGATTTCTACGGCAGGGTGATCGGCTGGACCGAGGCGCCCGCGCCGGGGGATCGCGCCTACCACATCTTCTCCGCCGCCCAAATTCCCGTCGCGGGGCTGATGCGGCTTCCCGACGAGGCCAAGGCGCAGGGCGCCCGTCCCTCGTGGATGGGCTATGTCTCCTGCGCGGACATTGACGCGGAGGTTGCGGCGGTGTCCGCCGCCGACGGAAAAATCTGGCGCGCGCCGGAAACCGTCGCCGACATTGGCCGGTTCGCCGTGGTTTCCGATCCGCTCGGGGCCGCCTATTGCCTCTGGCAGGATTTGGGCGGCGAGAAGCCGGCGGAGGTCCCGCCGATGACGCCTGGCCATGTGGGCTGGCATGAGCTGTTCACCGACGACGTCGACGCCGCCATGAATTTTTATGCCGCGCGCTACGGCTGGACGAAAACCCAGGACCTCGACATGGGGCCGATGGGGGTGTACCGGCTGTTCGCGACCGGCGGCCTGGCGGTGGGCGGCATGATGAAGCGGCCGGAACAAATTCCGCAGGCGTTCTGGGGCTATTATTTTGTTGTCGATGCGCTGGACGCCGCCATCCAACGCGTGGAACTGGCGGGCGGGACCAAGCTCATGGGGCCCGCCGAAGTGCCCGGCGGCGCCTGGATCGCGCAATTCTTCGATCCGCAAGGCGCCTATTTCGCCCTGGTCGCGGCGAAGCGTTGATGCGGGTCGTCGCGGCCTTGTCGATTTTGATGGCGTGCTGCGACGGCGCCGCTCTGGGGGCGTCGGACCCTTGCGCGAAATATGTCGACGCCGACGCCTATAATTATTGCCTTGCGGGATCGGGGCCGGTGGCGCGCTCGCGCTCCCTCGGCGCGGCGCCGCGCGACGAGGCGCCCGTCGTCCAAAAGACCCCGCGCGTGTCGCATCGCGCGACGCCGGCAAAACCGCCACGCCCGCATTTGCCGGCGGGCGTCGTCGAAAAGCCCGCGCCCAAGGGGCGCGTGCGCGTCCAGATCATTTTGCGATAGAGCATTTTCGAGCGAAGCGGATGCCGGTTCGCGTGAAGAAAATGCGTTCAAACAAAAATCTAGATCTCGTCGAGCTCGGCGAGCGTGACCGTGTCGGCCACTTCGGAAAAGCCGATGACCAAACCGTCGCGGAAGCGGATGAAGTCGGCGAAGGCGACATCGGCGACACGGTTGGTGCCGCGATGGCGCACGCGCGCCGTGCGCCGCAGCGCGACATTTTCCCCGTCTATGCTGAGGCTGTGCACGGTCGAGCCGAGGTTCTCATATTGGGTCATGAGGCTCATCATCGCTTTCGCGACATTGGCCTTGCCTTTCACCGGACCGGAAAAGGGAAGAGCCATCCAGTCGCCGATCACCTCGAAGACGATGTCTTCCGCCACATACTCCAGCATTGCGCGCAGATTGTTCTCCGCGCGAAGCTCGAGCAGGCGTTGCATGCGGGTTTCGATCAGCTGGCGGTCGACCTCGGCCAGCGCGTTGAGTGTGTCCTTGCTGCGCAAATCAGCCCTCCTCCAGCCGCGCCATGGCGAGTGAATCCAGCAATTCCGTGAGTTCGGTCACCAGTCCGTCGCGAAAGCGCAGGAAATCCACGACCGCGATTCCCGCGCTGCGGCCGGTGCCGAGATGGCGCAGGCGCGCCGTGCGGCGCACGGCGACGCGGTCGCCGTCGACGACAATGTCGTGGACCTCGGAATCGAGGCATTGGACTTGGGTGAGAATGATGCCGAGCGCCCGCGAGGTCGCCGCCTTGCCGCGCACGGGGCCTGGAAACGGAAACATGTTCCAGTTGCCGATCGCCTGGAAGGAAATGTCTTCCGCAAAATGCGCCAGCAGGCCAGCCATGTCGCGGGCGGCGCACAGATCCAGCATCATGTGGACGCGCGTTTCGAACAATTCGCGATCGACAGATGCAACGCGAGCAAGGTTCTGAAGGCTTTGCATCGGCGCTCCCGGACTCGCGCAAAGTGGCCTCTGGCGGACTGACCCGCGCCGAGTCATTGACGGAATACAACCCATTAGGTGTATTTTCGAAACTCCGCCTTGCGCAGGATCAACAGTCTTCGAGGCGGGCGATGGCGAGGGAGTCGACGATTTCGGTGATCTCCACGATCAGGCCGTCGCGGAAACGCAAGAAATCCGCGATCTCCACGTCGCCGACGCGTCCCGTGCCGTAGTTGCGCAACCGGGTTGTGCGGCGCAAGGCGACGAATTCGCCGTCGATCACGACGTCATTCACCGTCGAACCCAGGTTTTGCACTTGCGTGTGGATCGTGGTGAGCGCCCGCGTCCAGGCCTCCTTGCCGCGCGCGCGGCGCGCGCTGGGAAAGATGCTCCAGTTGCCGATCAGCTCGAAAACGACATCGTCCGAAAACAGCGCGAGCAGCCCGGGCAGATCCCTTGCAACCAACCGGTTGTTGATGGCCTCGAGACGTGACGCGATGAAGTCGCGATCCACGGTCGGTATGCGGGTGAGAAGCTGCAGGCTCTGCATCAAAAATCCCAAGCCTATGGCTCGGCTCCCTGAGTTTTTTGCCCCCGATCCGATCGGAAACTTGCTTACGTTATCTCCCGACTTTCCCGCGAGTTTTTCAAGCGTTGCAACTACGTAGCTGCAAATTGCGCGGGCGCGCGTTGCACGGAATCAACATCCCCGGTCTGTGGTCCGCGGCGCCGCGATGCGGCCGCCGTCGATGACGAGGTCGTTCAGGGCGAGCCCAGCTTTTTGAAGCGCGCTTGGATTGCGGTGGGCGCCACGCCAGGATGGACCGCACCCGATGCGGTTCTCGACCCTCGCGATCCCGGAGCAATCCTCCGGGCTCGCTTCGGCGCGGAAAGCTCAGGAGAGGTTCAGCGCCTTGAAGAAGTCGTTGCCCTTGTCGTCGACGACGATGAAAGCCGGGAAATCCTCAACTTCGATCTTCCAGATCGCCTCCATGCCGAGTTCCGGATATTCGAGCAGTTCGACCTTCTTGATGCAGTCCTGCGCCAGACGCGCGGCCGGGCCGCCGATCGAGCCGAGATAGAAGCCGCCGTGCTTCTTGCAGGCTTCCGTCACTTGGGCGGAGCGGTTGCCCTTGGCCAGCATCACCATCGAGCCGCCATGCGACTGGAACAGATCGACATAGGCGTCCATGCGCCCCGCCGTGGTCGGCCCGAACGAGCCCGAGGCGTAACCGGCCGGAGTTTTGGCAGGTCCCGCGTAATAGACCGGGTGGTTTTTCAGATAGTCGGGCATGGGATCGCCCTTTTCCAGCCGCTCGCGGATTTTCGCATGGGCGAGGTCGCGGGCGACGACGATCGTGCCGGTCAGCGACAGCCGGGTTTTTACGGGATATCGGGTCAGGGTCTCCAAGACTTTTTTCATCGGCTGGTTCAGGTCGATCTTGACCACGTCGCCGCCGAGCTCGCCCTCGACCGCTGGCAGATATTTTGCGGGATTGTGCTCAAGCTCCTCGACGAACACGCCATCTCTCGTGATCTTTCCCAGGCACTGGCGGTCGGCAGAGCAGGACACGCCAATGCCGATCGGCAGCGAGGCGCCGTGGCGCGGCAGGCGGATCACGCGGACATCGTGGCAAAAATACTTGCCGCCGAATTGCGCGCCGACGCCGAGGTCCTGCGTGAGCTTGTGGATTTCGGCTTCGAGCGCGAGGTCGCGGAACGCGTGGGCGTCTTCGCCGCCCTCGGTCGGCAGCGTGTCGAGATAGCGGGCCGAGGCGAGTTTGACCGTCTTGAGGTTCAGCTCCGCCGACAGGCCGCCGATGACGATGGCGAGGTGATAGGGCGGGCAGGCGGCGGTGCCGAGCGCCAGGATCTGCTTCTTCAAGACCTCGAGCAGCCGGTCATGGGTGAGCAGGGAGGGGGTGCCTTGGACCAGATAGGTCTTGTTGGCGGAGCCGCCGCCCTTGGCCATGAACAGGAATTTGTAATAATCCTCGCCCTCTTCGAAAATGTCGATCTGGGCGGGGAGGTTGTTTTTGGTGTTCTTCTCCTCGAACATGGAGAGCGGCGCGAGCTGGGAATAGCGCAGGTTGCGCTTTTCGTAGGCGTCCTTGATTCCTTGCGACAAAGCGGCCTCGTCGCCGCCCTTGGTGAAGACGCGACGGCCCTTCTTGCCCAGGACAATGGCGGTGCCGGTGTCCTGGCACATGGGCAGCACGCCGCCGGCGGCGATATTGGCGTTCTTCAGCAGGTCGAAGGCGACGAACTTGTCGTTGCCGGTCGCTTCGGGATCGTCGAGAATCTTGCGAAGCTGCGCGAGATGGCCAGGGCGCAGCAGATGGTTGATGTCGCCCATCGCCGTCTCGGCGAGCAGGCGGATGGCCTCGGGCTCCACCACCAAAATGTCCTCGCCGTCGAATTTTTCGACGCGCACGCCCTTGTCGGTGAGTTTGCGATAGGGCGTTTCATCCTTGCCGAGAGGAAACAGCGGGGCATAGGCGGACATGGCGGCGTTCCCAGTTTTTCGAAAGCTGGGCGCGCTTGTAAGGAATTTTCGCCGCCCTTCCAAGAGCGGCGATGGGATGAGGCCTGGGGGCTTGCGGCAAATACTTAGGGGAAAACCGTAAACCCGATGAAGACGAAGAAGATCGTCAGGTGCACGGCGCCCTGCAACAGGGTGGCGCGGCCGATGCCGAGCGTGACCGTGCTGACGAACAGGGTGAGCAGCAGCAGAGAGGTGTTGAGCCGGTCGAGGCCGAGCACCAGCGGCGCGCCCAGGATGAAACTCGCCACGGCCACGACTGGGATGGTCAGGCCGATGCTGGCCAGCGCCGATCCGATGGCGAGATTGAGGCTGGTCTGGGTCTCATTGCGGTTTGCCGCGAACAGGGCGGAAATCACCTCCGGCAACAGGACCAGCGTGGCGACGCAGACGCCGATCACGGCGGCCGGCAGACCCGCGGCGAACACCATTTCCTCCAGCGCGGGGGTGAGGCTTTTCGCCAAGAGCACGACGGCCGTCAGCGAAACCGTCAACAGGCCGAAGTTTGCAAAAGTGCGGGGCCAGCTCAGCACGCTGCGATCCTCATCGTGCGACTCGAGGCCGTTGGCCTCGCTGAGGAAATCGAGGGGGTGGCGCACCGACTGGACGAAGACGAACACCAGATAGAGGCAGAGGGCGGCGCTCGCCACCATCACCAGTTGCGGCGTCGAAAAATGCGGGCCGGGCGCGGTCTCGGTGACATTGGGCTCAACCAGGGTCAGCACCGCCAGCGTCGCCAGGGTCACGAGCGCGCCGGTGGTGCCCTCCAGGCGGAACTCGACCCGGCGATAGCGCAGGTCGCCGATCACCAGGCAGGCGCCGATCAGGCCGTTCAAGACGATCATCACCACGGCGAACAGGGAGTCGCGCGCCAGCGCCGCGTTGCGGGCGGGGTCTGCGGCCATCAGCGAGACGATCAGCCCCGCCTCGATGCAGGTGACGGCCAAAGCCAGCACCAGCGCGCCATAGGGTTCGCCGATCTTGGCGGCGACCGCCTGCGCGTGGCGCACCGAAGCGAACACCACGGCGACCAGCAGGCCGGAAGCGAAAAATTTCAAGACAGACGAATCGAGGTCGATCAGATGGGCGAATTTCGCCGCCAGCAGCGCCAACGCCAGCAGCGGCGCGGCGATGGACCAGGCCGGCGTGCGGCGAAGCGTTTCGATGGATTGCAAATCAACCTCGCAAAAAATCTTCAAGTCGCGCCGCGAGCTTTTGGCGGTCGCGGGTTTCACATTCCCATATAGTCAGTACGCTCCAGCGTTGCGCGGCATAGAGCGCCAGAATTTTCTCGTCTCGTTCCCGGTTGCCCGCAATCTTGCGGCTCCAGTATTCGGCGTTGGTTTTCGGCAGGCGCGCGCCGCGCTTGCAATCGTGCCCGTGCCAAAAACAGCCGTGGACGAAAATCGCCTTTTTCCGGCCGATATAGGCGATGTCGGGCGCGCCCGGAAGGTCGCGCCGGCACAGGCGATAGCCGGGCGCGATCTCCCGCAGCAGGCCGCGCACCAGGCGCTCGGGCGTGGTGTCTCGCCCCTTGACCGCGCGCATGACATCGGAACGGTCCATCGGGCCGGTCCGCTCGCGCTTTGCCGCAACCGTCAAATTTTCGGGGGAGGCAGACGCAGGACCTCTTCCGTCTTCCTGGCGATCTTGTTGGTGATGGTTTCGCCGATCGCCGCGAGCAGCCAGGGCAGGTCGATGGTGACCCGCACCACTTCGGGCAGGAATTCGAGCCCGCCTCTCAGCGTCTGGCCCATGGCGGTGACGGTGAGGTCGGCGCGGCCTTGTCCCCAGATGATATCCACCGCCGAGAGCTTGTCCCCGAGCTTGTCCTGAACCGCGCCGAATCCGTTGCGGACCCGGCGCTCGGCTTCCGCCGCGCCCAGTTTGTGCGGCACGTCGACGCTGATCGTCTTGCCCATGATGCCCCCGATTGAACTGCGATTATCGCCAAAGTCTTACCGCGCACAAGGCCATGAGTTGCCGAAGGGCGGACGAACAGTTATGCGATAATTGCATGGTTGGTGTGCGAATTTACTTGAAATTCGCAGGTGCAGCAAGCCAGTCTGGCCCTTGATTTGTATATGTTTTGCAGCCGTCGTCGCACCGCGCTGCAGCGAAACGCGGGAGCAAAAACCCGCGGGAACAACGGTGTGATTATTCCATCGTCGCATAGCTAAACTTCCAGGCGGGAGCTTATACGCACTTTTCCGTCATCCCCAGGGATTTTAAGCTATGGCCGGTAACCGCATTCGCAATGCCCAGCTTCGCAGCAAGATCATGACGGCGGATCAAGCCGCCGCTCTGATTCCGAAGGGTTGCAATGTCGGCATGTCCGGCTTCACCGGCGCGGGCTATCCCAAGGAAGTGCCGCTGGCGCTCGCCGACCGCATGAACGCCGCCCACGCCGCCGGCGAGGATTTCAAGATCTCGGTCTGGACCGGCGCCTCCACCGCTCCGGAGCTCGACGGCGCCCTCGCCAAGGTCGATGGCATGGAGCTGCGCCTGCCCTATCAGTCCGATCCGACCTGCCGCAAGCGCATCAACGCCGGCGAGATGGAATATCTCGACATCCACCTCTCCCATGTCGGCCAGTTCGTCTGGGGCGGCTATCTCGGCAAGCTCGACGTCGCCATTATCGAAGTGGTCGGCATTCGCGAGGACGGCTCGCTGATCCCCTCGTCCTCGGTCGGCAACAACAAGACCTGGCTCGATTGCGCCGACAAGATCATCATCGAGGTCAACAACTGGCAGAACGAAGCGCTGGAGGGGATGCACGACGTCTACTACGGCACGCAACTGCCGCCGAAGCGCAAGCCGATCCCGATGATCACGGCCTCCGACCGCATCGGTGAAACCGCTCTGCGCTGCGATCCGTCAAAAATCATTGCCATTGTCGAGACCCATGCGCCCGACCGCAACTCGCCGTTCACGCCGCCCGATGAGAACTCCCGCCTAATCGCTAGCCACATCATCGATTTCTTCGGACATGAGGTGAAGCGCGGCCGCTTGCCCAAGGAGCTGCTGCCGCTGCAATCCGGCGTCGGCAATGTGGCCAATGCGGTGATGGAGCAGTTGCAGGACGCGCCCTACGACAATCTCATGGCCTATACGGAAGTGCTGCAGGACGGCATGTTCAACCTGCTGCGCTCCGGCAAAATGTCGTTCGCCTCGGCGACGGCTTTGTCGCTCAGCCCGGAGGCGGCGGAAGAGTTTAATCGCGATGTGCATCTCTATCGCGAAAAAATCCTGCTGCGCCCGCAAGAGATTTCGAACCATCCCGAGGTCATTCGCCGTCTTGGCTTGATCGCGATGAACGGCCTGATCGAAGCCGACATCTACGGCAATGTGAACTCCACCCATATTCGCGGGTCGAGCATCATGAACGGCATCGGCGGCTCCGGCGATTTCGCCCGCAATTCCTGGCTCTCGATCTTCATGACGCCGTCGTCGGCGAAAAATGGCGCGGTGTCCTGCATCGTGCCGATGGTGACGCATGTCGACCACACCGAGCACGACGTGCAGGTGATCGTCACGGAGCAAGGCCTGGCCGATCTGCGCGGCCTGGCGCCGAGGAAGCGCGCGCGGGTGATCATCGACAAATGCGCGCATCCCTATTTCAAGCCGGCGCTCAATGAATATTTCGAGCGGGCCCTGAAATATTCGCACGGCCAGCACACGCCGCACATCCTGGACGAAGCCTTCACCTTCCTGCCTGAATGGCAGGCCGACAAGGCGGCCCAGGATGCGTGGAAGGAAGACAGCCTGGTACAGGCCGACGCCTGGAAGTGATTTTTTAGCGCGGGCCAAAAGCCCGCGCTTTTTTTTCAGGCGTCGAAGGCGGCGGCGAACAGGTCTTGCGTGTATTTTGCCCGCGGGTTGGCGAAAATCTCCGCTGCCGGCCCTTGCTCGACGGCTTTGCCGTCGCGCAGGACGATGATTTCCGACGCCAGCGCCTTCACCACTTTCAGATCGTGGCTGATGAACAGGTAGGACAGGCTCCGCTTGTCCTGCAGTGCGCGCAAGAGATCGACGATCTGGGCTTGCACCGAGCGGTCGAGCGCGGAGGTCGGTTCGTCCAGCACGATGACGTCGGGATCGAGCGCCAGCGCCCGCGCGATGGCGATGCGCTGGCGCTGGCCGCCGGAAAATTCGTGGGGATAGCGGTCCATGGTCGCGGGATCGAGCCCGGTATCGGCGAGCGCGCGGGCGACCAGTTTTCTCCGTTCGTTTGCTGACAGACCTTTGTCTTGGACGATCAGACCCTCTTCGACGATCTCGGCGACCGACAGGCGCGGCGACAGCGAGCCGTAGGGGTCCTGGAATACAATTTGAAGGTTTTTGCGCAGCGGCCGCATTTTGCTCGCGCCGAGCGTGTCGATGTTTCGTCCGAGATAGAGGATCGGCCCTTCCGAGCGGATCAGCCGCAGCAGCGCCAGCCCCAGCGTGGTTTTTCCGGAGCCGGACTCGCCGACGACGGCCAGGGTCTGGCCTTTTCGCAGGCGGATCGAAACACCATCGACCGCCTTCACATGCGAGGTGACGCGGCGAAACAGTCCTGATTTGATCGGGAACCAGACGCGCAGATTTTCCGCGCACAACACTTCTGGCGCGGAAGGATCCGCTGGCGGCGGATCGCCCTGCGGCTCGGCGGCGAGCAGCATCTTGGTGTATTCGTGCTTGGGCGCCGCGAAAATCTCGGCGGTGGGGCCGGTTTCGACCACGCTGCCGCCGCGCATGACCGCGACCTCGTCGGCCATTTTTTTTACCAGCCCGAGATCGTGGGTGATGAACAGGATGGCCATGCGATGGCGTTTTTGCAGATCGCGCAGCAGGTCGAGGATTTGCGCCTGCACGGTCACGTCGAGCGCCGTGGTCGGTTCGTCGGCGATCAGCAAGTCGGGATTGTTGGCGAGCGCCATGGCGATCATCACGCGCTGGCGCTGCCCGCCGGACAATTCATGGGGATAGGCGCCCATGCGCGCTTCGGCGTTTTGCAGCCCGACTTCCTTGAGCAGTTCCAGCGTTCGGGCGCGCCGCGCCTGCGCCGAAGCCATGCCATGGATTTCGAGGATTTCGCCGATCTGCTTTTCGATGACATGAAGAGGATTGAGCGAGGTCATCGGCTCCTGGAACACCATGCCGATGCGCACGCCGCGTAGGTCGCGCAGCACGCTTTCCGGCGCCGAGGTGAGCTCCTGCCCGTCGAAATGGATGGAGCCGCAGACGATTTTCGCCCCCGGCGCCAGCAGGCGCACCACGGCCAGCGCCGTGACCGATTTGCCCGAGCCGGATTCGCCGACAAGCCCAAGCGTCTTGCCGCGCGACAGCGTGAGCGAGGCGTTGCGCACCGCAGGAGCGTCGCCGAAGGAGACGGAAAGGTTTTGGATGTGGAGGAGGGGCTGGTCCATCACACCGTCTTTCGCGGATCATAGGCGTCGCGCAGGGCTTCGCCGATAAACACCAGCAGCGACAGGGTCACGGCGATCACCGCGAAGCCGGAGAGGCCCAGCCAGGGCGCCTGCAAATTGCTCTTGCCCTGCAACAACAATTCACCAAGGGACGGCGATCCCGGCGGCAGGCCGAATCCTAGGAAATCGAGCGAGGTCAGCGTCGTGATGGAGGCGCTGAGGATGAAGGGCAAAAACGTGAGCGTCGCCACCATGGCGTTGGGCAGCACGTGCTTCACCATGATTTTTCGATTGCTCAGGCCGAGCGCGCGCGCGGCGCGCACATAATCAAAGTTTCTTGCGCGCAAAAATTCGGCGCGCACCACATGGACGAGGTTCACCCACGAGAACGCTAGCAGGATGCCAAGCAGCACGAAAAAGCTGGGCGTCACGATGGCGGAAAGGATGATCAGCAGATAGAGGCTCGGCAGCGACGACCAGATTTCGATGAACCGCTGCAACAACAGGTCGGTCCAGCCGCCGAAATAGCCTTGTACGGCGCCAGCGCTCACCCCGACCACCGACGAGATTGACGCCAGCAGCAGGCCGAACAGGACGGAAATGCGAAACCCATAGATCAACCGCGCCACCACGTCGCGGCCCTGATCGTCGGTGCCGAGCCAATTCCATTCGATGTCCGCACAATTTTTCGCCGGGCCGCCCGCAAAAGTCTTGCCGTGCGCGCATTGCGCGTCGGTGAGCATCCAGGTCGGGGGCGAAGGCGCCGGCGTCGGCAGGCTGAGATTGTGGGTGTTGTAGGAATAGCGGATCGGCGGCCAAAGCATCCAGCCGTTGCTCTCGATCTCTTTTTGGATGACGGGGTCGCGATAGTCGGTTTCCGCCAAAAAGCCGCCGAATTTTTCTTCCGGGTAATTTTGCAGCGCCGGGAACAGCAATTCGCCCTTGTACCAGGCGAGGATCGGGCGGTCGTTGGCGATGAATTCCGCGCCCAGCGACAGGACGAAGGCGATCAGGAACAGCCACAGCGCCCAGAAACCGCGGCGGTTGCTGGCGAAGGCGCGCAGGCGTCGGCGCGTGATCGGCGTGAGTTTCATCAGGTTTCCCGCGTCTCGAAATCGATGCGCGGATCGATCCAGGCATAGGTGAGGTCTGACAGCAGGTTGATGAACAGGCCGAGCAGGGCGAAAATGTAAAGGTTGGCGAAGACCACGGGATAGTCGCGGTTGAGCGTCGATTCAAACGACAGCAGGCCCAGGCCGTCGAGCGAGAAGATCGTTTCGATCAGCAGCGATCCCGTGAAGAAGGCCGAGATGAAGGCGCCGGGAAAGCCGGAGATCACGATCAGCATGGCGTTGCGGAAAACGTGGCCGTAGAGCACACGGCGCTCGGTCAGACCCTTCATGCGCGCGGTCGTGACATATTGCTTGCGGATTTCTTCGAGGAAGGCGTTCTTGGTGAGAAAGGTCGTCGTGGCGAAACTGCCGAGCGTGAGCGCGCTCACCGGCAGCACGATATGCCAGAGATAGTCCTTGATTTTTTCCAGCGTCGAAAGCTGGGCGAAATCGTCCGAAGTCAGGCCGCGCAGCGGGAAAATCTGCCAGAACGAGCCGCCGGCGAACAGCACGATCAGCAGGATGGCAAAGAGAAAACTCGGGATGGCATAGCCGACGATGATGACGGCGGACGTCCAGGTGTCGAGCCGCTCGCCCTCGCGGCGCGCCTTGGCGATGCCGAGCGGGATGGAAATGGCGTAGGACAGCAGCGTCATCCACAGGCCGAGCGACATGGAGACCGGCAGCTTGTCCTTGATCAGTTGGAGGACAGGGGCGTCGCGGAAATAGGAGCGGCCGAAGTCGAACACCGCGTAATTGCGGATCATCAGCCAGAACCGCTCCAGCGGAGGCTTGTCGAAGCCGAATTGTTTTTCCAGCTCTGCGATGAATTTGGGGTCGAGCCCCTGCGCGCCGCGATATTTGCCGGAAAATTCCGCGCCAGCGCCGGGGCGGGCGCCGGCGAGCGTCGATTGCGCGCCGCCGCCGAATCGAGAGGTCGCGCCGGAATCCTGGCCTTGCATCTGGGCGATGACGCGCTCGACGGGACCGCCGGGCGCGAACTGCACGATGAGGAAGGACAGGGCCAAAATCCCGAACAGGGTCGGGATCATCAGCAGAAGCCGGCGCGCGATGTAAAAGAGCATCAGCCCCGGGCCTTGGTCGCGGCGGCTTTTTCCGCGTCCCACCACCACAATTGGGAATAGGAGAGATCGAGGCGGGGGGTGACGTTGGGATGCCCGAAAAAGTCCCAGGAGGCGACGCGGCGGGAGGAGGCGTGCCAGTGCGGAATCCAGTAGCGGCCGGCGCGCAGCACGCGGTCGAGGGCGCGGCAGATCACGATCAGCTGAGCCCGCGACTTGGCCTGGAGCGCCTGATCCACCAGCGCGTCCACGGCGGGATTGTCGATGCCCGGCAGGTTCATGCCGCCCGGCGATTTACCGGACACCGAGCCGAAATAGGCCAGCAGTTCGTCGCCGGGGACGCCGCCGATCATTTTTCGATCGGTGATCATGTCGAAATCGTAATTGTCGATGCGCGACTTGTATTGGGCGGAATCCACCACGCGCAGGTTCGCCTCGATGCCGAGCAGGCGCATGTTCTTGAACATGGGCTGCACCACCTTGTCGAAGGCGTTGTTGAACTCCAGCACTTCAAAGGCGAGCGGGGTCCCGTCGGGCAGGAAAAGTTGCGTGCCTTTGCGCTGGCAGCCCGCCTCCTTGAGCAGCACGCTGGCGCGTTGCAGCAGCGCGCGATCCTGTCCCGAACCGTCCGACACCGGCGGCATGAAGGGCATGCCGAACACTTCCGCGGGGATTTTGTCGCGTAGGGGTTCCAGGATTGCCAGCTCCTCGGGCGAGGGCGGGTCCACCGCTTTCATCTCGGTGTTTTCGAAATAGCTGACGTTGCGCGTATAGGCGCCATAGAACAGGTTGCGGTTCGACCATTCGAAATCGAGGCACAGGCCCATGGCTTCGCGGATGCGCGGGTCCTTGAACTGGGGACGGCGCATGTTGAAGAAGAAGCCCTGGAAACCCGGGCTGCGTTTGTCCGGAAATTCCTGTTTTTTCACCCGCCCGTCGCGCATGGCCGGAAAATCGTAGCCGGTCGCCCATTCGGACGCCGTAAAGCTTTCGTGCAGGTTCACCTGTCCCGACTTGAACGCTTCGAAACCGACCGCGCGCTCGCCAAAATAATCGTAGCGGATCAAGTCAAAATTGCCCTGGCCGCGATTCACGGGCAAATCCTTGCCCCAATAATCCTTGACGCGCTCGTAGGAGATGTAGCGGCCCTGCTCGAACGCGCCGATCTTGTAGGCGCTGGAGCCCAGCGGCGGCTCCAGTCCGGCGCGGCCGAAATCGCGCTTGGCGTAATAGGCGGCGGAAAAGATCGGCTGGCCCGCGACATTGAGGATGGAGTCGCGCCCGAACCCGTCCTTCAGCACCACCAGCACCCGGTCGGGGGCCTCCGCCTCGACGCGATCGAGATCGCGCAGCAATTGGCGGATCAGCGGATGGCCCTTTTCCCGCAACACATTGAGTGAAAAAACCACGTCGGTGGCGGTGAGGGGCGAGCCGTCATGGAAGCGCGCCTGCTTGCGCAGGAAGAAACGATAGGTCTTCTTGTCGTCGCTATATTCGACCGCTTCGGCCACGAGGCCGTAGAGCGTGTTGTCCTCGTCGAGGCTGCCGGCCATCAGCGTGTCATAGACAAGGCTCAGGCCCTGGGCCGGATTGCCCTGGAGGATGAAACCGTTGAGGGAATCCCAGGAGCTGCCGCCCGCCTCCATGATCAATTGACCGCCCTTGGGCGCATCGGGCTGGGCGTAGGGGAACGCTTTGAAATCGGCGGGAAGGGCGAGATCGCCGAAGGAGGACAGGCCGTGGCTGCGATGCGTCGCCTGTTCGGCGCGCGCGTTGCGCAGAAGCGGCAGGGTCGCGGCGGCGGCGAGGACGGCGCGGCGGGAAAAGACGAGTTTTTCGGAAATCATGCGGGCGGGGCGCTCCGGTGGCTCGACTGGTTTTCGCCGGCCATTATGTCGGTTTTGCGCACGGCGGCCATAGCGTTTTCACGAACAAACGCGTCGAAACGAAAAAGCCGGCGACGTTTTGAACGGCCGCCGGCTCCAATTGCGTGTCTCGCCTTAGACGGCGACGCTGTGCTTGGCGGCGCGCGCCTTGAGATAAGCGTCGAAGGCCGCGGCGACCAGACGCATGAAGGGTTTTCCGGGTTCGGTGAGCGCCACGGTGCGGCCTTCCTGGGTGGCGACGCCGTCACGGACCAGTTGCGACAGTTCCTCTTGCGCCCCGTCGAAGGCGGCGACGTCGCCGAGCATTTTTTCGGCGATCGCGCCGTAATCAACGCTGAAATCGCACATCAGGCGCTCGATCACCGCGGCGCGGGCAATGTCCTCACGGGTGAAGGCGACGCCCTTGACCACGCTGAACTGGCCGGCCTCGACGGCGCGGCGCCAGCCGCCGACATCGGGGGCGTTCTGGATATAGCCCTGCGGCAGCTTGCCGATTGACGAGGCGCCGAAGGGCAGCATGGCGTCGGCCTGATCGACCGTATAGCCCTGGAAATTGCGGCGCAGCGTGCCGTTGCGGGCGGCGATCGCCATAGGGTCGGACGGCAAGGCGAAATGGTCGAGGCCGATGGCCTGATAGCCCTTGGCCACCAGCGTTTCGCGGGTGATGGCGGCCTGGCGCAGGCGCTCGGCGGCGCCAGGCAGGGCGGCGGCGTTGATGAGCTGCTGGCGCTTGGCGAACCAGGGGGCGTGGGCATAGCCGAAAATGGCGAGGCGGCTCGGGTTCAGCGAGGCCGCGAGTTCGGCGGTGCGGATCACATCCTCTTCGGTCTGGTAGGGCAGGCCGTACATGAGGTCGAGGTTGATCGCCTTGAACCCGCTGGCGCGGAGGTCGGCGACGCACTTTTCCACCACTTCAAACGGCTGGACGCGGCCGATGGCCTGCTGGACGTGATCGTTGAGGTCCTGCACGCCGAGGCTGACGCGATTGAAGCCGGCGACGGCCAGGGAGTCGGTCAGCTCGCGGTCGGCGTGGCGCGGGTCGATCTCGATGGAGATTTCGGCGCCGGGGGCGAAGGCGAAGCGGCTGCGCAAAGCGTCGGTGAGGGCGAGCAGGCGGGCGCCGCCGAGCAGGCTCGGGGTGCCGCCGCCCCAATGGGCGTGGGTGACGGTGCGCGCAGGGGTCGCATTGGCGACCAGCTCAATTTCCTGCTCGAGCGTCGCCGCATAGGCGTCGAGCGGCTCGGCTTTTTGCGTCGCCTTGGTGTGGCAACCGCAATAAGTGCACAGCTCCCGGCAATATGGGACGTGTACATAGAGCGACAGACGCGCGCGCGGATCGAGGGCGCGCAGCCACTCTCCGGCCTTTTCGGCGCCCACGGCGTCGGAAAAATGAGGGGCGGTCGGATAGCTCGTATAGCGAGGGACCGACTTTTCGGCTAGGACCAGACTGGACGAAAGAGTGCTCATGTTCCCTCTTAGACACAAGTCACGCGCGCGCTCCTTGACGCGGATCAAACGGCCCTGGCCTGATCCATTGCTTTCCGCGCAGCGTTATCGGAATAACAATAGACGAGTTTTCCCGATTTAGCCATGACCTCTTCGACACTCCATCCGCCACAGTTCGGAAAGATCGGCGTGCTGCTGGTCAACCTCGGCACGCCCGAGGCGACATCCTATTGGCCCATGCGCCGCTATCTCGCGGAATTCCTGTCGGACCGGCGGGTCATCGAGACCTCGCCCTGGCTCTGGCTGCCGATCCTCCACCTGATGGTCCTGCCCAAGCGTTCCACGCAAAAAGGCAAGGACTATGAGGCGATCTGGAACCATGAGCGCGACGAGGGCCCGTTGAAGACGGTCACCCGCTCGCAGACCGAAAAGCTCGCGGCGCGACTTTCGGACGCAGGCGACCGGATCATCATCGTCGACTGGGCCATGCGCTACGGCAAGCCGGCGATCGCGGAAAAAATTCTGCACTTGCAGGCGCAGGGCTGCGACCGGCTGCTGGTGGTCCCGCTCTACCCGCAATATTGCGCCGCAACCTTCGCCACGGTCGCCGACAAGGTTTTTGATGCGCTGAAGCAAATGCGCTGGCAGCCCACTTTGCGCATCGCCGCGCCCTTCTACGAGCGTCCCATCTATATCGAGGCGCTGTCCTCGACCCTGCGCAAAAGACTGACGGAATTGCCGTTCACGCCCGACCGCATCGTCGTGTCCTGGCACGGCATACCAAAAGATTATTCCGAGCGCGGCGATCCCTATTATTGCCATTGCGCCAAGACCACCCGCCTGCTCGGCTTCGCCACCGGCCTCGCCGACAAGATGGTCATGACCTTCCAGTCGCGGTTCGGCCCCAAGGAATGGCTCCAGCCCTATACGCTGGAGACGGTCGAAAGCCTGCCCGCCGAAGGGGCGAAGAACATCGTGGTGATCGCTCCCGGCTTTTTTGCCGACTGCCTGGAGACGCTGGAGGAGCTGGGGGTCGAAAACCGCCACGCCTTCCTGGACGCCGGCGGCGAAAATTTCGCGCTCGTCCCCTGCCTGAACGATGGGCCAGAGGCCATCGACGTCCTGGAGGACATTGTTCGCGCGGAGACCGGCGGATGGATTTAGCCTTTTGTGTCGTCCAGACCACCGTCGACGACGAGGCCAGGGCGCACCAGATGGCCGCCGCGCTGGTGACGCAAAAGCTCGCCGCCTGCGTGCAAGTGACGGAAGTCGTCAGCCATTACGTCTGGAAGGGCGCGGCGGCGCGCGAAAAAGAATATTTGCTGGCCGCCAAGGCGCGGCGCGGCGATTTCGACGCCGTCGCCGCCGCGATCCGCGCGCTGCACAGCTACGAACTGCCTGAGATCATCGCCACGCCTGTCGTGGCGGGCGATCCCTCCTATCTGGACTGGCTGCGGCGCGAAACGGAGCGCTGACGATGCGCAAAACCGCTTTGCTGGCGCTGCTTTGCGCCGGGCCCGCCTGGGCGTTGGACTGTCCCGTGAAGGACCATGGGCCTGATTATATCGACCGCGTCAATCGGGCGATCAAGGCAGCGCCGGGCTGCGAGCAAGGCGCTGAAATCGCCGAGTCCTGCGCCTTCGGGGCCTCCGGCGACCTGGACATCGCGCCTGTCGCCGAACGCAAGTGCGGACTGGACTTTTGGCAAAAGCTGAGCGCCGCGGACAAGCAGGTCTATAACGGCCTGCAAGCGAAATGCGACGCCAAATACAAGGGATGGGATGGCACGATGTATCTCAGCGCCAACGCCTTTTGCCGGCTCGGCGTGGCGCGGCTGTATTCCTCCCTCTACCGTCCCGTCGAGGATTGAGGCGGATCAGTCCGCCTGTTCCGCCAAGAGCTTCTTCTCCCACGCCAGGGCCTGGCGCACGATCTCTTCGAGATCGTCATGTTCGGGCGTCCAGCCCAGCACCGATTTGGCGCGGGCGTTGTCGGCGACGATCGCCGCGGGATCGCCGGGCCGGCGTCCCGAAATTTTCACCGGGAAATCGACGCCCGAGACTTTTTTCACCGTCTCGATCACCTCCTTCACGGAATAGCCGCGCTTGTAGCCGCAATTGCAGGTCAGGTTGTCGCCGCCCGCGCGCAAATGTTTGAGCGCGTCCATATGGGCGCGGGCGAGGTCGGTGACCTGGATGTAGTCGCGCAGACAGGTGCCGTCGGGGGTCGGATAATCCGTGCCGAACATCTCCATGCCTTTGCGCATGCCCAGAGCGGCCTGCACCGCCACCTTGATCAGATGGGTGGCGTTGGGGAAGGACTGGCCGGTGCGCCCCTTGGGATCGGCGCCGGCGACGTTGAAATAGCGCAGCACCACATATTTGAGGTCATGGGCGGCGGCGGTGTCGGCCAGCATCCATTCGACCATCAGTTTTGAGCGGCCATAGGGCGAAACCGGCTTGAGCGTTTCGTCCTCGGTGACCGGGTTCTGCTCGGGATCGCCATAGACGGCGGCGGTTGAGGAGAAGATGAAATGTTTCACGCCGCTTTCCACCGCGCAGGCCAGCAGGCTGCGGGCCGAGGCTGTGTTGTTGAGATAATAGCCGAGCGGGTCGGACACGGATTCGGGCACGACGATTTTCGCCGCGAAATGGATGATGGCATCGACGCCCCGGCTGGCGAGCAAGTCTTTCACCAAAGCGGCGTCGCCGAATTCTCCGACCACCAGTTCCGCGTCAGGATGCACGGCGTCGCGGCGGCCGGTCGAGAGATTGTCGAGCACGACGACCTTTTCGCCGGCCTCGACCAGCTCCAAAACCATGTGCGAACCGATATAGCCGGCGCCGCCGGTAACGAGGACGGTCATGTGAAATCCTGTGCAATGCGACGAGACGTCGCGGGAATCGTCCCGATTTAGTCGAATCCGCCCGTGAACGGAAGGGGATAGACTAAAGCGGCAGGCGGGCGGGCGCCGCAATCTCCTTAACGCGGCCACCGTTGCGGTGCTATGAGCTTACCGAAGCTTCATCAGCTGAGATGGACGATCCATGAAGAAAATTCGTAAAGCCGTATTTCCCGTCGCTGGTCTCGGCACCCGCGTTCTGCCCGCGACCAAGACCGTGCCCAAGGAAATGCTGACCGTCGTGGATCGCCCCGTGCTCCAGCATTGCGTCGAAGAGGCGCGCGAGGCCGGCATCGAGCATTTCATCTTCGTCACCGGCCGCAATAAGGCGGTGATCGAGGACCATTTCGATATCGCCTACGAACTCGAGGACACGCTCCAGCGCCGCAACAAGCTGAAGGAGCTGGACGGGCTGAAGGCCGACCTGCCGGCGGCGGGCGCCACCAGTTTTACGCGCCAGCAGTCGCCGCTTGGCCTCGGCCACGCCGTCTGGTGCGCGCGCGATATCGTCGGCGACGAGCCTTTCGCCGTCCTGCTGCCCGACATGATCACCTTGCCGGGCGCCAGCGGCAAACGCTGCCTGCAGCAATGCGTCGACACCTACAACGCCCATGGCGGCAATGTGATCGCCGTCGAAACCGTGCCGAACGACCAGACCCATCAATATGGTGTGGTGGCGCGGGGCCAGGAATTCGGCCAGGCCTTTGAAATCACTGGAATGGTGGAAAAGCCGCCGCAGGGAACCGCGCCGTCGAATTTCATCATTTCCGGCCGCTATATCCTGGAGCCGCAGATTTTCGACCTGCTCGGCAAGGGCCAGAAGGGCGCCGGCGGCGAAATCCAGCTCACCGATTCCATGATCGAACTGGCCAAGGCGCAGAAATTCTTCGGCCACCATTTTGACGGCAAGACCTATGACACCGGCTCCAAGGTCGGGTTCCTGGCGGCCAATGTCGCCTTCGCCCTGGCGCGGCCGGATATCGAGCCGGAATTCAGGGCTGAGCTGAAACGAATCGTCGGGGCGCTCTGATCATCGGTTGATCAGCTGATCCAGGAGGCGGACGACCTCGGTCGAGGCCGCCTCCATTTTCTCGACTTCGGCAAAGGCGCCGGCGCGGTCGCCCCGCGCAAAAAACTCGGCCGCGCGCCGGCCGTGGACGTGAACGGCCTCATGCGGCCGCTCCAGCGCGGCAAAGGCCGGATGCCGCTTGATCGAGGGCTCGACCGGCCCGTCGCGCCACTTGCCGAGCCGGCAGGAATGATGATCGACCAGTTCCGACGCCTCGAGCTTTGACACACCCGCGAGCATTTCGTTCAAATGCTTCTTCCACAGCATGTGGTCCGACTTGGCGCGGTGCAGCACGTAGTCGCGCGGGCTGCGCGTGTCGAACTCGGCGAGCTGGGCTTCGATCAGCTTGTCCGACGCCTTGCAGGCGGCGACGGCGGCGTTGGAATGTACGACGGTCTTGTCGAGCTGCTTTGAGATTTTCGCGGCGGTCGTCGCCAGCTGCGAGGTCGTCGCCGTCTGTTCGCCGAGAATTTGAAAAAGCTCGCTCATCCGGCCCGCGTTGGATTCGCGCGCCGCCTCGGCCGCCGACATTTTCGAATGGGCTTCGGCATTGACCTCCCGGCAATGCTCCATCGCCGCCTCCGCGTCGACGACGCAAGCGCCGAGGCCCTCGGTGTCGCCGCGCAGGCGCTCGATGCGCCGGCGGATATCGTCCGTGGCCTTGGCGGTCTGGCCGGCGAGCGCCTTGACCTCCTGCGCCACCACCGCAAATCCCCGGCCGCTTTCGCCGGCGCGCGCCGCCTCGATGGTGGCGTTGAGCGCCAGCATGTTGGTCTGCGAGGCGATGGCCTCGATATTGCCGACAATGCCCGTGATTTGCGCGGTCGCCTCGGTGAGCGCGGCGGCGCGCGCGGCGAGTTTCTTCAGCGCTTCGCCGATCTGCTCCACCGAGGCGGTTGAGGCGCCCACGGCTTGCGCGCCCTCGCGGACGAGCTGGGCGCTCTCCAGCATCACGGTCCGGGTCTGGCCGCCGACCGCGTCCAGGTTTTTCATGGAGCCGTCGAGGCGTCCCAGCGCCGCTGACATGTCCTGCACCAGCTTGTCGATCTCGCGCACTTCCACGGTGGTGCGCGAGAAGGACGCCATGGCTTCGCTGGCCTGGGTCGAGAGCCCGACGGTCTGCCTCAAGCCGGCTTCGTCGCGCGCCTGGAGCGCCTCGAACAGGGCGAGCAGCGCCGCGCCCACGGGATCGGGAAACGCGCCTTCGGGCCGGAGGCCGGCGCGCAGCCGGTAGATGGCTTCGGCGATGGGCCTGAGCAGATCCTGTTGCGCTTGCGCGCTGTCGGGTTCGCTCGGGGGGGCGATGGCGACCTGTTCGGTTCGCTTCGGCTTCAGGAGGTTCAGCATGGCGGGAGCACTTTGCGCGGGCGTGGCGTCGCGCAGTCTAATCGCGTTAACCTTGTCTAAACCTTTCCGACTTCAGCGCTGTAGCCGCAGGCCGACCATGATGATGTTGGCCGTATAATCGCTTCCGGGCTGGTTCGAGTCCAGCCGCTGATGCGTGAACGAGCCCTTGACCACGACGGAGCGCGTCAGGCTGTATTCCACCTGGAGACCGCCCTGATAGGTGGTCTGGATCAGATTGACGCCCTCGTAGCGCGAGTTCGTGACGCTGCCCAAGGCGGTCAGCGTCACATTGCGCATCAGCGCATGCGCCACTTCAAGATTGACGGCGTGGGTGAGGGCGCCGGGCGAGAGGGGCATGGTGGTCTCGTCCATCGTGGTCGTCCCGCGCAGGCTCACCCGGGTCAGGGGCGTCACCGTCCAGAGCAGGGACGAATCGAGCAGCGGGCCGCGCAGCGGGATGAGCAGGGGATCGCGGTAATAATTGCGCTGGCCATAGCCGACGCTGATCACGCCGGTGAGCAAGCGGGTGATCTCGAACGACGTGCCGGCCCGAACCTGGACGCCGTTGGAATCCCGCCAATAGGCGCCGTCGTGGAGGCGCGTGTCGACATTCGCCTCGATGAAGGGTTTGACGCCCGGGTTCAGCTCGTAGGAGGCGCGCCCGCTCACGCCATAGGCGTTGTAGGAATAGGCGGACAGGTTCTGCGTGTAGCCGTCGGTGAAATGGGCGTCCTGCCAGTAGTCCCGCTCGGCGGAGCCGCGCAGGGTGAGGTCGAGCCGGTTGAAGGTTTTGGTGAAGCCCAAACCTCCGCTGAAAATGGCGACGATCGGGCGGTTCGAGAGCTGGCCGGCATTGATGATGTTCGGCGAGCTCGCGCCTTGCGTGCCCAGGCTGTAGGCGCCGTCCACATTGATCTTCAGGTCGCGGGCGGCGTCGAGGCGCAGCAGGAAATCGCCCACGCCGTCCGGCGCATCGGAGGGATGCGCGTTGAAATAGTCGTAATAGCCGAGGCGCATCTTGCCGGTGAAGCTGTGGGCGCCCCAATCGGATTCCGCTGCGGCGCCGATCTCCTGGCGGGTGAAGGCCGAAGGGGTGACGTTCCCGCTTTGCGAGCCGCCCGGGTTGTTGTTGAAGCCGATATCGCTTTCGTAATACGGCCTGACCCGCAGCAGGCCGACATCGATCCCGATCGGCGCATAGGGCCGCTCCTCGACCCTGGGGCGGGGCTTGCTCGGAATCGGCGGCGGCGCCGCCGTGGTCGGCGAGGGGGCGATGTAATCGGCGTCGCCGGGAACCGGGACGTGGTTCAGCCTCGCCGCCCGCCGCGCCTCGGCGGAGGTCGCATAGGGGACGAGCGGCGGCAGAGCCGGCATTCTCTTTGGCGGTCTTTGGCCGGGTCTCCGGGGCGCCGGCCTGTCCTCGTCGTCGGCGCCGCTGCGCAAATCCATCGCGTCGGTTCCGGGAAGCTCGCCGGCGCCGCCTTCGGGCGGCGCGCCCGCTGCGTCCAGGGACGCCGATCCGTCGTCGCCGAGCCTGAGCGAATCGTCCATCGGCGCCGGCGCGGGCGGCCCGGGCTTCGACAGGCGATCGATCTGCTGCGCGCCGGCGGTCCAGATCGGCGCGAACGCAAGCAGCGCCGTCAGCGACAGCGCGGCCCGGCGAACGCCTCGACGCGGAAAACTCGACACCTGAACCTCGCTAGAGCGGCGCGCGATCACGCCAGCTCTAGCGTTAGGCATTTATGGTTAACAAAGGCATAGCGCTCAAGCTTGTGGCGCGGGCGCCGGGCGGGTGAGCCAATCCGGCATTTCCGTTTTTTCCGCGGGACCAGCGGCCTCGGGCTTTTCGCATGGCCCATCGGACGGCTGGTCCGCGTAGCGCAGAACGGTTTCGTCCTGGCTCCACGGCGCGGGAGCGGTCTGGGCGTTTGCGCTCAGGGCCTGCTCCAGCATGAGGCGCCAGCTTTCCGGCTGAAGCGCGTTCTTGCCGCGATGGCCGCCGATATAGACGCGTTCCTCGGCCCGTGTCATGGCGACATAGAGCAGTCGCCGGTATTCCTGCAATCCCGCTTCCTTCTTGTCCGCCCGCAGGGCCCCGACCCGCGCGCAGTCCAGCTCCTTTCGCGGCGACCATGCCGGCAGCGGGCCGGCTGGCGTCTCGAACAGGAAGATCGGGAAATCCAGGCGGGTGGTCGGCGTCGCGCAGACGTCGGGCAGGAAGACGATCCGGCTTTCAAGCCCCTTGGCCGCGTGGATGGTCATGACGCGGACCTGGCCGGCGCCGGTGTCGAGATCGCGCTTGATCGTTCCCTCCGACGATTCCACCTCGGCGACGAAAGTGCGCAGGTTCGGCGTCGTCTTGCCCTCATGCTGGAGGGCGAGGTTCAAGAATTCGTCGAGGACGTCGCCGGCTTCCGGACCGAGACGGGCCAGGATTTTTTCGCGCGCTCTCATCGGCCCCAAAAGTCTGGCGAAGAAATCGAAGGGGGGGAGCTCGCGCGCCATGCGGCCGAGCAGGTCGAGTTTTGCGCAGGCGGCCTGATGTTCGGGGCGCTCGGACGTTTGCAGCGCCCGGATGAGCGCGCCTTCGCGGTTCGGCGCCAGAGCGATCAGGTCCTCGTCGCCGAGGCCGAACACCGGGCTTTTCAAAACCGTCGCGAGCGTAAGGTCATCCTCGGGCAACAAGGCGAAGCGCGCGATCGCCAGCAGGTCCATGACGGCGATATGCTCGGCGAGCGCCAGCCGATCGGAACCGGCGGTCGGCACGCCCTTTTCCTTCAAGGCGCGGATCATCGCCTCGAAAAATGCGTCGCGGCGGCGCACCAGGATCATGATGTCGTCGGGCCTTATGGCGCGACGGTTTTGACCCGTTCCGATCGGTTCGCCGTCGCGCAGCCAGCCGGCGATGACGCCGGCGATGCGCCGGGCGGAGGCGACTGCCGGATCGGTCTCGTCGCGATAGTCCAGCGGCAGGCGCCAGTCGCGGCTGGGTTCGCTCTCTAAGGCCGCGATCACGTCCCAGAGTTCGACGATCGACGGCTGCTCGCGTTTCCAGGCCTCGTGCACGGTTTTGACGTGCTCCTGCCCGCCGTAAAGGCCCCGGCTGCGCTCGGGCGAAGAAAAAATCTCATCGACCGCGGCCAGAACGCCGGGCGCCGAGCGGAAGGACAGGTGCAGTTCGACGGATTCGAATTGCTGGTCCGCCTCGCGAATTTTTTGCGCGAACATGCGCCGCTTCGTCGAAAACAGCTCGGGCTGCGCGCCCTGGAAAGAAAAGATGGATTGCTTTTCGTCGCCGACGACGAACAGGGTGCGGACGTGCTTGGCTTGGCCTTCGCCGGCGAAAAAATCCGCCGAAATGCGCTCGACGATCTCCCATTGCGACGCCGATGTGTCCTGGGCCTCGTCGAGCAGAATGTGGTCGATGCCGCCGTCGAGTTTTTTGAGGAGCCAGGCCGCCGAGGATCGGGTCAACAGCGTCGAGGTGCGTTCGATCATGTCGTCGAAGTCGATGCATTGGCGCATCGACTTGTCGCGCTCGTAGCGATCCGCGACGGCGTTGACGACCACAGCCAGGGCGAGGGTTCGCTCGCACACGCGCGCGGCGGCCAATCTGTCCCACAGCAGCATCAGGCGGCTTTGCTCGGCCTCCAGCGCCGCCAGCATGTCGGGCCGAGCGGTCGCGAGCGCCTTGGTCAGCAGTTTTGCTGGTCCGCCATCGCTTTTCAAATAGATCGACGCCAGCGACTGGCTGGCCGCCTCAAGCTTTTCTGCGCGCCAATGCTGGTGCGCCGCGCGAAAGGCGGAGGCGTTTTTTTGATCCGTGGCTGAGCCGGTGGCCAAAAAATCGGCCACTTTCGGCCAGTCCTCCGGGGGCAGGTCTCCTGCGCCTATGGCGCGCAGGACCGTTTCGACCGTGTCATGCGCGCCGGCGCCCAGCGCCGTGCGGAGGCGTTGTTGGGCGTCTTCTTGATTCAGTTCGCGGAAGGCGGCGCGCTTTTCCAGGGCGCTGCCGATGGTCTTCTCAAAATCGACGCCGCCGTCGCGGGCGACGATTTCGAGCGCAGAGCGAAGCGCAGCATCTTCGGCGGCCGCAGCCAAGACATCGGCGCGGGCGCGGTCGAGCAGTTCGCTCTTTTGCTGGTCTTCCAGCACCGAAAAATTCGCGGGAACGTTGGCCTCGAACGGGGCGATGTGCAGCAGCCGCTCACAAAACGCATGGATTGTCAGGGTTTTGAGGCCGCCGGGCGTCTCAAGCGCGCGGGCGAAAAGCTTGCGTGCGGCCGCAAGACCCGCCGGCTCGGGGCGCTTTTCTCCGGTCGCCGCGATGGCGTCGCCGAGTTCGGCATCCGAAAAGGTCGCCCAATTCGCCAGCGTGCGGAACACGCGCTCCGACATATTGGTCGCCGCCGCCTTGGTAAAAGTCAGGCACAGGATGCGGTCGGGGCGGGCGCCCTGGAGCAGCAGGCGGATGACGCGCTGGGCCAGGACATGGGTTTTGCCCGAGCCGGCATTGGCGGCGACCCAGGCCGATTTTTGCGGGTCCGAGGCGCGCGTTTGATCGTACCGCGTCTTTTCCGGAATCGGCGGCTTCATGCGTCGTCCGCTTCATTGGCGCCGACGATGGACCATTCCCGCGTGCGCGCCAGATGATCGTAATCGTTGTAGCGCGAGGCGAATTGCGGGAAGGGGCGGGCGGGATAGCCGCGCCTGGGATCGCGAAAATCGTTGAGCAGTTTTTGCAGTTCGCTGAAATGCTCTTCCGCGAGCTCCTCAAAGGTCAGTTTCTCGCGGGCGCGCGGGCCCGGTTTGATTTCGCTGACCGCGCTTTTTGGCGCGCCGCCGAGCGGAATGTAAAAACCTGAGGTCACCGGGCCGGGTTTGATGCGCCTAAAACCGCCGCGCGCGATCATCGCGGCTTCCAGGGTCAGTTGCGGCGAAAAGCCGGCGCTGATCTGCGCAAAACTCGGGACTGCGCCGGTCTTGAAATCGCAAACGGCCATGTTTCCGTCGACCGAAAATTCGATGCGGTCCGCCCGGCAGGTCAGCAGGAATTCCGAGCCGTCGCGCAATGGGATCGAGAGCGCGCCGCCTTCCTCGATGAACAGTTTTTTCAGCGCCGGACGGCGCTCGGCCTCGTAGGCGAGATAGAGGTCAATTCCGTTTTGCAGGCGCGGCCAGCGAAACGTCTGGAACTCCGGATCATTGGCGAGGGCGCCGAGCTGGCGTTTCAGGAGGTCCAGGAGTTTTTCGCGCGCGTCTTCCGGCAGGGGGCCGTGCGGGTGGGCGCGGCAAAATTCTTCCAGAACGGCGTGGACGGCGACGCCGATCTCGCGCGCGCCGGTTTCCTCATCCAGCGGCGGCAGCGGCTCCAACTGCAGGATGTGCTGGGCGTAGATGGAAAAGGGGTCGCGGCGCAGCGTCTCGATCTTGGTGACCGAGAGGGTTTTGGGTCTCAGCTCCATCGGCGGCTTCGGGTCCGGCCGTTTCAACGGGGCGACGGGCGCGGATTGGTCGAGGCGGCGGGCGAAATCGAGCCAACGCGCGCCGCGCACGCGCAGGTCGTCAAAAATCTCGGCGCCGGCCAGCGCCTCCATGCGTTGCAGGAAGCGCGAGGGAATGGTGGGGACGCCGCCGCGTTTCCGGGCGCGGGTGATGATCACCTCTTGCGTCCCGAGCGCTTGGCAGAAATCGTGGGCCGTCTGTCCGATCCTGCGGTCGATGGAGGAGAGGCCGAGCTTTTCGCGCATCGGGCGGCTCAACAGGGAGCTGCTCGGCGCCTCCGGCGGCCAGACGGTTTCGTCGAGCCCCGCCAGAACGACGCGCGTCGCGCCGAACAGCCGCGCCTCCAAAAGTCCCAGAATTTTGAGACGCGGATGGCCGCTCTCGGCGCCGCGCAACACGCGCTCTCCGACCAGGGCGTCGAAGAAGGTCGTGTAGGCCTCGAGATCGAAGACGTAACGCGCGCTCGCCGCGCCGGACAGGTCGTCGAAAAGGGCGGCGAGGGCCTCGCCATCCTCGCCGGGGGCAAGAATGTCCGAGCCGGTCGTGAGGACAATCGCCTGGCGATGCGCCTCGAGCCAGCGGCTCAGCGGGAAGCGGCCGGTCAGGGATTGAAGCGGCGCCAGGGCGGCGTCGAGGCGGTCGGCAAAATCTTCCAGTTGGAGCCATTGCTCCTCCGAAATCGCCTTTTGTCGGGGATGCGCGTCGCGCCTTTGCGCCGCCTCGCGGGCGCGGTCCACTTCCGGGCGCCAGCGCCCCGTGACGCGCGCGCCTGACCGCAGCACGCCGATCTCGAACAGACGCGCAAGGTCCGGCGCTTGCGATTCCAGGCCGAATGTCGCCAGCGGGTGGCTGAGCAAGGCGGCCCAGGACGTTGCGTCCAACAGTTTGAGGAGGAGGCTCGCCAAAGTCCCGGCCTGCGTCAGGCCGAGGGAGACGCCGCCGGTGTCGTCGATCTCGACGTCCCAGCGCAGCATTTCCGCGCGCACGCGTCTCGCCAGCGCGCGATCCGGCGTCACCAAGGCGGTGATTCGCGTCTCGTCCTCAAGCGCCTCGCGCAGGCAAACGGCGATGGCGAGCGCTTCCTCGCGTTCGTTGGCGGCTTCGATGACGCAAACGCCGTCCAGCGCGGCGCGGAGGTCAGCCGGGTGTTGCAGGGCGCGCCAATGCCGCCAAAGGTCCGTGCTCTCGGCGGGCCGAAAGCTTTCGGAGATGAATTCCTCGCGCTTCGCCAGTTTTGCGGCAGCGGTTCCGAGCGGGACGACGTCGTCCCGATCAATGCCGATGCCGGCGATCAGCCGCGCCAAAAAGGCTTGGGGGTGGGTCGGCTTCGACACTACGGCGTCGCGCAAGGCGGCGAAGGAGCGGGCGTCCAGATGGGTGTCGAGTCCGGGGAGCACGACGGCGCCGCGCTTGGCGCGGGCAATCGCCGCGAGCAATTGCGCCGTGCTGATGTTGGAGCCCGTCGAGCCCAGAGCGATCACCGGATGGTCCGCATTCGAAACTGTTTCGACCGCGCGCTTGATCGACTCTTTTTGGCGGGTCGCGGGATCGACGAGGCCGCGCTCGCGCTGGATCGCCGGCCAGGCTTCGACGGCGATGTCGAGGAAGTGCAGGGTGAGGCGCCAGTATTCGTCGAAATCGAGGTTGAGGGCGTCGAGGTTTTTCCAGGCGACGTCCTCGATGATCATTTCGTCGATCAGGCGCGCAAGTTCGCCGGACAGGCGCCAGGCGTCGACCGGGTGCGTTCCCACCAGCAGCGGCTCGGGGGCGTGGCGGATGGAGCCGTCGCGGTCGATGGAGACGATGGCTTGCTTGAGGTGCGCCGACCACGCCAAGATCAGTTCGCCGAGAATCATGCGGCGTTCGAGTTCGCCCGCCGCGCGGGGCGCCGGCGCGTCGAAAAAATCGTCGGGGAGCGCGGAGCCGTCGTCCTCCAGGGCGCCGAGCGGCAGGATCGCGGGCAGCAGGCGGCCGCCGCGGTTCTGCCGCTTCAGCTCCAGGGCCAGAGCCTGCGCAGCGCGCTGTGTGGGCACAAAAATTCGGCATCGCGCCAAATCGCTGGGGGACGATCGGCTCAGCCCGGGGATCACGCGGCCTTCATAAAAGGCTGCCACAAATGTTTCGAGGAACGGGCAGCCCGGAGCTATGTTGAAAACGCGGGGGGGCACGTCTTGGCCTCCGATCGCGATGCGAAGGCCGCATCAGCGCGTTCGATCATATCGGGCGTTCCGACATGCAGCCAGCGCCCCTGCAGGACCAGACCGTGAAGTTTTCCGCGGGCGGCGGCGTCGAAGAAGAACGGGGCCAAGCGCAACGGCTCGACCGCCCGGTTCGCGAACAGCGCGGATTTGATCACGCCCACGCCGGCATAGGTGTAGGGCGCCTCCTCGCCCGGCGCGGGACGGGACAGCGCGCCGGACGCGTCCATGAAGAAATCGCCGCGGCCTTCGACGCCAAGGCTTTCGGAGCTTTTGGCGAGGAGCAGCAGCACGTCCATCTTGTCGCCATCCCAGTGGTCGCGCAGCCGCGTGACCTCGGGGGCAGGCGAATCGATCCACAGCGCGTCCGTATTGCAGATGAAGAACGGCTTGCCCGCGAAATCAGGCAAAACCTTTATGATTCCGCCGGCCTGGTCGAGCAACAGCGCCCGCTCGTCCGAGATCTTTATCGCGGGCGACCGGCGCTTTTTCAGCGCGGCCTCGATCTGGTCCGCGAGCCAATGCACGTTGACGATGGTCTCGTTCACCCCGGCTTCGGCCAGACGGTCGAGCATGTGATCAAGCATGGTCTTGCCGCCGACCTGAATCAGCGGTTTGGGCAGGGTCAGGGTCAGCGGGCGCATGCGCGTGCCGAGACCGGCGGCGAACACAAAGGCCTTTTCGGGACGGGAGGTCATGTCAAACCTCCGATACGAGTTTGGGCAGATTCTGGTCGAACCAGTCCTTGAGCTCGCGCAGCGCGGGGTGCCTCAAATTCTTGTTGAGATAGCCGATCACGCGCGGCAAATGCTTCAGATAGGCCGGTTTGTTGTCGCGGCGGTCGAGGCGCGCGAAAATGCCGATGATCTTGCTCGCCCTTTGCGCGCCCATCACCGCATAGGAGGCGGCGAAAGCCGCCATGTCGAAGTCCGGGAACACGCGCTTGCGCGCCAGCGCATAGCCGCCGAGCAGTTTCAATTCAAGTTCGTCTGAAACATTTACGCGCGCGTCCTGCGCCAAGGAGACAACGTCGTAGGCGGCGGGGCCGAGCACGCAATCCTGGAAATCCAGCAGGCCGACGCGACGCAAGCCCGGCCGGTTCTCCAGCCAGAGCAGGTTGGGCGAATGGTAGTCGCGCAGGCACCAGGTTTTCTTCTCCGCCAGCGCAGGCGCCAGCGCCGCGCGCCAGGCGTTTTCCAGTTTGGCCCGCGCGCCGGAAGCGAAGGACACCCCGGCGATGTGCGGCGCGTACCAGTCGAGGAGCAGTTCGGTTTCGGTCAGCAGCGCGTCGAGGTCATAGGTGGGAATGGCGTATTGCCCCTCGCCGAGCGGCAGGGTGTCCGGCAGATCGCGGTTGTGGAGAAAGGCTAGGACGTTGACGGCTTCGAGATAGCGGTCCGCAATGGGGCCGGCGTCGTTGACGACCGCGTCGCTGCCGAAATTTTCGAGCACGGCGAAACCATGCTCGAGATCGACGGCGTGGATCGCCGGCGCCGAGAGGCCAAGGGTCCGCAATCCCTCATCGATCGCGACGAAGGGGCCGATGTTTTCCGCCAGATGCACCAGCGCGCTGTAGGATTTACCGTTCTTGATGACGGGGCCGTCGGGGCGCGGCGGCGAAATCATCAGGATCGCGGTTTCGCCATTGGGACGGCGCAGCAGGTCATAGGCGCGGCTCGACGCGTCGCCCTGCAGGCGCGTGCGTTCCGCGTGTCGCCAGCCCGAGCGCTCCAGAACCGCCTTGGCGCCGCGCGTCTGGGCGAGACGCGCCGCCATCGCCCCGTGGCCGCGGATGTCGGCGCGCCGGAAGGCGGGGCCGCGGCTGGCGTCGGTGGCGAGCGCAATGTCGAGACGGTCCGCCGCCAATTCGCCTCCCGCGCGCTCCGCCCATTCGACAATGACCAGCGCGCCCTCCGAGGCTTCGTTCCAGCCGAGCTCCACCAGTTCCCCGGGGTCGCGCACGCGGTAGAGGTCGGCGTGGACGACGGGGAAACGCGGGGTGTCGTAGACCTGCATCAAGGTGAAAGTGGGACTGGGAGTCTCCAGTTCGGGATCGTCCGCAAGCCGGCGCAGCAGCGCCCGGGCGAAAGTCGTCTTGCCCGCGCCGAGATCGCCGGAGAGGGTGACGAGATCGCCGGCCCGCAAAAATTCGGCGATGTCGTCGGCGAGCGCGCGGGTCGCGGCTTCATCCGCCAATTCAATACGCCAAACCCGATCCATCATGCCTGCGCCTCTGCCTTGACGTTCGTTTCAGGGCATCCGGGTTCACGGACGCCCTTCGTAGGGAAAATACAGGTCACGACCGTCCCTTCTCCTGGAGCCGAAACGATCAGGACCCGGCCGCCATGCAATTCCACAAAGGCGCGCACGATGGACAGTCCGAGGCCGACGCCGCGATGGCGCGAATTCAGCGTGTGGCTTTCGAAGCGATTGAAGACCTTGTCGAGGATTTCGGGCGGGATGCCGCGCCCGCTGTCCGAGACCTTGAACACCAGATCCTCGGCGCGGCGGAACGCCGCCAGCGTCACGGTCTGGCCGGGCTCGGAAAAGCCGATGGCGTTGGACAGCAGGTTGAACAGGATCTGGCGCACGCGCTTTCCGTCGGCGCGGAACGTCCCGATGTCGCTCGGGATCACCAGGGACAGCTCGACCTGCGATTCGAGCAGGCGATCCTGCACGCCCTCGGCGGCTTCGCGAATGGTCTTGGCGATGTCGACGTCCTCGATGCGCAATTCCATGGAATCGCGGTCGATGGTCGCGAGGTCGAGAATGTCGTTGATGATCGCCAGCAGCGCCGCCGAGGATTTGAGCACATAGTCCGTGTATTCGCGCTGCTTCTCGTTCAGCGGACCGACCGAGGAATCGCCGAGCAGCTGGATGAAGCCGATGATATTGGTCAGCGGCGAGCGCAACTCGTAGGACACGTGGTGGACGAAATCGTCGCGCAGCCGTTCGGCGGCGACCAGCGCCTGGTTGCGTTCGGTGAGGGCGCGCTCGACATTCACGCCGTCGGTGACGTCGATGAAGGTGAGCAGCGTGCCGCCGTCGGGCAGGGGCGCGGCGGCGCAATCGACGATGGAGCCGTCGGCGCGCGGCATCCGCCGGCCAAAGCCCATCCGCGCGGCGTGAAGCCCGGTGACGATGGAGCGCAGATCGCTCCAGGCCGCGTCATCCGGTCCGAGCGCGCGACAGCCTTCCGCGATCACGTCGATATGCGGCTTTTCGCTCAACTGGCTGAGCGGCAGGCGCCACATGCGCCCGAACGCCGGATTATAAAGTTTCAGCCGGCCGTCCGCTCCGAACACGGCCACGCCTTCCTGGAGCGCGTCCAGGGTTTCGGTCTGCACCCGGGCGAGGGCGTTGTACTGGGATTCCAGCGTGAACCGCTCGGTCACGTCGTCGAACAGATAGGTCAGGCCGCCCTGGGGATTGGGGTCGAAGCCGACGCGGATCGTGCGTCCGTCCGGCAGATGCCAGGTCTGCGGCGCCGGGTCGAGGCTGTGATAGAGCGCGTGCAGGCTGTTGCGCCAGCTGCGGAAATCCGGTTGTTCCGGCAGCCGCCGCGCCGCGCGCAGACGCTCGAGGATTTCGGAATCGCTGGGCTTCTGGTCGAGGAAACTCTGGTCGAGACTCCACAATTGCCGGTAGGCGGCATTGGCGAACACCAGGGTCTTGCTGCGGTCGAAAATGGCGACGGCGGTGGCGATCTGGTCGAGCGTGCGGATGTGGGAGTCCATTTGCCGCGCGTGATCGGCGCGCAGCGCTTCCAGTTCCGAGAGGTCGTGGGCGATGCCGCCGGCGTCCGCGTCGAAGACCTCCATGAGCTTGCGCTCGCCGGCGACCACGATGTTCCTGCGGGCGCGAAAAACCTCGCCGGAGGCGCGGGCGCGCGCCGAGTGTTCGCGCGACTGGCTGTCGAGGAGCTCGACGTTTCGCGCAAGGACATCCTGCCGGTCCCTGGCTTCGACGGCGCGGACATAGGCCTCGTTGACCCAGGCGATCGCGCCGTCGGCGCTTCGGGTCCAGACCGGCTGCGGGGAGGCGTCGAGCAGCGCGTGCACGGCTTCGAGCTGGCCGGATTGCTCCGCATGGACGGCGCGCAGGCGCATCAGCTCCAGGCGGTCGCCGGACACGTCGCGGACGCGCAAGACCGCGCGGCTGCCGATCGCCCGGCCCTCGGCTTCGAGATGGCGCCCGTTGTTGCTGACGAGATCGAGCCTGAAACCCTGGCCGCGTTCGCGCAGGCGCGCGACATGAGCTTCCATGACGCTCGCCTGGTCGGGGGAGAGCCAGGTGTTGAAGCCCAGAATGCGGCGCGGCAGCGGCGCTTCGAGCGCCAGCCCGATGTCGCCCTCGATCTCGGGATCGTTGGACGGTCCGCCCCAGACGATGACGAATTGCGTGTCCGAGGCGCTGAAGGAGCGGGCGCGGTCGGCCTGCTGGCGCAGGGCTTCGACCTCGGCCTCCAGCTCCAGCTCGCGTTTGCGCCAGGCTTGCCGGCCCGTGAGATGGAAGAGGATGGTGATGGCGGAGAAAATCACCAGGCCGACGCCGGCGGTGATGCGGATCACGCCATGCGCCTCCTCCGCTTGCGCGAAATTCAGCAGGGACTCCGCCCGCGCGGTCGAGCAGGGGAGGAGGGCGGCGATTCCAAGCGCCTGCGCGAGTGCGCCTTTCAGCGGAGCCGGACGTCTTTTCCGCTTCGACATGGACCCTGAGTCTTTCCAACGAGCAAATCGCAGGGTCCCGCCCCTGACGAATCAATCCAATTTACTGCGTTCGGGCGCCATGAAAAAGCCTCCGCGCTGCAACGCGGAGGCCAAGTTTCGTTTCGTATCGCCGTCTGCGACGATCAGTAGCGGTAATGCTCGGGCTTGAACGGACCTTCGACCGGCACCGACAGGTAGTCGGACTGGGCCTGGGTCATTTCGGTGAGCTTCACGCCGATCTTTTCGAGATGCAGCTTGGCGACCTTTTCGTCGAGGCGCTTGGGCAGGGTGTAGACCTGCCGGTTGTACTGGCCCTGCTTGGTGTAGAGCTCGATCTGCGCCAGCGTCTGGTTGGTGAAGCTCGCCGACATGACAAAGGACGGATGGCCCGTCGCATTGCCAAGGTTCACGAGACGGCCTTCGGACAGCAGGATGATGCGCTTGCCGTCGGGGAACTCGATCTCGTCCACCTGCGGCTTCACATTGTGCCAGGTGTAATTGCGCAGGCCGGCGACCTGGATTTCGGAATCGAAATGGCCGATGTTGCAGACGATGGCGCGGTCCTTCATGGCGCGCATGTGGTCGACGGTGATCACGTCCACATTGCCGGTCGAGGTGACGAAAATGTCGGCGCGCGGCGCGGCGTCTTCCATGGTGGTGACTTCATAGCCTTCCATGGCGGCCTGGAGCGCGCAGATCGGGTCGATTTCCGACACGAGCACGCGGCAGCCGGCGTTGCGCAGCGAAGCGGCCGAACCCTTGCCCACGTCGCCGAAGCCGGCGACCATGGCGACCTTGCCGGCCATCATCACGTCGGTGCCGCGACGGATGCCGTCGACGAGCGATTCACGGCAGCCGTAGAGATTGTCGAACTTCGACTTGGTGACGGAATCGTTGACGTTTATCGCCGGCCACAGCAGGCGGCCTTCCTTGTGCATGATGTAGAGACGATGCACGCCCGTGGTGGTCTCTTCGGTCACGCCCTTGATCGCGGCGGCGTTGCGGCCATAGAAGCCCGGATTGCCCTTGAGGCGCTTCTTGATGGCGGCGTAGAGAACTTCTTCTTCCTCATTGGACGCGGTGTCGAGGAAGGCGACGTCGCCCTGCTCGGCGCGCAGGCCGAGGTGGATCAGCAGCGTGGCGTCGCCGCCGTCGTCGAGGATCATGTTGGGCTGGCCGCCGTCGGCCCATTCAAAGATCTTGTGGGTGTATTCCCAATATTCCTCGAGGCTCTCGCCCTTGATGGCGAAGACCGGCGTGCCCTTCGCCGCAATGGCGGCGGCGGCGTGGTCCTGGGTCGAATAGATGTTGCAGGAGGCCCAGCGCACGTCCGCGCCCAAAGCCTGCAGCGTCTCGATCAGCACGGCGGTCTGGATCGTCATGTGCAGCGAGCCGGCGATGCGGGCGCCCTTGAGCGGCTGGCTCGGGCCATATTCCGCGCGCGTGGCCATCAGGCCTGGCATTTCGGTCTCGGCGATCGCGATCTCCTTGCGGCCCCAATCGGCAAGGGCGATGTCGCGAACAACGTAATCGTGGGTCGGGTGGGTCATGAAAACAATCCTCCGGGCTGTTGCACGCCTATAGCAGCGGGGAGGGGGATTGGCAATAAAGATATAAAGAACTGTTTATGTGGTGAACGAGAGCTTGGCGCGGATTGATTCCGCGGCGCGCATGGTCCAGGTGCTCGCTGGCACTTTCAAGGGACGACCGGAATGAGCGCGCACGAGACCCCGCCACATCTCTTTTCCATTCGTGTCTATTATGAGGACACCGATTTTTCCGGCATCGTCTATCACGCCAACTATCTGCGCTTCATCGAGCGCGCGCGGACCGAAATGCTGCGCGACGCCGATCTCCACCAGCGCGAAATCCATGCGGGGGAGCAGGTTTTTTTCGTCGTGGCGCGCATGGCCATCGAATTCCTGCGCCCGGCGCGGATGGACGATTTGCTGTCGGTCGAGACGCGGGTGCTCAGGCTCACCGCCGCGACGCTGGAGCTCGACCAGCGCGTGAAGAAGGGGGAAGAAACCCTGTTCACGGCCAAGGTCCTGATCGCCGCTGTCTCAGGCGGGCGCGCCTGCCGCATCCCCCGCGAGGTCCGGGAGAGGCTGTCGCCGCAAGCGTGAACCAGGCGGCTAAAATCGACAATTTAACCAAACATTAACCGTCCCGGCCGCTTTACTGGGGCGTCGAGCGCGCCTTTTCGCGCGCACAGCCGCAGAAATGACGGATTTCCCCTGCATGTGCAGCGCAGCACAAGCGCCGCGGGAAGGATGAGGATCGCCCTGATGAATGAAGTCGTCGCAGCCGGGAGCGAAACATCGGTTTTCGCCATGTTCCTCAACGCCTCGATCGTTGTGAAATTGGTGATGATCGGTCTTCTGTCCGCCTCGGTCTGGTGCTGGGCGATCATCATCAACAAGACCATCCTGATCCGGCGCGCCCGCGCCGCCATGGAGGAATTCGAGGCGGTGTTCTGGTCCGGCAATTCGCTGGAAGACCTGTATCAATCGCTGACCGCCCATCCGACCATGGCCACCGCTTCGCTGTTCGTCGCCGCCATGCGCGAGTGGAAGCGCTCGTTCCAGACCGCCGCCGCCTCCTTCGTCGGGCTGCAGACGCGCATCGAAAAGGTTCTGGATGTCTCCATCGCGCGCGAGGTCGAAAAGCTCGAGGCGAACCTGCTGGTGCTGGCGACGGTCGCCTCCGCCGGCCCCTTTGTCGGCCTGTTCGGCACGGTCTGGGGCATCATGACCTCGTTCCGCTCGATCGCGGCGTCCAAGAACACCTCACTGGCGGTGGTGGCGCCGGGCATCGCCGAGGCCTTGTTCGCCACGGCCATCGGCCTGTTCGCCGCCATTCCCGCGCTGATCGCCTATAACAAGCTGTCCGGCGACGTCGCCAAGACCCAGGCCAAAATGGAGGCCTTCGCCGACGAATTCTCCGCCATCCTGTCGCGCCAGATCGACCAGCACGCGTCGCGCAACGCCTGAGGAGTTTTTTCGACTATGGGCATGTCCGTCTCATCCGGGGGCGCGCGCAAGCGGCGCGGCGTGCCGCGCTATCGCGCCATGGCCGACATCAACATGACGCCGTTCATCGACGTTATGCTGGTGCTGCTCATCATCTTCATGGTGGCGGCGCCGCTGCTGTCGTCGGGCGTGCCCATCGACCTGCCCTCCACACGGGCGGGCGAACTGAACATCGAAAAGAAGCCGGTCGCCGTCGCCATCAACGACAATGGCGAAATCTTTCTGATGGACCAGAAGATCGAAATCTCCCAGCTGGTCGAGGCCGTGAAGGCCCAGGCCAAGGATGGCGTGGACGAGCGCGTCTATGTGCGCGCGGCCAAGGCCGTGCCTTACGGCAAGGTGGCGGAGGTCATGTCCGATCTGACCGCGGCGGGCTTCAAGAAGGTCGCGCTCGTGACGCAGCAGGAGAAGAAATAGGTTTTGCGGGTGATGCGGCGGTGAAGATTTCGCGCTCCGAACCGGGCCTGTTGGTGTCTGCGGCCGTCCATCTGGGCGTGCTGGCGTTTCTGCTCATCCATTTCACCAGCGAACACAAGTTCGAGGACGCTCACGAAGCCGTTCCGGTCGAAACCATCACCGACGCGCAATTCAGCCAGATCATGAAGGGCGAGAAGGTCAAGGAGATCGCGCCCAAGCCGCGCGTGGACCGCGTCGCGCAGGCGGACGACCAGAAGCCGACGCCGCCCACCCCCAAAGCGCAGAAGGAGGTTGCGCCTCCGCCTCCGCCGCTCAAGCGCCAGCCCGAACCCGCCGAAGAGCCGCCTCCGCCGCCGCCGGTCCGCCCGGTCGAGCCGAAGCCGGAGGTGAAACCGACGCCCAAGCCTCCGCCGAAGCCTGAGAAGGTCGAGGAGAAAGAGGAGGAGGACGAGAAGGACGACGCCGAGCCGGTGAAGCCGCCGCCGCGGCCCAAGCCGCCGGAAAAGAAGGTCGAGACCAAGCCGGAGCCGCAGCCGCCGCAACCGCCCAAGCCGCCCAAACCGGAAAAGCCGACGCCCAAGCCGCCGAAGCTCGACGAGGTCGCCAAGCTTTTGTCGTCGTCGTCATCTGCGTCTTCGTCGAAGGATGCGAAACCGACGGATAAACCGAGCGACAAGCCGCCGAAGCCGAAATCCGGCGAGGAAAGCAACGCGCGCCCTTCGCCCAATCTGGCGGACGTTTCAAAACTGCTCAGCCGTGAGGCGGCGCAATCGCGCGGCTCGGCCGGGCGCGAGGTCAGCCACGCCCCGGCGGCCGGCGCGCCCAACGCCAATGCCGCGAAAATGTCGCCGTCCATGGCCGACGCGCTCGATGGCTATTTGCGCGAGCGCTACAAGCAGTGCTGGAACTATGTCGCCTTTTCGGAGGCGCCGCGCTACGTGCCCAAGGTGCGTGTCGCCTTCCGCGCAGATGGATCGCTGGCGGCGGCGCCGGTCCTGATCAATCCGCCGTCAGACCCCACCGCGCGCGCCTTGGCCGAAAGCGCCCTGCGCGCGGTGAGGTCCTGCAATCCCATGAAGATTCCCCCGCAATTCGCGCCCTATTTCGAGCAGTGGAAGGATTCCACCGTCGCCTTCAACCCGCAGGACTGATTGCGGACAACCTGATCCCATTAGACGCAGGACGACAGAAATGACCTTTGCTCCGACCCGCCGCCACGCCGCCGCCTTGCTCGGCGGATTGGCGGCTCTTCCCTTGCTGCGCGGCGCCGGTTTCGCCGAACGCTACATCGACGTGCGCGGCGGCGGCGACTTCAAGCCGGTCAATGTCGCGGTGGCCCCGTTCGGCGGCGACAGCGGCGCCGCGATGAGCACGATCATCGTCAACAATTTCAAGCGCTCGGTCTTTCTCAATCCGGTCGAGGCCGGCGATCTCGGCGGCAATCCGGACGCCGCGCCGAACCTTGCCGCCGCGCGGGCCGTGAACGCGCAATTCGTGGTCACAGGGCGGTCGGGGCGCGGCGAGGGGCGGATGAAAACCGAATTCCGGCTCTGGGACGTCGGCTCGGGCGCCCAGGCCGCGGGACAGCAATATGTCACCGACCCCAACAACGCCCGCCGCGTCGCCCATATTGTCTCCGATGCGATTTTTTCGAAGATCACCGGCGAGAAGGGCTTTTTCGACACCCGCGTCGCCTTCGTCGACGAGAGCGGCCCGCGCGAAAACCGCCGCAAGCGCCTGACGATCATGGACCTCGACGGCGCCAACCTGCGCCATCTCACCCGCGGCGACGATCTGGTGGTGACGCCGCGTTTCTCGCCCAATTCGCAGGAACTCACCTATATGGCGTTCGGCGCCGAGGACCCGCGCGTCTTCCTGCTCAACATTGATACGGGCCAGCGCGAGGTCGTCGGCAATTTTCCGGGCATGACCTTTTCGCCGCGTTTCTCGCCCGACGGCCAGCGCGTGGTGATGTCGCTGTCGCAGGCCGGCGCCGCCAACCTCTATTCCATGGACCTGCGCACCCGCGCCACCACGCGCCTGACCGATTCCGGCGCCATCGACACATCGCCGTCCTATTCGCCGGATGGATCGAAGATCACCTTCGAATCCGACCGCGGCGGCACCCAGCAGATCTACGTCATGGGCGCGGGCGGGGGCGGGGCCAACCGCATCTCCTTTGGCCAGGGCCGTTATTCCACGCCGGTCTGGTCGCCCAAGGGCGATTACATCGCCTTCACCCGCCAGGGCAGCGGCGGCTTCGCCATCGGCGTGATGAAGCCCGACGGGTCCGGAGAGCGCATCCTCACCGAAGGTTTTCATAACGAAGGCCCGAGCTGGGCGCCCAATGGCCTGTTCGTCATGTTCTTCCGCAATGGCGGCGGCGGCCCGAAACTGTTCATGGTCGATATTTTTGGCCGCGGCGAATTCCCGGTGCCGACGCCGGGCTTTGCCTCCGATCCCTCGTGGAGCCCGCTTTTGGGCTGACGACACAAAAGGCGAAGCTTTCGCCCCATTCTGGCCAGAAACGTCCTGTTAACCATGAGCCCAAACGCCACAAAAGCGCCGGATTTCGTAACCCCTTATCAAGGTTACGAAAACCTTCGCTTAATGTTTCGCAGGCTACCACTGGCGGAAAGCTTGATCCGCCAGCCAAAGGAGCGCCGGATGAATATTTCCATGCATCGACTAAAACTCGCCGGGGTCATCGCCGTGGCCGTGGCCCTGGGCGCCTGCTCGAAGAATCCGACCGATCTCGACGGACTCAACGGCTCCGGGACCAGCGGCTCGCGGCTTGGCGGCGTCGGCGGCGCCGGCTCGGCGACTCCCGGCTCGACCCAGGATTTCGTCGTCAATGTCGGCGACCGCATCTTCTTCGACAGCGATTCCTCGGAGATCAACGGCGCCGGGCAGGCGACGCTCGACAAGCAGGCGCGCTGGCTGAACCAGTACGGCAGCTATGCCTTCACCATCGAGGGCCATGCGGACGAGCGCGGCACCCGCGAATATAATTTCGCGCTGGGCGCCCGCCGCGCTGAATCGACCAAGAACTATCTCGTTTCGCGCGGCGTCTCCGCCTCGCGCATCAAGACGATCTCCTATGGCAAGGAGCGTCCGGTGGCCGTTTGCGACGACATCTCCTGCTGGTCGCAGAACCGCCGCGCCGTGACCGTGCTCAAGCCGGGGTCCTGACGCGGTTTTTCCGGGCATGCCGAAATTCGACGCTCCGGCGTCGAATTTTCGTTTGGTGTTGGCGCGCATTCGCCACTTTTGCCGCCTATCGCGGCGCTCCTGGTGTAGAATGCGCCGACTCACAGCGCTTCCGAGGGTATGATGAACCTGACTCAAAACGCGTATTTTCGCGCTATTGGAGTGGCGTGCGCGATTTTTATCGCGGGAGGCGCCGCCGAGGTTCGCGCGCAGAGATTTGATCGGCCGCCGGCCGATGTGGATGACCGCGGTCCTGGCGAGGACCCCAGCGCATCGTTGCGCGTCGACCGCCTGGAATCGCAGGTGCGGACCCTGAATGGCCAGGTCGAGCAATTGCAGTACCAGGTCAAGCGCATGGAAGACATGCTGCGCAAGTTCCAGTTGGACGTTGACCAGCGTTTTCAGGAGCAGGGCGGGGCGCGTCAGCCGCAGCGGCGCTCCGAACTGCCCGACCAGCCTGCCTCGCCGCAAGCTCAGGTTCAGCCGCCGGCCGTTCCTTCGCCGGGCGAGGGGCGGCGGCGCGACGCCTTCGATCCCGCCGCCCAGGCCGCGGCGCCGGGCGCGCCCAGGGAGCTGGGATCGCCGAATTCCGCCAGCAAGCCGCTGCGCGCGGACGCCGATCCGCTGGCGCCGCTCGACATCAGCCCGCGGAGCGCGCGCAACGAAGGGAATGCGACGCCGGTGGCTGTGGCGCCGCCCGCTGCGACGCCGTCAGCTGATCCGGTGAAGACGGATTTCGAGGCCGCCGCCGACTTGCTGAAGGCGCAGCGCTATGACGCGGCGCAGCAGGCGTTTGCCTCCTTCCTGCAAAAGCATCCGGGCACCCGCTACAATGCGCCCGCGATCTATCATTATGGCGAGAGCTATTATTTCCAGAATCGCCACCGCGAAGCGGCCGAGCAATTCTTGAAGATCGCCACGGATTATTCGAAGAGCAGCGTCGCGCCCGGCGCGATGGTCAAGTTGGGCGTGTCCCTGAACGCGCTGGGCGCCAAGGAGCAGGCCTGCGCCTTTTTCGCCGAACTGCCGCGCAAATATCCCAATGCGTCTGCTTCGGAAAAGCAGGCGGCCGCGCGTGAGGCGAAAAAGACCGCTTGTTGAGCGACGAGTCGGCGCGCCGGCTGCGCGAGGCGCTGGCGTCGCATGCGGTCGTTTTGCTCGCCGTTTCCGGCGGACCCGATTCCATGGCGCTGCTGCATCTGGCGGCGGAATGGCGCGACGCCGATCCGAACGCGCCGGTTTTTCATGCCGCGACTGTCGATCATGGGCTGAGACCCGAGGCGGCGAGCGAGGCCGCCACGGTCGCGGAATGGTCTCAGGCCCTGGGCGTAATCCACAAAACCCTGGTTTGGAAGGGCGAAAAGCCGGTCACCGGCCTTCAGGCGCGCGCCCGCGACGCGCGCTACGCTTTGCTCGCCGCTCATATGCGGGACATCGGGGCGACGGCGCTCGTCACGGCGCATCACGCCGACGACCAATGGGAAACAATGATGATCCGGCTGGCGCGGGGCAGCGGCGTCGCCGGGCTCGCGGGCATGTCCCGAGATCAGCCGTTTCCGGGCGGGCGGCTGGTCCGTCCGCTGCTGAACCTGCCGAAAGCGGTTTTGGTGGAGCATTGCTGCGCGCGCGGCCAGAAATTTTTTGACGATCCCTCCAATGCCGACCCGCGCTTTGCGCGTTCGCAATGGCGCGCACTCGCCGCGCCCCTGCATCGTCTCGGCTTGACGTGCGAGCGCGCCGCAAAATTGTCCGAGCGGGCGGAAAAATCCGACCGCGCCCTGGAATGGGCGGCGGCGCGTTTTTTGGAAGACGCCCAAATTCCGACCGAAAGCGATGTCTATGATTTTTCCCAGGCGCGGGATGCGCCGGTGGCGATCATCGAATATTTTCTGCAATTGGCGTTAACCAGGATGTCTGGCGCTCCGGCGTCTCGGCTGGAGCGCGTCGAACGTCTGGCCGCCCGCCTGAAAACCGCGCTCCGCACGGAAACCGAGCTTTCCGCGACCTTAGGGGGTTGCGCCGTCAGTTTGACCCGTGACAGGCGTCTGAAATTCGCATTGGAGCCTCCGCGCAAGCGGGGCCGTTGAAATTCTTGCCCGCTTCCTTCACTTGGCAAGTGGAACCTGCGCAACTACATTCAAGTTTCGATACGACCGGCGCGCTTCATCGGTCGGAAAGGCTACGCAAGGAAGAGATGAATCCAAATTTCCGCAATTTCGCCCTTTGGGTGATCATCGTTCTGCTGGTTGTGGCCCTGGTGGTGCTGTTCCAGAAGCCCAGCGAGCGCGTCCCCGCCCAGGAAATCAACTACAGCCAGCTTCTGACCGACGCGGACCAGGGTCGGATCAAGGACGTCACCATTTCCGGCTCGGAAATCACCGGGCATTACACGGATGGCAAGTCCTTCTCGATTTACGCGCCCAACGACCCGAACCTTGTTCAGACCCTGAACAAGAAGGGGGTTCAGATTACGGCGCGCCCGCCCTCCGACGGCAACAACTGGCTGGTGACCCTGCTGGTCAACGGTCTGCCGTTGATCGCCTTTATCGGCATGTGGATTTTCCTCTCCCGGCAGATGCAGGGGGCGGGCGGCAAGGCTATGGGCTTTGGCAAGTCAAAAGCCAAGCTTTTGACTGAGGCCCACGGGCGCGTCACCTTTGAAGACGTCGCCGGCGTCGACGAGGCCAAGGAAGATCTTGAAGAGATCGTGGAATTCCTGCGCGATCCGCAGAAATTCCAGCGTCTCGGCGGCCGCATCCCGCGCGGCGTGCTGCTGGTCGGCCCGCCCGGCACCGGCAAGACCCTTTTGGCGCGCGCCATTGCAGGTGAAGCCAATGTGCCGTTCTTCACCATCTCGGGTTCGGACTTCGTCGAAATGTTCGTCGGCGTCGGCGCCAGCCGCGTCCGCGACATGTTCGAACAGGCCAAAAAGAACGCGCCCTGCATCATCTTCATCGACGAAATCGACGCGGTCGGCCGTCATCGCGGCGCGGGCCTCGGCGGCGGCAATGACGAGCGCGAGCAGACGCTGAACCAGCTTCTGGTTGAGATGGACGGCTTTGAGGCCAATGAGGGCATCATCCTTATCGCCGCGACCAACCGTCCGGACGTTCTCGATCCCGCTTTGCTGCGTCCGGGCCGTTTCGACCGCCAGATCGTGGTGCCCAACCCCGATGTCATCGGCCGCGAGAAAATCCTGCGCGTCCATGCGCGCAAAGTGCCGCTGTCGCCGGATGTCGATCTCAAGGTGGTGGCGCGCGGCACGCCCGGCTTCTCCGGCGCGGACCTGATGAACCTCGTCAACGAGGCGGCGCTTCTGGCGGCGCGGCGCGGCAAGCGCGTCGTCACCCGCGAGGAGTTCGAAGACTCCAAGGACAAGATCATGATGGGCGCCGAGCGCCGCACCATGGTCATGACCGAACAGGAAAAGCTGCTCACCGCCTATCACGAGGGCGGCCACGCCATCGTCGCGCTGAATGTGCCGGCCACCGATCCGGTGCACAAGGCGACGATCATCCCGCGCGGTCGCGCTTTGGGCATGGTCATGCAGCTGCCCGAGCGCGACAAGCTGTCGATGAGCTTCGAGCAGATGACCTCGCGCCTCGCCGTGCTCATGGGCGGCCGCGTCTCCGAAGAAATCATCTTCGGCAAGGACAAGGTCACCTCCGGCGCGCAAAGCGATATCGAGCAGGCCACCAAACTGGCGCGCGCCATGGTCACGCGCTGGGGCTTTTCGGACGAGCTCGGCACCGTGATGTATGGCGAGAACCAGGAAGAAGTCTTTTTGGGCTATTCCATGGGGCGCCAGCAGAATATTTCGGAGTCGACCTCGCAAAAGATCGACAGCGAAGTGCGTCGTCTGGTCGAGGCCGGACAGGCCGAGGCGCGCCGGATCATCACCGAAAAGCGCGACGATCTCGAAAACCTGGCGAGAGGGTTGCTCGAATACGAAACGCTCTCCGGCGATGAAATCCGCAACCTGCTGGAGGGCATTCCTCCGGTGCGCGAAACGAACGACGACCCGCCGCCCCCGCGCCGCTCCGCCGTTCCCGCGGCGGGCAAGAGCAGCTGGGGCGCGCCTGACGCCGACCCGGGCCTCGCGCCCGCGCCGCAATCCTGATCTGGTGGTTCGACGGGCGGCTTTCCGCCCGTCGACGTTTTGGCCGGTTTGAACATTGATGAATTGTGGAGAATGCTGTCGTTGCGCGATAGGTTCGCCGCATGAATTGGAGATTCGGTAACATGAGCCGCAAGTTTTTCGGCACGGACGGCATTCGTGGCCTCGCCAACAAGGTCATCACCCCGGAACTGGCGCTGAAAGTCGGGCAGGCCGCAGGCATCGTCTTCCAGAACAACGGCGACTATCGGCACCGCGTCGTGATCGGCAAGGATACGCGTCTTTCCGGTTACATGATCGAATATGCTCTGGTCGCCGGCTTTACTTCGGTGGGCATGGACGTGCTGCTGCTCGGCCCCATGCCGACGCCGGCCGTCGCCATGCTGACCCGCTCCATGCGCGCCGATCTTGGCGTGATGATCTCCGCCTCGCACAATCCTTATGAGGACAATGGCATCAAATTGTTCGGCCCGCAGGGGTTCAAGCTCTCCGACGAGGTCGAGCATCAGATCGAAGCCTTGATCGAAAGCGATCTCGGCGCGCGGCTGTCCGGTCCCGCGGCCCTGGGCCGGGCGCGCCGCGTCGATGACGTGCGCGCGCGTTATGTCGAATTCGCCAAGCACACGCTGCCGCGCAACATGTCGTTCGAGGGCATGCGGGTGGTGATCGATTGCGCCAATGGCGCGTCCTACAAGGTGGCGCCGGAAGCCCTGTGGGAACTGGGCGCCGAAGTGTTTTCGCTTGGCGTCGAGCCCGACGGTTTCAACATCAACCGCAATGTCGGCTCGACCGCGCCGCAGGCGCTGGCCCAGCGGGTGCGGGAGTTGCGCGCCGACATTGGCATCGCGCTCGATGGCGATGCGGACCGGGTGCTCATCGTCGATGAACATGGCCGTCTCGTCGATGGCGATCAGTTGATGGCGGTGGTGGCGCAGGACTGGCGCGCCGACGGAAAATTGTCGCGGCCCGGCATTGTCGCGACCGTCATGTCCAATCTCGGGCTGGAGCGCTATCTGAGTTCGCTCGGCCTGTCGCTGGCGCGCACGCCGGTGGGCGACCGCTATGTGCTCGAGCACATGCGCGAGCATGGCTATAATGTCGGCGGCGAGCAGTCGGGACACATGATCCTGTCCGATTATTGCACCACCGGCGATGGTCTGGTGGCGGCCATGCAGGTCATGGCGGTGGTCAAGCGCCGCGGCAAGCCGGTTTCCGAAGTCTGCCACGCCTTTGATCCGCTGCCGCAGATTTTGAAAAACGTGCGCTTCAAAGGCGGCAAGCCCTTGGAGACCGAGGCCGTGTCGAAAGTGATCCAGGCCGCCAAGCAGAAGCTCGGCGATGAAGGGCGGCTGGTCATCCGTCCCTCCGGCACCGAGCCGGTCATTCGCGTGATGGCCGAGGGCGACGACAGGGCGATCGTCGAGAGCATTGTCGATGAGGTCTGCGAGGCGGTCGCCGCCGCCGCCTGATCACCGCGCCAGTTTGGCCAGCGCCTCCAATTGATCGGCTTCGGCCGGTCTTTTGTCGCGCCGGATGCGGTTGATGCGCGGGAAGCGCATGGCGTAGCCGGATTTGTGCCGCGCCGAAACCTGCACGCCCTCGAAGGCGATTTCCAGGACCAGGCCGTCGTCCGGCGCGTGAACCACTTCGCGCACCGGACCGAATTTTTGCACCGTGTTCTGCCGGACGAAACGGTCGAGCTGGGCCAGTTCCGCGTCGGTAAAACCGAAATAGGCCTTGCCGACCGGCAGCAGCGCTTCGCCGCTCCACAGGCCGAACGTGTAGTCCGAATAGAGCGAGGCGCGCTTGCCGTGGCCGCGTTGCGCATACATGACCACGCAATCCAGCAGATGGGCGTCGCGCTTCCACTTGAACCACTCGCCCTTCGGGCGTCCCGCAACATAGGCGCTGGCCTTGCGCTTGAGCATCACGCCCTCGACGCTCGGGTGCGCGGCGGATGAGGCGCGCTGGGCTGCGAGCGAGTCCCAGCTTTCGAAATCGAGCAGCGGCGACAGCAGCAGGCGCGGATCCCTGGCTTTCGCGACCGCATCCTCGAGCAGGCGGCGGCGCTCCTGAAACTTCAGCGGGCGCACATCCGTCCAGTTTTCGCCGCTGGCGTCGGCCGCGAACAACAGATCATAGGCGATGATCGCCACGGGAATGCGTTTCAGCATGGCGGCGGAAACGGTTTTTCTGTTGAGCCGCTGCTGCAGCGTGGAAAAACTCGCCACGGCCTCCAGGCCGCTCTTGCCCGGCTCCAGCGCGACCAGCTCGCCGTCGAGCCCGCCCATCAACAGCGGCGGGTCCAGGAGATCGGGGAAGGCGTTGGAAATCTCGTCGCCGGAGCGCGAGAACAGGCGCGCCCCGGCGCCAGCCCGCGCCTTGGTCTGCACGCGAATTCCGTCCCATTTCCATTCCGCGGCGAATTCTGTCGGGTCGAGTTTTTCGAAATCTGTATCGTCGATGGGATGCGCCAGCATCGGCGAATGGAAGCAGAGCGCGTCATTGGCGGAGGGGCGCGCCGCCGCCCCTGACAGCCAGGCGAACAGCGGCAGGTAGGGTGGCGCAAAACCGTGCCAGACCTCCTCGATCTCCGTCTGCGCCACGCCGCTCCATTGCGAAAGGGCTTGTTTGGCGAGGCCGGTGGAGACGCCGACGCGCAAGGCGCCTGTCACCAGTTTCAGCAGCGCCCAGCGGCCGGTCCCGTCGAGGGCGTCGAGCCAGTGGGGAAGGCGCCGTCGCGCCTCCGCCTTGGACATGGCGCGCATCGCTTCGACCACTTGCGCCAGTTCGGGCGCCTCGGCCGGCTCGCCCGGCTCCCACATCAGCGCGATGGTTTCGGAGAGGTCGCCGACGAAATCGTAGGACAGCCGGAACAGGATGGGGTCGGCGCGCTCCTCAATCAGTCCGCGCAACAGTCCCGGCTTGACCTCATCGAGGACCAGATCGCCGCACAGCGCCGCCAGCGCATAGCCGCGGTCGGGGTCGGGCGTGCCGTTGAGATAGTCGACGAGCAGCGCCAATTTTCCATTGCGCGCCGGCTGGTAGAGCAGCTTTTCGAGTAGTCCGGCAAAATTCTTCACTCCGCCTCCTCCCCCTCATAACCGTGAAGATTGAGTGGGCGGGCGCAAAGGCCGCGCGTTTCGCACCAGCGCATCAGCGCGTCTTCCTGGCCATGGGTGATCCAGATGTCCTCCGCGCCGGTGTCGAGGATGGTTTGCTGCAGGTCGGGCCAGTCGGCGTGGTCGGAGAGGATCAGCGGCAGTTCGACATTGCGCTGGCGGGCGCGGCCCTTGATCTGCATCCAGCCCGAGGCCATGCCGCGCACGGCGTCGCCGAATTTTTGCGACCAGCGGTCCTGCAAGGCCGAGGGCGGGCAGATCACGAGGCCGGGCGCGGAGGATTTCGTGCTTTCGGCGCTGGCCGGCTCCAACGCGCCCAGCTTTACGCCGAAGTTTTTGTAGAGCTCGCAGATCTTCATCGCCGCGCCATGCATCAGCACGGCGCGTTCGTCGCCCGTGGCGCGCATTTCGGCGACCAGACGTTGGGCCTTTCCGAGCGCGTAAGCGCCGATCACATGCCAGCGCTCGGGCGCGCGCGCCATGGAGAGACGGAGCTTGTCCACCTCGTCGCCGGGCGGCGGGTGGCGGAACACCGGCAAGCCAAATGTCGCCTCGGTGATGAAGACATGGCAGCGGATCGGCTCGAAGGCTGCGCAGGTCGGGTCGGGATCGCGCTTGTAGTCGCCGGAGAACACGATTCGAAGTCCGCGCCATTCCAACAGGACCTGCGCCGAACCGAGCACGTGGCCGGCGGGCGCCAGGGTGACCTCGACCTCGCCGATCCGGATTTTCTCGCCATAGCGCAGGGCGTGAAACCGCCCGGCCGCGCCCTCGCCGAGCCGCGCTTGCATGATGGCGGCGGTGGGCTCGGTGCAGATCACCTCATCGTGGCCGGCGCGGGCGTGGTCGGAATGGCCATGCGTGATCACAGCCCGCGCGGCGGGCCGCAGGGGGTCGATGAAAAAATCGCCCGGCGGGCAAAACAAACCCTCCGGGCGCAGCACAGCCAAGTCCTGTGGACGCATCGCCAATCCGGATTCCCTTCCTATATGGTCGAGGACGCCATGAACGCCAAGCCGCCTGCCGATTTGCCACAAAACCTCGTCCGCTGGTTCGAGCGGCGCGGCTGGGTTTTGCGCGCGTACCAAAGGCAGGTTCTGGACCTCGCGGCGGCAAAAAAATCGGCGCTGGTGATCGCGCCGACCGGCGCGGGCAAGACGCTCGCCGGCTTTTTGCCGGCGCTGTGCGATCTGGCGCGCGGCGAGGCGGCGCCGCTGTTCGCGCTTTACGTTTCGCCGCTCAAGGCGCTGGCGGTGGATGTGCGCCGCAATCTCGAAATTCCCGTCGCGGAGATCGGGCTCGACGCCCGCATCGAGGCGCGCACCGGCGACACCCCCGCCGGCCGCCGGGCGCGCCAGCAGAAAAACCCGCCGCACATTTTGCTGACCACGCCGGAGCAGGTTGCCTTGATGCTGTCGCGGCCCGATGGCGCCAAAACTTTTTCAAATCTCAAATATCTGGTGCTCGACGAAATCCATGCGCTCGCGCCGTCGAAGCGCGGCGATCTCCTGGCGCTGAACCTCGCGCAGCTCGCGCGGATCGCCCCGGAGGCGCAGCGTTTTGGCCTGTCCGCGACGGTGAAGGACCCGGAGGCGCTGGCGCTCTGGCTGGCTTCGGGCGGCGCGGCGGCGCCGGCGCTCGTGCGAGCCGCGCAGGCGCCGCCGCCGCGCTTCGAAATTCTGGAGAGCGAAAACCGCACGCCCTGGGCGGGCCATTCCGGGCGCTATGCCGTTGGCGACATTTACCAGCGCCTGCGCGGCGCGAAGCTCAGCATCGTCTTCGTCAACACCCGGCTGCAAGCGGAGCTGATGTTCCAGCTGCTCTGGGACATCAACGAGGACAATCTGCGCATCGCCCTGCATCACGGCTCGCTGGACCGGGCGCACCGTCGCCGCGTCGAAACGGCCATGGCGGAGGGCGCGGTGGATGCGGTGGTGGCGACCTCCACGCTCGATCTCGGCCTGGATTGGGGCGATGTCGATCTGGTCATCCAGGTCGGCGCGCCGAAGAGCGCCAGCCGTCTGACCCAGCGCGTCGGCCGCTCCAATCACCGGCTGGACGAGCCCTCTCAGGCCTTGCTCGCGCCGGCCAATCGTTTCGAATGGCTGGAATGCGTTGCTGCGGTCGAGGCGGTGGAGGCCGGCGCCCAGGACAATGAACCGGCGCGCGCGGGCGCGCTCGACGTGCTCGCCCAGCATGTCGTCAGCCGGCTCGGCGCCGAGCCGATGACCGCCGACGCGCTTTATGGCGAAATCGTCAGCGCCGCCCCCTATTGCGGCCTCACGCGCGAGACCTTCAATCGTGTCCTCGCCTTCGCCCGCAATGGCGGCTATGCGCTCAAGGCCTACGAGCGCTTCGAAAAAATCCGCGTCGATTCCAAAGGGGTTTTGCGGGTCGCCAACGCCAAAATGCTGGCGGCGCATCGCATGAACATCGGGACCATCGTCGACAATCCCATGGCCCGCGTTGTCCTGGCCGTCGGCGCCGGTCGCGCGCTCAAGGCCGGCAGGGAGCTGGGGACGATCGACTCGCTGGTCGCGGCCGGCATGGCGCCGGGCGACACGTTTTACTTTTCCGGCGAGGTCTGGGAAGCGCGTGAGTTGCGTGAGGAAAAGCTTTTTGTCTCCCGCGCGCGGGCCAACAGTTCGACGATCATCCCTTCCTATATGGGCGGGCGGCTGCCCGTGTCCGAATCGCTCGCCGCCCGCGTCGCCGAACTGATTTCGGGGGCGCGTCACGACATTCCGTTCCCGCCGCAGGTGGCGGAATGGCTTGCGGCCCAGGGCGACGTCAGCATGATGCCGCGCCCCGGCCGGTTGCTGGTCGAAATTTTTCCGCGCGCCAAGCGGCACTATCTGGCTCTTTATCCCTTTGCCGGGCGGCTGGCGCACCAAACCCTCGGCGTGCTGCTGACGCGGCGGCTCAACCGCGCCGGGCTCGCGCCGATCGGTTTCGCCGCCAATGATTATGCCGTCCTGGTCTGGCAGTTGCGGCCGTTTCCCGAGACGGAGGATTTTGCCACGCTGCTGTCGCCGGACATGCTGGGCGACGATCTCGAGGCATGGCTCGGCGACAGCAGCATCATGAAACGCGCCTTCCGCAATTGCGCGCAGGTGGCGGGACTGGTGGAGCGGCGCGTGTTCGGCGAGGCGAAAGCGGGGCGGGCGTTGACCGTCTCCTCCGACCTCATTTACGACGTGCTGCGGCGTTACGAGCCGGACCACATTCTGTTGCAGGCGGCGCGTCTGGAGGCGTCTCGCGAAATGCTCGATCTCGACCGCCTCGCGGGAAAGCTGGTGATGTTCGACGGAAAAATCGATGTGGTGCGCCGCGACCGCCCGACCCCGCTGGCTGTGCCGCTGCTGCTGGAGATCGGCCGCGAAAAGGCGCCGGGCGACGCGCGTGACCTGGCTCTGGAAGAACTCGGCGACGAATTTTTGGCGACATGAACAAGCCGACGCCTTTGAGCATCAAGCCGCTGCTGGCCGCGCGCGAAATTTCTTTCCATGGCTGCCGCATCGAACTGCGCCCGAGCGGGGCGCTTTTTTTCCCGGACTTTTCCGCCCTGGCGGTCGCCGACCTCCATCTCGGCAAGGCGCTGCATTTTTCGGCGGCCGGGATGTTCCTGCCGCCCTACGAGTCCGACGCGACGCTGCACAAACTCGACGCCGAGGCCCAGGCGACGGGGGCCGCCAAAATCCTGCTGCTCGGCGACGCCTTCCATTCCACGCGTCTGACCGCCGACCCCGATTTCCTGCCGCGCATGATAAAATTTCTGGCGCGCCGGGCCGCGCCCGTCTTCGTGCTCGGCAACCATGACCGGCCTCTGGCGCGGGCGCTTGAAAAACTGTCGTGCGCCTTGCATGAGGAATGGCGTGTGGACGTCATTCGCCTGCGTCACGAACCCGACGCCCTCGCCGGTCCGCAGATTTTTGGCCATCTGCACCCTTGCGCGCGCGTCGCGACGCGCGCGGGAAAACAGCGACGCCCCTGTTTTGTGGTAGGAGCCGAAACCATCGTCATGCCCGCTTTCGGCGCGCTCACCGGCGGGCTCTGCGTGACCAGCGCCGCGCTCGCGCCCTTCGCGCTCGGCGCCGAGCTTTATCTGATTTGAACGCGCCAGCGTCGATGGGCTTCAATGCGGCGGCGCGTTCTCCTCGCGCAGCGCGCGGCGCAAGATTTTGCCGACATTGGTTTTCGGCAGGTCGCGGCGGAATTCGATCTGGCGTGGGATCTTGTAGCCGACCAGATATTTGCGGCAATGGGCGACCAATTCGTCCGGGCAGAGGGCTTCGTCGCGCTTGACCACGACGATCTTCACGGCTTCGCCGGTCTGTTCGTCGCAGACGCCGACCGCGCCGACCTCCTCCACGCCCTGGTGCAGGGCGACGATGTCCTCGATCTCGCCGGGATAGACGTTGAAGCCGGACACCAGGATCATGTCCTTCTTGCGATCGACGATGTGGACGAAACCTTGCGGGTCCATGGTGGCGATGTCGCCGGTGCGCAGAAAACCGTCGGCGGTGAAAACGTCGGCGGTTTCCTCCGGCCGTTTCCAGTAGCCGCGCATCAATTGCGGTCCCTTGATGCAGAGCTCGCCGCGTTCGCCCAGCGCGACTTCGGCGCCGGAATCGTCGCGGATGGAGACGTCGGTTTGCGGCATGGGCAGGCCGGCGGCGCCGTTGAAATTTTCCAGGTTGAGCGGATTGATCAGGGCGGCTGGCGAGCATTCGGTCAGGCCGTAGCCTTCGATCAGCGGCCGGCCGGTGACCGCCTTCCATTTTTCCGCGACGGCCTTGTGCAAAGCCATGCCGCCGGACACCGAAATCTTCATCGCGCTGAAATCGAGCCGGCGAAAATCCTCGTTCTTGAGCAGCGCGCTGAACAGCGTGTTCACGCCGCTGATCGCGGTGAATTTCGTGCGCGACAGCGCCTTCACCAGGCCCTTGATGTCGCGGGGATTGGCGATGAGCAGGTTGGCCGCGCCGAAGCGCATGAACAGCAGGCAGCTCACCGTGAGCGCGAAGATGTGGTAGAGCGGCAGCGGCGTGACGATGATTTCGCGCCCGTCCTCGGCGAAGGGCCGCACCCAGGCGTAGCCCTGCTGGATGTTGGCGATCACGCTCCCATGGGTGAGTTCGGCGCCCTTCGGCACGCCCGTGGTGCCGCCGGTATATTGCAGGAAGGCGAGATCGTCGGGGCCGAGGTCCGGCAAAGCCAGCGGCGCGCCGGCGCCCAGGCGCAGCGCCTGGGTGAACGGGATCGCGCCGGGAATTTCCCAGGGGGGAACCAGGTGTTTGACGCGCTTGACGACGAAATTGGTCAGCGCGCCCTTGGGAAAGCCGAGGAGATCGCCGATGCGCGCCACCGCCACGGCGCGCACCTGGGTGCGCTCGATCGCTTTGGCCGCGGTCGCCGCGAAATTCTCCAGCACGACCAGAGCCTCGGCGCCGGAATCCTGCAATTGCCGCTCGAGCTCGAAGGCCGTGTAGAGCGGGTTGCAATTGACCACGACATAACCGGCGGAGAGCGCGCCGAAGAGCGCGACCGGATAGGGCAGCAGGTTGGGCGTCATCAGCGCGACGCGCGCGCCGCGCGGCAGTTTGACGACATTTTGCAGCCAGGAGCCGAAATTCCAGGCGAGTTCGCGCAAGCGGCGGTAGCTGAGCCGCGCGCCCATGCTGATGAAGACGGTGTTGTCGGGAAAGCGGGCGACGCTGTCCTCGAACATGTGGCGCAACGACGGAAAGACGTGGACGTCGACTTTCGCGTCGACGCCGGCGGGATAGCGGGCCGTCCAGATGTGCTCCACGATGCGCCCCTCCCGATTGTTGATCTTTGTCATTGCGCGCTTTGCCCATTCATAATCTGGTCGCCGCAGTCACAGACAATGATTCCGATCAATACGCCGATAGCGCGGAGACTGAGATGCGGACCCTTTTGTTGCGGAGCGCCGTCGTTCTGATCCTAATTGTGGCCGCAATCGCCGGCCACCTCACAAGATTGCTGTTTGGCTTCGAGGCCGGGCTGATCGTCCTGCTCCTCGTCTTCGTCGGCCTGCCCGCGGCCATTCCCGCCGCCGCCATCGCCGTGAACGCGCCCAATTTCCTGAATATCGGAACGCCCGAGCGTCGCTGGCTGGCCAGCGCCTCCGAGATCTACGCCTTCTGGCGCGCCTTTGTCGTGCTGATGCCGTTCGACACGTTCTGGATGGGCGACGAGAAAGTGCTGGCTCATGCGCCGGACGAAACCCCGATCGTGCTCGTTCCCGGCTATTGCTGCAATCGCGGCATGTGGTTCGATCTGGCGCGCGATCTCGAAGCGGCTGGCCGCAAGGTCGCGCCGGTGACGCTCGGGTGGACCTTCGCTGATATCGACGAACTCGCCGACGAACTCGACCAGCACATCGCCCGCGTGAAGCAACAGACCGGCGCGGAAAAAGTTCTGCTGGTCGGTCACAGCAAGGGCGGCCTGGTGGCGCGCGCCCGCATCGCCCGGCGCGGCGGCGACGATGTCGCCGGCTTGATCACGCTGGCCACGCCGAACCATGGCACCAGCTTCGCCAAATTCGGCCTCGGCCGCAGCGCTCGCCAGATGGAGCCGGATTCCCCCTGGCTGCAGGCGCTTAACGCCAAGGAGACCTCGGTTCCGGTCCACGCCTTCTGGGCCGGCCGCGACGAATTCGTCTCGCCGCCGGACGCCGCGCGCCTGCAGGGGGCGCCGGAGACCTGCGCGCCGCTCGCCGGTCATTTGTCGGTGATCGATCAGCCGGAAGTGCTGAAGAAGATTCTGGCCTTTTCCGAACCCGCGGCGAAGCGCGCGCCCTCCGTCGCTTTGAACCCGCAGCCGGAGCCGCCGCTGGTCGTCGTCGCGCCGGTTGAAGCGGCGCCGGCGGTCGAAGCTGCGCCGGTGGTGGAGGAAACGCCCATCATCGTCGTGGCCCCGCCTGCCGCGCCAGCGCCTGTCGTGGTGGAAGCTGTTGAACCTGCGCCGAGCGTCGCGGAAGCGGCGGTCGAGGCGGTCGCGCCGCCGCCGGCGCCCGCCGCGCAGGAGCAACCCGTCGCGGGCGCGTGATTACAAATACAGCCCGCGCATGATCTGCGTGAACACGATCTGATCCGCGTTCGGCGCCTCGTGCTTGGCGCCGGTCGCGGCGGCGCTGTCGGGGAACATGCGGAACGCCGTGTTCATCACGATCTGCGCCAGACGCGGGCTGAACGCGTGGACGATCTGGCCGAACACGCCGAGCGGCGTGGCGATGCGCGACGGGCGTTTGACGATCGCCTCGACCACCAGCTCCGCCGCCTCCTCCGGCGAAAGCGCCGGCGCGTGCTCATACAATTTTGTCGGCGCGATCATGGCGGTGCGCACCAGCGGCATGTTGATCGTGGTGAAATGCACGCCGCGGTCCAGAAATTCGCTGGCCGCGCATCGCGAAAAGGCTTCGAGCGCCGCCTTTGACGCGACATAGGCCGAAAACCGCGGCGCATTGGTCAGCACGCCAATCGACGAAATGTTGATGACATGGCCGCTGTGGCGCTGCGCCATGCCCGGCAGCAGGCCGAGGGTGAGCCGCAGCGCGCCGAAATAATTGACCTGCATGGCGCGTTCGAAATCATGCAGCCGGTCGTAGGAATGTTCGATGCCGCGCCGCATCGAGCGGCCGGCGTTGTTGATCAGAATCTCGACGCCGCCCTGCGTGTTGAGCGCGGCGACCAGGGCTTCGCATTGCGCGGGATCGGCGAGATCCGCCGCATGAGCCTCGAGCTTCAGGCCCCGCGCCTTCGCCTCTTGCAAGGCGGCGTCGAGCTTGATCTGGTCGCGCCCGACGATCAGCACGCGCGCGCCGGCTTCGGCGAGGCGTAGCGCCGTCGCCTTGCCGATACCGGCGGAGCCGCCGGTCACCAAAATCGCCTTGCCGGCGACCCGTCCGCGCAGCGAGCGGTCGATGAACAGGTCGGGATCGAGATGGCGCTCCCAATAATCCCACAGGCGCCAGGCGTAATCCTCGATTGCGGGGACTTTGATGCCGGCGTTTGCCAGCAACGGCCCGGCCTCGCGGCTGTCGAAGCGCGTGGGATAGTTGAAGAAGGCGAGAATGCCCTCGGGCAGGCCCAGATCCTTCATCAGCGCCTTGCGGATGCGGCGCACCGGCGTCAGCGCCTTGAGCGCCTGGGTGAGCGTGCGCGGCAGCAGGCCGAACAAGGCGGTGTTGACCCGCATGGTGACGCGCGGCGCGTGCGCGGCGCCGGCGAACAGGGCGAAAATGTCGCCGACGCGGCGCGGGTCGGGATCGACGAGATGGAAGCAGCGCCCGTCGAGGCCGTCCTTGTGCGCGAGGACGTCCGTGGCCGCAACGACGAAGTCGACGGGGACGAGATTAATGCGCCCGCCTTCCAGGCCGATCATCGGCGCCCAGGGCGGCAGCAGGCCGCGAAGTTTCTGGATGAGCTTGAAGAAATAGTAGGGGCCGTCGATCTTATCCATTTCGCCGGTGCGGGAATCGCCGACCACCAGCCCCGGACGATAGATGCGATAGGGAATTTTCGCTTCCGCGCGCACCACTTTTTCCGACTCGTGCTTGCTGGCGAAATAGGGGTGCTCAAGGTTTTCCGCCTCATCAAACATGTCTTCGCGGAACACGCCCTCGTAGAGGCCGGCGGCGGCGATGGAGCTCATGTGGTGAAAGCGCCGTGCGCCAAGGGCTTCCGCCAGCGCCAGGGCGTTGCGCGTCCCCTCGATATTGACCAGCATTTCTTGGGCGGGGTCGGCGGCGAGATCATAGATGGCGCCGAGATGGAAGAAATGATCGACTTTGCCGCGTAGGGCTTCGATGGTCTTGGGATCGACGCCGCACAGCGGCGCGGTGAGGTCGCCGGGCAGGGGAAGCGCGCGGGCGGCCTCGGCGCCCCAGAAATCGCCCAAAATTTTCAGGCGTTCAGGCGAGGAATTGCGCAGCAGGAAATGGACTTCGGCGTCGGGCCGCGCCAAGAATTTTTGGATCAGACGCTTGCCGATGAAGCCGCTGCCGCCGGTGATGACGTAGATCATGGCTCGGTCTCCAAAGCTTTTGCAAGATAATGGTGTCGATTAGAATCCGCCGCCTATTCAAAACGCAAGACGCCAAATAGCCAAGCTAAAAAACCGGTGGAACAGGGGAATGACTGCGATCTCGCAGATGTGACCAAAAGAAATGAGGATTCTAGGGCGAGGATTCTAGTCTGGACGGATAAATTATAAAAATGAAACCGGCAGGCTCAACCGCCGGCAATCCACGGGAGAGGATCATGGTCAAGAAGCTTACCGAACTTGCGGAAGGCAAGGGCGAGAACGAACTTGCGACGCTGATCAAGAATTCCGCCAACCAGATTTGGCTCGCCGGCCTCGGCGCCTTCGCCAAGGCGCAGGAGGAGGGCACGAAAGTCTTCGAAGCCTTGGTCAAGGAAGGCGAGGCCGTCCAGGACCGGGCGAAGAAGACCGCCGACGACAAGATCGCCGAAGTCAGGAAACAGGCGACGGGATCCTGGGACAAGCTCGAACAGGTTTTTGAAGAGCGCGTCGCCCGCGCCCTGCATTCGCTGAATGTGCCCACCCGCAAGGATATCGAGCACTTGGGCCGGCGGGTGTCGGAACTCACCCATGAGGTGAAGACCCTGTCCGCCGAGCTGGAACAGCGCAAGGCGCCGGCCAAGGCGCCTGCGGCGGCGAAATGAATGCGAGCTGACGGGCGCGCCTTGAACCGGCGCGCCCGCCGGGTTCTGAGACGATGGAGGGCGCCGTGAACCGCGATCTCAAGGGCGTCGCTCTGGCTGGCGGCGGACCCGTCGGCGGCATTTATGAAGTCGGCGCCCTGGCGGCGCTCGATGAGGCGCTGATCGGCCTCGACCTCACCGGCTGCGATATTTTTGTCGGCGTCAGTTCGGGCGCCTTCGTCGCCGCAGGCCTCGCCAATGGCGTCACCCCGCGCGACATGCACCGGCTGTTCATCGAGAGCGAGGAGGCCGACGACCCCTTCGAACCCGAAATCCTGTTGCAGCCGGCCTTTCAGGAATTCGGGCAACGCCTCGCCAGTCTGCCGGGGCTTCTGGCGGTGGCGATGCAGTCCTACCTCAATGGCGCGCCCCCGCACGGCTTCGCCGAATCGCTGCAACAATTGGGGCGCGCGCTGCCGGCCGGGCTGTTCGATAATGAGCCCGTGGGCGCCTATCTGGCGCGGCTGTTTTCCGCGGGGGGCCGGGTCAACGATTTTCGGCGGCTTGCAAAAAAACTGTTCATTGTCGCCACCGATCTCGATTCCTGTTCGGCGACGCCGTTCGGCGGCCCGGGGCTGGACGACGTGCCCATCTCTCGCGCCGTTCAGGCCAGTTCGGCGCTGCCGGGGCTTTTCCCGCCAGTGGAGATCAACGGACGCCATTATGTCGACGGCGCGCTGATGAAGACCCTTCATGCCTCGGTGGCGCTGGCCGAGGGCGCGAAACTGCTGATCTGCGTCAATCCGCTCACCCCCATCGACGCTGACGCGGTCGCGCGCAAAAGTCACCGCAGACGCCTGTCGCTCGCGGCGCGCGGCCTGCCCTCCGTGATGTCGCAGACCTTTCGCGCGCTGATCCATTCGCGCATGCGGGTGGGGATGGAGCGCTATGCGCAAACCTTTCCCGACGCCGACGTCATCCTGTTCGAGCCCGCGCGCGACGACGCCGAAATGTTCTTCACCAATGTGTTTTCCTATTCCAGCCGTCACCGGCTGGCCGAACACGCCTATCAGAGGACGCGCGAGGAATTGCGCCGCCGCGCCGACGAGCTCGATCGCGTGCTGGCCCGCCATTGCGTGTCGCTCGACCGCGCCTGTCTCGCCGACGAGACCCGCACGCTGTCGCGCCGGCGCCGCGCGCCGCGCCGCGTCGGGCTCAAACAGACGGCGAGCCAGCTCGGAACGGCCCTGGATTCACTGGAGCGCGCATTGCGATAATTGTTTCGCCCGTTCCGGGGAGGGGAGCAGGCATGGAGAGAAAACCAAAGAGGCGAACGCCCGAACGCATTCTCGATACGGCGCTGAAATTGTTCAACACCTACGGCGAGCCGGGCGTCACCACGACGGCCATCGCCGATGAAATGAACATCAGCCCGGGCAATCTCTATTATCACTATCGTTGCAAGGACAAGATCGTCGAAGCGCTGTTCGCCGCGTTTCGCGAGGAAATCGAGCACACTTTGGCCGCGCCGGAGCAGAGGCCGGCGCATGCCGAGGACGCCTGGCTGTTCCTGCACCTGATCTTTGAGGCCATCCACAAATATCGCTTCATCTATCGTGACATCAACGAACTCACCTCGCGCTACCGGGTGCTGGGCGCGCAGTTCAAGCGCATTCTCGCGCATAAGCGGCGCACGGCGGTCGCCATTCTCACCGGCCTGGTCAAGGCGGGCGAGCTCAGGGCCTCGCCGCAGGACGTCGAGGCGCTGGCCGTCAACATGACCGTGATCGCGACCTACTGGCTCTCCTACGAACTCGCGCGCAATCCGCGCAATGGCGAGGATGCCGACGAAAAAGAGGAAAGCCGGGCGCTGGCGCGCGGCGCCTTTCACGTCATTTCGCTCGCTGCGCCTTATCTCGCGCCGCGCGAGCGCGAACTGTTCGATGAATTGTCCAAACGCTATTTGAACTGAGGCCGAACATGTCGAAATTGAAATGGAAGCGTTTTCCCTATTCCGACGACGCCTATTCCTATGAAGGCGCGGCGCTGGAAAAAAACTGGCCGCGCCTGCACGCCGGCGACCGCGAGCCTTTTCCCGAGGATGAGCGTGTGCAGGACGCCTGGCGCGCCTACCATCGCGGCGATTTCGAAACCGCGGCGCGCCAGGGCGAGGTTTTGGGGGCGCTGGGTGCCAATGTCGCCGCCAAGGCGATCAACATCTACGCCTCCTATCTGGTCGAGGATCGCGAGGACAAGATCGCGCTGTTCCAGCGCGCCGCCGCGCTCGCGGAAAGCCTGCAGCAATCCGACAATGCCAACGCCTGGTATCTCCACGCCCAGGCGCTCGGGCGCTACAGCCAGTGCATTTCCGTGGCCAAGGCGCTTGCGCAGGGGTTGGGCGGCAAGATCAAGCACGCTCTCGAAACCGCGCTGCGTCTGGAAAAGCGCCATGCCGACGCGCATATCGCGCTCGGCGCCTATCACGCCGAAGTCGTGGACAAGATCGGCGGCATGATCGCCAGCCTCACCTATGGCGCGAGCAAGGAGGCGGCGGTGAAACATTTTGAAGAGGCGCTGAAGCTCAATCCGACCTCCGCCATCGCCCGCATGGAATATGCCAATGCGCTCGCCATGCTGTTCGGCGCGCCGAAACTGAAACAGGCGACAGCGCTTTACGAGGAGGCGGCGAAATGCGTTCCCGCCGACGCCATGGAGCGGCTGGACGTCGAAGCCGCCAAGGCGGAGCTCGCGGGATAGGGGCGGGGGCTCGCGCCCTATGCAATGCAGATCAGGTGTTGGATGCGACGTGCTCAGGATCGGCGGGCTTGCCCTGCCAGATCCAACATGTGCCGTTCGGATCGGTCACGCCCTCGACAAAGGCGCAACTGGCGGGCGCCTGGAACAGTTTGCAGGAGCCGCAAGTCTTGCCGTTGCCCGCCACGGCGAGGAATTTTACCGCGGATTTGGACAGTTTGACATTGGCATGGGCGCCGGGGACGGCGAGCAAGGGCGCCGCGCTCACCGCGATGGCGCCGACCAGCAGCTTTCTGCGCGAAACCTGAGTCGTCTCGGGCGTCTCAAGATTTTTCATGACAAGCTCCATGGCTCCGCCGCATCGGGAAGCCTGGGCGTTATAAAGGTTCAGCGTGAATCAATAATGAATGAGCAAATCGTCGTGTGCCGACGCAAATGAATACCAAAATAATGATATCTCATCCACGAAGACGATGAATTATCCAGTTGGTTCCGTGTGTTTGTCGTTGTTCTCCTGAGCGGGAACCTCAGAGTGTTTGGATTGATTTTGCGCCGTCTTCTTAAGGCGAGAAAAATCATTCTGATCGACGTCAGAATGAGATCAACCGATCTTCGCTCCGCCGGCTAAACTGCTTCGGGCGCCTTCGCCCGCGCGCGCCGCGGCTTCGGCGGCGGGTCGATCGCCGCGCCGTTGACGCGCAACACGGCCGGTTTTTGCTTCGGCTTCGGCTTTTGCTTGGGTTTTGCTTTCGGTTTGGGCGCGCGCTGCTGCGCCTCCGGCGCCGCCTCGTCCAGGCCGCTGTGCAGCAGGGCGTGGTAGAGCAATTGCTCGAATTCAGGCTGAAAATGCTGGATGATCTCGTCGGGATTGCAAACCAGCGCCGCATCGGTGATCAGGCCGAGCTGCACGCGATTGTTGAAGGACAGCAGCGACACGCCCATGCCGATCTCGCCGGATTGCGGCACCCAGAACATGATCTGGTCGATGGCGGCGCCGCCGAGATAGAGCGGGCGCTGCGGCCCCGGAACATTGGTCATCACCGCCGTGGCGCGGCTGAGCAGCAGGTCGAACAGCCGGTCCTGCACCATTTTCGGGCCATAGCCGAGCGCGGTGATCAGGCCGAGCGTCACCACAGGCTCATAGGAGCGTTTCAGCGCCAGCATGCGCCGGCGCACCTCCTCCAGCCGCGCCAGCGGATTGTCCATGCCAACCGGCAATTCGACGGCGATGATCCCGAACTGGTTGCCCAGCGTTTTCGCCCGGCCGGGCGGACGCAGGTCGATGGGGGCCAGCGCCCGCACCTCGACGCCTTCGGTGGGATCGCCCTTGGAATCCAGATAGGTTTTCAGCGCGCCGGCGAAGGAGGACAGCAGCATGTCGTTGACCGTGCAGCCCAGCGCATGGCCGACGGCCTTCACCTCGGGTAGCGGGATCGGCGCGCTCCAGGCCACCATTTTCTCGCCGCACAATTCCCCCTTGAGCCGGGTCTCCGTATCCGTCGGCATCATCAGCAGCCAGGCGAGTTCGGCGGCGACATTGGCGCCGTCGCGCAACAGTTTTTTCGTGTCGGAGGGGTTGCGCACCAGGCCGAAGGCGGTGCGCGCGGCCTCAGTGGACGCCTTGAATCCGCCCTCGACCTTTTCGAGCAGCGGCGCCAGCACGTCCCAGGATGGCCGAAACGGGTGCTCCGTCTCCTCGCTCCCGCTCCCCTCGACCCCGTGCAGTGGGGCGTCCGGGTCTTCGTCGGTGAGGTCGAGCAGCACGCGCATCATGGCCGCGCCGTCGCCAATGGCGTGATGGATGCGCAGCACCAGAGCCACGCCCTCCTCATAGCCCTCGACAATATGGATCTGCCAGAGGGGATGGCGGGGATCGAGCGGGCGCACCGCGAGTTCGGAGACGAACCGCTGCAATTCCGCCTTGCCGGCGTCGCCGGGCAGGCGGGCGCGGCGCAGGTGCCGCTGCGCGTCGAAGCGCGGGTCCTCGCGCCAATAATAGGTCCCGGCGCGTTCCTCGATTCTGCGGCGGAAGCGGTCATGGGCGAGCAGCCGCGCCTCCAGCGTCCGCTCGAGGCGATCGAGCTCGACCGGGTCGCGCAAGACGATCACCCCGACGATCACCATGTGATTGTTCGGCCTGTCCATTCGCAGCCAGGTGACATCCACCGGCGCCATGCGCGCGTCTCGAGACATGCCAACTCCCCTTGTTTTTTGCCGATCTTATCGGTTTCTCAGGCCGGGGGAAGGCCCGCGATTAGGCGTTGACGCCTAGCCCCTCGTGATAGAATGAGCACATGGAAAACGACCTCGACCCCAAAGAGATCGCCGCCAAACGCCTTGAAGCGCAGCTGGCGCGCGCCACCGAAGTGCGGGCGGCGACACGGCGCAACGCATCCGCGCAGGAGGCGCGCCTGCGGCTGCGCGCATGGCAGGCGGCGCGGCTCGCCCGCACCCATGCCGACCTGCTCGCCCATCCGCACTACGCCGCCGCCGCGCGGTTCTTCCTCACCGACCTCTATGGTCCGCAAGACCATAGCGTCGACGCGGAGACGGTGTGGCGCGTGCTGCCGCTGATGAAAAAGGGGCTGCCGGCCTCGGGGATCGAGACCGTCGCCGACGCCATCGAACTCGATGCGCTCTCCGAGTCTCTCGACGCCGATATGGCGGGGCTGCTGGGGCCTGGGGACGACGCGCCCGCCTATGGCGAGGCCTATCGGCGCACCGGACGGCGCGACGACCGCGCCCGGCAGATTGAACTGATCCGCCACCTCGGCCATCGGTTGGAGGATCTGGTCAAGGCGCCGCTGATCGGCCTGGCGCTCAAGGCCATGCGCAAGCCGGCGGAGCTCGCCGGATTCGGCCCGTTGCAGGCCTTTCTCGAACGCGGTTACGCCGCCTTCCGCCAGATGGGCGACGCTCGCGATTTCGTTGAAATCGTCGCCAATCGCGAGGAGGCGATCAGCGTCGCGCTGTTCTCGGGCGACGACAGTCCTCTGGCATGAAAGGACGCGCCATGGACCGTTTCGACTATGTGATCGTGGGCGGCGGCTCCAGCGGCGCGGCGCTGGCGGCGCGGCTGAGCGAAGATTCTGATGTCACCGTCTGTCTGCTCGAGGCGGGCGGGCGGGGCGACGATTTTTTGATCCGCACCCCGGCGGGCGCGGTGGCCATGATTCCTGGCCGGCCCCGGATCAACAACTGGGCGCTTTGGACGGTCCCGCAGCCTGGACTGAACGGCCGGAGGGGATACCAGCCGCGCGGAAAAGCGCTCGGCGGCTCCTCGGCGATCAACGCCATGCTTTATGTGCGCGGCCACCGCGCCGATTACGACCAATGGGCCGATCTCGGCTGCCCCGGCTGGTCCTGGGACGAGGTGCTGCCTTACTTTCGCAAGGCCGAGAACAATGAATGGGGCGCCGACGCCGCGCATGGCGGCGACGGGCCGCTGCATGTCTCCGACCAGCGCGCGCCCCGGCCGATCACCAAGGCTTTTGTCGAGGCCGCGAGCGCGCGGCAGCATCGGGTGCGCGAGGATTTCAACACGGGCGACACCGAAGGGGTGGGCCTCTATCAGGTGACCCAGTTCCACGGGACCTCCCGCCGGGGCGAACGCTGCTCGTCCGCCGCCGCCTATCTGTTTCCGGTCATGGAGCAGCGGCCGAACCTGACCGTGCTGACCAAGACCCAAGCCACCAAGATTGTGTTCGAGGGCAAGCGCGCCGTGGGCGTCGCCTGCCTGCAGGGCCGGGTCGAAAAGGTTTTGCATGCGTCGCGCGAAATCATTTTGAGCGCCGGCGCCTTCGGCACGCCGCAGCTGCTGCAATTGTCCGGCGTCGGGCGGCCCGAGGACATTTGTCCGCACGGCATTGCGCTGGTTCACGAGTCGCCGGGCGTCGGCCAAAACCTTCAGGACCATCTCGATTTCATCCTGGCCTGGAAGACCTCCGACAAGGACAATTTCGGCATCGGTCTCGGCGCGTTCTTCAAACTTTTGCGAGAAATTCCCGCATGGCGGCGCGATGGCGGCGGGCTGCTCGCCACCCCCTTCGCCGAGGGCGCGGGGTTTCTCAAGACCACGCCCGATCTCGACCGGCCCGATGTGCAACTGCATTTTGTCATTGGCGTCGTCGACAATCACGCCCGGCGGCTGCATCCCGGCCACGGATTTTGCCTGCATGTCTGCGCGCTCCATCCGTTTTCACGCGGGCGCGTCTTTCTGCAAAGCGCGGACCCCTTGGCGCCGCCGGCGATCGATCCGGCTTTCCTGTCCGACCGCCGCGATCTCGAAACCATGATCCGGGGGGCCAAAATTTCGCGCGACATCATGCTGACGCCGCCGATGCGGGCCTATTGCGAAAAAGAGCTTTTTGGCGTCCGCGACGGTATGAGCGACGCCGAATGGGAGCAGCATATCCGCGCCCGCGCCGACACCATCTATCATCCCGTCGGGACCTGCCGGATGGGCTCGGACGCCGAGGCCGTGGTCGATCCGGAGCTGCGGGTGCGCGGGCTGGAGGGCCTGCGGGTGGTCGACGCCTCGATCATGCCGACGCTGATCGGCGGCAATACAAACGCCCCGACCATCATGATCGCGGAAAAGGCGGCGGATATGATCAGGCGCGGCTTGCGCCGCTGAGGCGCGGCGCCTCCGCTGTCCAAAGGTGCTGGGCGGCATAGGCGCGCCAGGGCCGCCAGTGTTCCGCTCGCGCCAGCAGGGTCTTGGGCGAGGGGCGCGCGCCCGCCTCATCGGCCATGGCGCGCAACAGGGCGAGGTCGGAGGCGGGAAAGGCGTCGGGATCGCGCAACTGCCGCAAAGCGAAATATTGCGCCGTCCATTCGCCGACGCCCGGCAGCGCCCGCAACCGCGCCATGATCTCCTCGGCGGAATGGCGAGGCGACAAAAAATCAGGATCGGCGGCGACGGTTTCCGCGAGGCGGCGCAGGCTCGCCGCGCGGGCGCGGGTCAGGCCGATCGACGTGAGATCGGCGCCGGCGAGCGCGGCCGGCGTCGGAAACACCCGCGTCAGCCGGGGGTGGGAGGCGCGCAACTCTTCGCCGAATTTTTCCACGAGCGCGCCGGCGCAGCGCGCGGCGCCCGCGACGGTCACCTGTTGGCCGAGAATGGCGCGCGCCGCCGTTTCAAAGCCGTCCCAGCCGCCGGGCAGGCGCAGGCCCGGGCGCGCGGCGACCAGCGGCGCGAGCTTTTCGTCTTGGACCAGGGTCGCGGCGACGACCTCGGGATCGCAGGCGAGGTCGAACATGCCGCGCAGCCGCGCAATGATGCCGGGCAGCGCCGCGAGCTTGGGTAGGCGCAGCGCGACGGACAGCGCGTTCGCGCCGGCCGGGCGAACCGCCAGGGTTCCATGCGCGCCGTCGATGGCGATGGCGCGATGATAGGTCTGGTCCTCGACGGCTTCGACGCCGGTGATGGCGCGGGCGGCGAAAAACGCCAGCATCGCCGGCCAGTCGTAGGGCGGCTTGAAGCGCAGCGCCAGGGCGATCTCGCCGGAAGCCGCGGTCTCCACGCCGCCTTCGCGGCGCAAAGCCGTCGGCGGGCGACGGTAAAGCGCCAGAAACGTTTCGTTGAAGCGGCGGACGCTGTCGAAGCCGGAGGCCAGCGCCACCTCGGTCATCGGCAGCGCGGTTTCCTGGATGAGCTGTTTGGCCAGCAGCACGCGCCGCGTTTGCGCCACGGCGACGGGCGAGGCGCCGAGGTAACGCGCGAACAGGCGCCGCAGGTGACGCTCGCCCACGCCCAATCTTTCGCCGAGCGCGGCCACGCCTTGCTGGTCGAGCGCGCCCATTTCGATCAGCGCCAAAGCGCGCGACACCGTGTTGGACGCGCCGCGCCAGGCGCCGAGGTCGGGGGCCGTTTCCGGACGGCAGCGCAGGCACGGCCGGAACCCCGCCTCCTGGGCGGCCGCCGCCGTGGGGTAGAAGAGGACGTTTTCGCGCCGCGGCGTGCGCGCCGGGCAAACCGGCCTGCAGTAGATGCGCGTCGTCCTCACGCCGGTGAACAGGCGCCCGTCATAGCGGGGATCGCGCGCGCAAATGACGCGGTAGCAGGCGTCTTGGTCGAGGTCCATGACCGGAGTCTGCGCTGCGGGGCTGGAAAAGTCTCGCGGTTTTCGGACATGGCGGCGCCTTTGTCCGGGTCCGATAACCGCCAGACGCGGCTTCTGTCTCGCGATATGACCAGCGCCATGATGGAAACGCGCCTGTTCCTTGAAACCCTGCCGACGCCCACCGGCGCGCTTCGCCTCGTCACCGATGGCGCCGGCGCCGTTCGGCTGCTGGACTGGGGCGAGGCTGGCGATGCCGCCGGCCTGCGCCAAAGATTGTCGCTGGGTCTGGGCCGTGTGCGGCTGGACGCGCCGCCCCGCGCCTCGGCGGCCCTTGTCGCTCTGGACGCTTATTTCGGCGGCGAGGCGGCGGCGCTCGACGCCCTTTCGGTCGCGCCGGCCGGAACGCCGTTCCAGCAGCAGGTCTGGGCGGCGCTGCGGACGATCCCGGACGGCGCGACGGCGAGCTATGGCGAGATCGCCCGGCGCATCGGCCAGCCCGGCGCGGCCCGCGCCGTCGGCCTCGCCAACAACCGCAACCCCATCGTGCTCGTGATCCCCTGTCATCGCGTGATCGGCGCCAGCGGCGCGCTGGTCGGCTATGGCGGCGGCCTCGAGCGCAAATTATGGCTCCTGCGCCACGAGGGCGCAATGTTTTGACCGCTTCGGCTTGCGGCCGGGAACATTGCCCGGCGCTCCGCATTGAACGGTCAAGATGCGGGTTGATCGCCGCGCGCGAATCCGCGACTTGGGATCATGAACTGGCAAATCCTTGGCATCACCGGGCTCGCGACGGCGGGCGTCATCCTGCGGCCCTTTCACTGGCCCGAAGCGATCTGGGCGGTCGCCGGCGCCGCGCTGCTGGTGCTGACACACCTTCTGCCCGCCGGCGCCGCCTGGGCGGGCGTTGCGCGCGGCGCCGACGTCTACATGTTTCTGACCGGCATGATGCTGCTGTCGGAAGCCGCGCGTCGCGAAGGCCTGTTCGATTTTTTGGCGGCCGAGGCCGCCAAGCACGCCCGGGGCTCGGCCAACAGACTTTTTCTGCTGGTCTATCTGGTGGGCGTGCTGGTCACGGTGTTTCTCTCGAACGATGCGACCGCCGTGGTGCTGACGCCCGCCGTGTTCGCCGCCACCCAGGCCGCGAAGGTCGAAAAGCCGCTGCCCTATCTCTATCTGTGCGCTTTCGTCGCCAATGCCGCGAGTTTTGTCCTGCCGATCTCCAATCCGGCCAATCTCGTGGTCTATGGACGCGCCGGCCTGCCGCCGCTGCTCGACTGGCTCAAAATCTTCGGCCTGCCGTCGCTGGCGGCCATCGTCGTGACCTATGCCGCCTTGCGGCTGATGCTGCGCCGGGAGCTCGCGGCGCCGATCGCCGAGCCGCAGGAGTCGCCGCATCTCTCTGCCGGCGGCAAGGTGGCGGCCTTCGGACTCGCGGCCACGGCGCTGGTTCTGCTGGTCGCTTCGGCGCGCGGCCTCGATCTCGGCGCGCCCACGCTGTTTGCCGGCGCGGGGACGACGATTCTGGTCTTGCTGGTGCGTCGCTCAAACCCCTGGCCGCTGGTGCGCGACATTCACTGGGGCGTGCTGCCGCTGGTGGCCGGGCTGTTCGTCTTTGTCGAGGCGCTGGACCAGATCGGCGTGACCGCCCAGCTCGCCGGCCTGTTGCGCCAGGCGCCGCCGGTCTGGGGCGCGGCGGCGAGCGGCGCGGCCGTCGCCTTCGGCTCGAACCTCGTCAACAATCTTCCGGCGGGGCTGATCGCCGCCAGCGCCGTGCATCAGGCCGCGGCGCCGCCCGACGTGACCGCCGCGATCCTGATCGGCGTCGATCTCGGCCCCAATCTTTCGGTCACGGGCTCGCTCGCCACCATTTTGTGGCTGGCGGTGTTGCGCCGCGAACAGCAGCGCGTCCGCGACCGCGATTTCCTGCTTCTTGGCGTTGTGGTGATGCCGCTGGCGCTGATCGCCGCGCTGGCGCTTGTTTGACTTCTGGAGGTTCGGACATGCGGGACGCCGACATTTTCTGGATTTACGCGCTGATCATCGTTTCCGGCGTGCTGCAAGCCTGGGGACCGCCGATGAACGGGGCGCTGCGCGTCGCGCTGGTCAATCCCTGGCTCGCGAGCCTGGTCTCCTTCCTGCCCATCGTCGCTCTGCTCGCCTGCGTCGTCATCTGCCTGCCGTATCCGCTGCCTGGTGCGGATAACATCGCAAACATGCCGTGGTGGGCGCCGCTGGGCGGGGTGATCGGCGCCTTTGCGGTGGTGGCGGGGCTGATGTTCGTGGACAGGGTGGGCGCCGGCGCCTTCGCCGGCCTGCTGATCACCTCGAATTTTTTGATGTCGCTGGCGATCGACCGGTTCGGCTGGTTCGGCATGCCTGTGCATGAATTGACCAGCGGGCGGGTTTTTGGGGCGGCGCTGATGGTTGGCGGAATTGCGCTGATCACGCGGTCCTGAGCGGAGCTTTCCGCAAGCGGAGCAAGACTTTGCGTAATAAAGTCGAGCAATACGCAAATTCAGTACAATTACGCGCGCGGGAACTGCGGGTTGGCGCCGCGGTTGGTGCAATAACGTTCATGCATCAACCTTTGCGGGGGCCGCGATGTCTTTCCTGCCGTACTTCAGCCTGTCGACCATTCCCTATGCCGCGATCTGGTCGCCCGGCGTCGACCTCGGCGTCGCGCTGTTCACCGTGCTTGCGCTGGTGTTCGCCAACCGCAAGCCGCATTTCCGCAACGACGCGTTCATGGTCGCCGGTGGGGCGCTCGCGATCGTGGTCGCGAGTGCGCTGTAATCAGGCCTCGACCTTCAAAAACTTGCCGGCCAGCGCGTCCGCGATCAGGGCGCGGGTGTTGTCGAGGCCGTAGAGCGCGGCGAAGGAGCCGAAGCGCGGACCGCGATCCTCGCCCAACAAAACCTGATAGAGCATGTTGAACCAGTCGTTCGACACGCCCGGACGCTCCGGCGTGGCGCCCTTGGCCGCAAAATTCTGGTAGCGGGGGATCGGGCGGGCGACATCGTAGAGCAGGGTCTGGATGTCCTCCGCGCTGGCCTCGGCCGGCAGCGTCGCCAGGGCGTCCGAAAGCTTTGTCAGCGCGTCGCGCTCCACCTCGTCGGCGGCGCGATAAACCTTTTTCGGCTTCACGAAATCGCGGAAATACAGCACCGCATAGCGGATCATCTGGTCGAGGCGCGGAAATTTTTCCGGCGTGGCGGTCGGCGCGTAGCGTCTCAGAAAACCCCAGAGCACCGAGGGGTCCTCGCTATTGGCGACGGCGGCGAGGTTGAGCAGCATGGCGAAGGAAATGGCCGTCCCCTTCTGCCCCTCCTCATGCGAAATGAATTCCGGCGCCGGCGGCTTGCCCGAATGGATGTGCCAGACCGCATTGCCGAGCCGGTTCTTGGCGTCCTGGCGCGGATAGGCGTCCAAAAACGCCAGATATTCGTCGACGGCGCGCGGGATCACGTCGAAATGCAATTTTTTCGCCTCGCGCGGCTTCCAATACATGAAGAAGGCGAGGCTTTCCGGCGTGGCGTAGGTCAGCCATTGCTCGATGGTGATGCCATTGCCCTTGGACTTGGAAATTTTCTGGCCGTTCTCGTCGAGGAACAGCTCGTAATTGAACCCTTCCGGAGGGGTGTGGCCGAGCGCCCGGGCGATATTGCCCGAAAGTTTGACCGAATCGATCAAATCCTTGCCGGCCATTTCATAGTCGACGCCGAGCGCGCACCAGCGCATCGCCCAGTCGGGCTTCCATTGCAGCTTGCAATGGCCGCCGGTGACCTTGGTCATGAAGCGCTCGCCGGTGTCCGGGTCGCGCCAGCCGATCATGCCGCCGGGCAGGTCGATTTCCTCGAGCGGGACCTGCATGACGACGCCGGTGCGCGGGTGGATCGGCAGGAACGGGCAATAGGTGGAGGCGCGCTCTTCGCGCAATGACGGGATCATCACCGCCTGGACCGTGTCAAACCGCGCCAGGATTTTGAGGAGCATCTCGTCGAAGCGGCCGGACTGGTAATATTCGGTCGAGGAGGCGAATTCGTAGTCGAAGCCGAAATGGTCGAGGAAGGCCCGCAGCCGCGCGTTATTGTGGGCGCCAAAGCTCGGATATTCGCCGAACGGGTCGGGAACCTGGGTGAGCGGCTTTCCCAGATGGGCGGCGACCAGGTCCTTGTTGGGAATATTGTCCGGGACTTTGCGCAACCCGTCGAGATCGTCGGAAAAGGCCAGCAGGCGCGTCTTGATCTGGCCGCCGGTGAGGGTCTCGAAGGCGTGGCGGACCATGGTCGTGCGCGCGACCTCGCCGAACGTGCCGATGTGCGGCAGGCCCGAGGGGCCGTAGCCGGTTTCGAACAAAACCTGTTTCTGACCGGTGCGCTCGACCCTGGCCACCAGTTTCTTCGCCTCCTCGAACGGCCAGGCGTTCGAAGTTTTTGCGAATTGGGCGAGTTCGGCGAAATCGGTCATTTTTTTCCGGAAGCAGGCTGGAGAGAAGCACGTCTATTAGAACGGCGGCGCGCCGGTGAAAACCCGCATCTTGCGGAGCGTCGCAAGATGGTCGAAAAAATGCCTTGATCGCAGCCGTGGAATGCAAATTTGGCGCTTATCTACAAAATCATGCCCGGGACGGACTGGGCCGCCGCGCAGGAATGCGGGGTTTACGAAGGGTCGCCCGTCGACCGCACTGACGGGTTCATCCATTTCTCCACGGCGGGGCAGGTCGAGGAGACGGCGGCAAAACATTTCGCCGGCCAGGACGGCCTCGTGCTGGTCGCCTTCGATGAAGCGGCCTTGGGCGAAAAACTGCTGTTCGAGCCTTCGCGCGGGGGCGCGCTGTTCCCCCATCTCTATGCGCCCCTGCCGACGGCCCTGGCGCTGTCGGCGCATCCCTTGCCCTGGCGCGACGGCGCCCATGATTTCACCGGACTTTTGGCATGACGGGTTTTTTCGATTCCTTCGCCCTGCCGCTCCTGCACAGCATGGACGCCGAGCGCGCGCATAATCTCACCCTTCTCGCGCTCTGGGGCGCGCCGCTGCCGACTGCGGCCGACGACGATCCGATCCTGGCGCAGAATGTGTTCGGGCTCGATATCCCCAACCCAATCGGCATGGCGGCGGGCTTTGATAAGGAGGCCCGGGTTCCGGATGCGTTGCTGAAACTCGGCTTCGGCTTCACCGAGGTCGGCACGCTGACGCCGCGCCCGCAGCCCGGCAACCCGAAGCCGCGCCTGTTCCGGCTGCACGAGGATCGCGGCGTCATCAACCGCTTCGGCTTCAACAATGGCGGCCATGAGCGGGCGCGCGAGCGTTTGTTGCGGCGGGCGGCCAATGGCGGCGTCGTCGGCGTCAATATCGGCGCGAACAAGGATTCGAGCGACCGCACCGCCGATTACGTCGCCGGCATCAAATGTTTCGCCGATGTCGCCAGCTATTTTACGGTCAACATTTCATCGCCCAACACGCCGGGCTTGCGCGATCTCCAGCAGGCCGGCGCGCTCGACGACCTCCTGGCGCGGGTGATCGCGGCGCGGGAACAGGCCGCGATGCAGCTGCCGCGCCGCCCGGTGCTGTTGAAAATCGCGCCGGACCTCGCCCTCGCCGATCTCGACGATGTGGTCAAAGTCGCGCGTGCGAGAGGCGTCGACGGCATGATCGTCTCCAACACCACTTTGGCGCGGCCCGAGACCCTGCGCGACGCCTTGCGCAGCGAAACCGGCGGGCTCTCCGGCGCGCCGCTGTTCGCGCTGTCGACCCGCATGCTCGCCCAGACGTTTGTCCGCGTCGAAAACCAGTTTCCGCTGATCGGCGTCGGCGGCGTGGATTCGCCGGAGGCCGCCTGGGCCAAGATCGAGGCCGGGGCGACCCTGGTCCAGCTTTACTCGTCGCTGGTTTATGAGGGTTTGGGTCTGGTCGGCCGGATCAAGACCGGGCTCGCCGCACATTTGCGGGCGCGAAAACTTGAATCCATCGGGCAAGCCGTGGGAACGGCGGTGAACGACTGGCTGTAAAATTTCGGCGCCGCGCGGCGCCGTTTTTATTTCAGGAGGACGAAATGATTTTTCGTGGCTTGTGCGCCGCCGTTGTGGCGGCGGTCCTGGCGCCGCAGGCTTGGGCGCAGTCGCGTCCAGCGCTTTGCCTGCTTGAGGTGCAGGGCGTTCACTATATCGGCGGCGCCTGCAGTTTTGCGCCGCTGGAAAAATCTGGGTCGTTCCGGATCACCGACGCGCAAGGCCGCGTCATGGCGCAGGTCAATGTCGGCAAGAAAGACGAGGGCAAGGCGTTCTGGACGGGACCTCAGGGCGGAGAGGTCGCCAGCGTTAAACTGGGCGACGCCGACCGCAGCGGCGGCTGCTGGCTGGTGACCGCCGCCGATCCCGACGCCAAGGATTCCGTGATTTGCGCTTGGGGGCCAGGCGAAAAGGTCTATGTCGGCCCCTCGCCGGCGGACCCGGATCCGAAATCGACGCTGTTCTATGGGGCGCGGGTCGGCATGTATGACGAGATCGCCGCGCGGGAGGGGCTGGATACGTCGCATGCACTGGTGAAGACCAGGCCCAGCCACGATGGCGCAGTGCAGTTTTGTCGTGAATATGCGCATGATTATTCACAAAAATGCATTGCGGAGCAGGAGAAGGACCCGCACGGGAACACGATTACCGGCGATTGTCCGAACAAGACGTTTTCTGATCTGAATGGCGGAAAATATGTTTTTCTGGGCAGGACGAAGCCGGGCTCCGGCGAAGTCTTCGCGGATTATTCCATCCGCGATCTCGCCAGCGGGCAAATCCTCGATGGCTCCACGGCCTCCGGCTACGATGTCATGCTCGGGTTTTATCAGGCGCTTTGCCCCGCGACCGCGCCGAAGACGCAGAGGTGAGCGGGCGGCTCCAAGCCGTGGACCGCCCCTCGTCCTTCGAGACCGCCTTGCAGGCGCTCCTCAGGATGAGGAGCTAAATCAAGTCTCGTTCAGCGCCTTGGTTGCGGCGGTGACCTTGGCCGTCGCCTTGTCGAGCGCCTTGGCCGCCCAGTCCGAAACTTCCTGCTGGCGCAGCCGCGCGGTTTCCAGTTCGGCTTGTGTTTCCGCCAATTGTTTCTTCGCCGCGAAAAGTTCATCCGAAAGGGTGAGCGCCGCCATCACCACGATGCGCTGCTCGCCGATTTCGCCGAAGACGCCGCGCAGGTCGGCGATCCGGGCGTCGAGAAGTCGCGCCAGTTCTTCGATATGCGCCTGCTCGCCCTCTTCGCAACCCATGCGATAGGCGCGCCCGGCAATGGTGACCACCGCCTGCGCCATCAGCTGTCTCCCGAGGAGGCCGCGAGAATGGCGCGCACCGCGGCCCTGGCGCGCTCGACCCGTCGGGCCGCCTCGATCTGGTTGTCCTGCAAGGTCTCGATGCGGGTGTTGGCGGCGTCGAGCGCGCAGGCCAGCCGCGAGCGATCCTCCTGCAGGGCGAAAAATTCAGCTTGCTGATCGGAAAGCTCGCCCCGGCGCTCGGTGTGGCTGGCGATGGCCTGGTCGAGCGCCTCCAGCGCCGCCTCCAGCCGTCGCGCCGCCGCCATCGCTGCGTCTTCCGCCGAGGAAGGCGGAAGCGCCGGCAAGGTCTGGCGCGACTCATCGCCGCAGGCGGCTGAGCGCGGACTGAGCGGTTCGCTGGGCAATGGGGACAACATCAAGCTTTCGTCGCGAATCCCCGGAGAGGATGTCAATGCCAATGTAGCAAAGTCGCGCGCCGCGCCAAGGCGCCGTTGCCGAAGGAGCCGAAATAGGCGCCCTATTCTTGTGCAAGCGCGCGCGCCGGACTCAAACGGGCTAAAACCCGAGTAAATTCCTCTAAAAATGCCCTAGGGTCCGTTGACAGCGGGGGGCGACCTGCTATCAACCGGCTCGTACTTTCGTTTAGGCCGATGATCTCGCAGCGAGCACAATCCGCCCCATATGATGAAACCGGCGGCACGTCCGCGCCCTGGACCGATGCGCAAGGCCGCATGGGGGCGCGCCAGCAGATCAGAAGCGATCAAATCGAAGCGCAGTCACGGCTGGCGCTTCTAAGCGGGCCGCTCGAATGGCCCATTCCCGAGGGAAACGCAAGGAGCGAAGCGATATGACTGTCAAAGTTGCCATCAACGGATTTGGACGCATCGGCCGCAACGTGCTCCGCGCCATTGTCGAATCCGGCCGCAAGGACATTCAGGTCGTCGCGCTCAACGACCTCGGCTCCGTCGAAACCAACGCCCATCTGCTGCGCTACGATTCCGTCCACGGCCGTTTCCCCGGCGTGGTCAAGGTCGAGGGCGATGCGATCGACGTCGGAACCGGTCCGATCAAGGTTCTGGCCGTCCGCAACCCGGCCGAACTGCCCTGGGGCGCGCTCGACGTCGATATCGTGATGGAGTGCACCGGCATTTTCACCGCGCGCGACAAGGCGGCGATCCATCTGCAGGGCGGCGCCAAGCGCGTGCTGGTTTCGGCCCCGTCCGACGGCGCCGACCTCACCGTGGTCTATGGCGTCAACCACCAGAAACTGACCAAGGACCACATCGTCGTCTCCAACGCTTCCTGCACCACCAACTGCCTGTCCCCGGTGGCGAAGGCCCTCAATGACGCCATCGGCATCGAGAAGGGCATCATGACGACGGTCCATTCCTACACCGGCGACCAGCCGACGCTCGACACCTATCACAAGGATCTGTATCGCGGCCGCGCCGCCGCGCTGTCGATGATCCCGACCTCGACCGGCGCCGCCAAGGCCGTCGGCCTGGTGCTGCCCGAGCTGAACGGCAAGCTCGACGGTTTTGCGCTGCGCGTGCCGACCCCGAATGTCTCGGTCGTCGACCTGAAGTTCATCGCCAAGCGCGCCACCACCAAGGATGAGGTCAATTCCATCATCAAGGCGGCGGCGGAAGGCCCGCTCAAGGGCATTCTGGGCTACACCACCGAGAAGAACGTCTCCTCCGACTTCAACCACGACTCCCATTCCTCGATCTTCCACATGGACCAGACCAAGGTGTTGGACGGCACGCTGGTGTCGGTCCTGTCCTGGTACGACAATGAATGGGGTTTCTCGAACCGCATGGCGGACACCGCCGTCGCGATGGCCAAGCTGATCTGAGCCAGACCATGGGGCGCGTCCGTTAGGGCGCGCCTTTTTGCTGACCCGTTCTCAAGCCCGCCACGAGTTTTCCATGTCCGCTTTCCGCACCCTCGATTCCGCCGATCTCAAGGGCAAGCGCGTGCTTGTCCGCGTCGACCTGAACCTGCCGATGGACGGCGGAAAGGTGACCGACGCCACCCGCATCGAGCGCATCCTGCCGACGCTCAACGAAATTTCCCAGAAAGGCGGCAAGGTCGTCCTGCTCGCCCATTTCGGCCGCCCGAAGAACGGGCCGGATGAGGCCAATTCGCTGCGCCCCGTGGCGGCCGCCGTCGCCCAGCATCTCGGCAAGCCCGTGGCTTTCGCTTCCGACTGCATCGGCCCGGTCGCGGCCGAAGCGGTGAACGCGCTGAAGGACGGCGAATTCCTGCTGCTGGAAAACACCCGTTTCCACAAGGGCGAGGAAAAGAACGATCCGGCCGTGATCGACGCCTTGGCCGCGCTCGGCGACGTCTATGTCAACGACGCCTTTTCCGCCGCCCATCGCGCCCATGCGTCCACCGAAGGTCTGGCGAAGAAACTGCCGGCCTATGCGGGCCGCACCATGCAGGCGGAAGTCGAGGCTTTGTCGAAGGCGTTGGAAAACCCGGTTCGCCCCGTCGCGGCGGTGGTCGGCGGCGCCAAGGTTTCGACCAAGCTCGAACTGCTCGGCAATCTCACCAAGAAAGTCGATTTCCTGATCATCGGCGGCGGCATGGCCAATACCTTTTTGGCCGCGCAGGGCAAGAAGGTCGGCAAATCCTTGTGCGAGCATGACCTCCTCGACACCGCCCGCGACATCCTGAAGACCGCGGCTGAAAACAATTGCCGCATCGTGCTGCCCGTCGACGCCGTGGTCGCCCAGGAATTCAAGGCCCATGCGCCGTCTCACGTGGTCGGCGTCGATCACGTCGGCGACGCCGACATGATCCTCGACGCCGGGCCGAAGTCGGTTTCGGAAGTCGAGAAGGTTCTGGCGGAGTCCAAAACCCTGGTGTGGAACGGGCCGTTCGGCGCTTTCGAGCTGGAGCCGTTCGACGCGGCCACCAATGCGGTGGCGAAATTCGCGGCGCGCCTGACGGGCGAGGGCAAGCTGCTGACGGTCGCCGGCGGCGGCGACACGGTGGCGGCGCTCAACCATGCTGGCGTCGGCGAAAAATTCACCTATGTCTCGACGGCCGGCGGCGCCTTCCTCGAATGGCTGGAAGGCAAGGTTTTGCCGGGCGTCGAAGCCATCCGGGCGTAAAATGCTGGTTTCGCGCCCGACTTTATCGGAACTTGGCGAGTTCATGGGCTTTTGTTTGGCGACCGCATCGCATGTGGTCGCCAGCAAAGGCCGCAGCCGCCCGCCGATGCTGGTCGAGCGCGAAACGGGCTTTTTGTCGGGCGCGAAAAACAACGCGCGCAGCATCATGGTCCGCGAGGCCGCGAACCCGGAAGTCGCGGCGAGCCAGAGCATGTTGATCGCGCAATCCGAATTTTCGCGGCGCCTGCCCAAGGCGCGCTGTCTGGCCGCCATCCTGTTCGTCGCGCATCGCGCGCGCGGCAGGAACGCATGGCAACCCGCGATCCTCGTCCGGGCGGGCAGCGCGAAATTGGGAAAAGAATATCTGGCTGTCCTCAATTTCAGCCAGTCTTGTTCAGGACAGTTCGAAAGTTTTGACGGGCTGGAGCTCGACATTCCCAAGGAGCTCGGGCGCGATTTTGAGGCCGGCGAGCGCGACGCCCTGATGCAGAGCATATACAAGGGCCGGGATGAGGCGCCCGCGGACTTGCGCGAGGCCGCCGCCTGGTAGACGAACATCCGCGAAGGAGGAAAGATTATGGCCCGTATTACAATGCGCCAACTGCTCGACCACGCCGCCGAGCATGACTATGGCGTTCCCGCCTTCAACATCAACAATATGGAGCAGGCGCTCGCCATCATGGCCGCCGCCTCCGAACTCGACGCGCCCGTGATCATCCAGGCGTCGCGCGGCGCCCGCCAATACGCCAACGACGTCATGCTCAAGCACATGATGGACGCTTGCGTCGAAATCTATCCGCAGATTCCGATCTGCGTGCACCAGGACCATGGCAATGGTCCGGCGACCTGCTTTACCGCCATGCAGGCCGGCTTCACCTCGGTGATGATGGACGGCTCGCTCAAGGAAGACGGCAAGACCCCGGCCGACTGGGACTATAATGTCAACATCACCAAATATGTGACCGACATGGCCCATCTCGGCGGCATTTCCGTCGAGGGCGAGTTCGGCGTGCTCGGCTCGCTGGAAACCGGCGAGGGCGAGAAGGAAGACGGCCACGGTTTTGAAGGCAAGCTGTCGCACGACCAGCTTGTCACCAATCCCGACGAGGCTATCAAGTTTGTGAAGGCCACCGGCGTTGACGCGCTGGCGATCGCCATGGGCACCTCGCACGGCGCCTATAAATTCACCCGCAAGCCCGACGGCGCCATTCTGGCGATGCATGTCATCGAGGAAATCCACCAGAAAATGCCGGGCCTGCACATGGTCATGCACGGCTCGTCCTCGGTGCCGCAGGATTTGCAGGACATTATCAACAAGTTCGGCGGCAAGATGCCGCAGACCTGGGGCGTGCCGGTCGAGGAAATCCAGCGCGGCATCAAGCACGGCGTGCGCAAGATCAACATCGACACCGACAACCGCATGGCCATCACCGGCGCGATCCGCAAAGTTCTGACGGAAAACCCGGCCGAGTTCGACCCGCGCAAATATCTGAAGCCTGCGAGCGACGCGATGCAGAAGATCTGCAAGCAGCGCATGCAGGAGTTCAACACCGCGGGACAGGCGTCGAAGATCAAGAAAGTGTTCACGCTCGGCGAAATGGCAAAGCGCTACGCCTCCGGCGAACTCGCCCCCAAATCGGCCTGAGCTTCGCTTTGAAACTTTGTGCATGGGGTCGCGGCTTGCCGCGGCCCCATTTTTGCCGTCAATTGCCGGTGTAAAGCCTCGCCGTGGGAACGCGCCCCGCGATCGAGGGATCGCTTTTCATACCGTCATTGCGAGCGGAGCGAAGCAATCCATCCTGCGGCTGGCGCGAACCGTGGATTGCTTCGCTCCGCTCGCAATGACGGCCTCAAGTTTGAGCCTCAATGACTGACTTCATCCGCCCGCGTCTCTATCTCATCTCTCCGCTTCTCGCCTCGGCGGAGGATTTTGCTCCCAAGCTGGAGAAAGCCTTGGCCTCTGGCGATGTCGCCTGCGTACTGCTGCGCTTCGGCACGGCGGACGAGGGGGCGCGGAAGAAAATCGCCAAGCTGTTGGCGCCGATCATTCAGCAGGCGGAGGCCGCCGCTTTGGCGCTTGATGATGCGCAACTGGTGGGACGCGCCGGGCTGGACGGCGCCCATATCACCGGCGCAGGCGAAAATTTTGAGGACGCGTTGGAGCGGCTGAAGCCCGACCGCATCGTCGGCGCGGGCGAACTGGACACCCGCGACGCCGCCATGGGCGCCGGCGAGACCGACGTGGATTACCTGCTGTTCGGCGCGCTCGACGCCCAGGACAATGACGCCGCCGTCACGCTCGAATGGACCTCGTGGTGGGCGGAGGTTTTCAACGTTCCCTGCGTCGGCGTCGCCCATGCGCCGGAAGAGGTGGAGGCGCTGGCGAAATCCGGCGCCGAGTTCTTGGGGCTCGGCGAAAGCTTTTTCGACGCGCCCGAAACAATCGCGGCGGCGCAGGCTGTGATCGACGCCATGGAGCCGACCGCGTGAGATTTTGGGCCGCGACGCTGCTGTTCCTGATCGCCGCCGCGCCCGCGCGCGCCGACGCGCCGGATCTGGCCTTCGGGGCCTATCAGCGCGGCTATTACCAGACCGCCTTCGCCGAGGCGATGAAGCGTCTCGAAAAAAATTCCCACGACGCCGCCGCCATGACCCTGGTTGCGGAATTGGAGGCGCAGGGGCTCGGCGTGCCGCAGAACATGCCGGAGGCGCTGCGCTGGTACCGGCTCGCGGCGGCGGAAGGCGACAAGAACGCGCAAGTCGCGCTTGCCCTGTCGAAACTGTCCGGCAAGGGCGTTCCGCGCGATGTCGCGGGCGCCCGCGCGCTGCTGGAAAAGGCGGCGGTGCAGAACCATGCCGGCGCCTGGCTGCAGCTCGGCATTCTGGCGCTCGAAGGCAATGGCGTCGCCGCCGATTTTTCCAAGGCCGCCGATGATTTTCGCCGCGCGGCGGAGCTGGCCGATCCCGAGGCCGCCTATTCGCTGGGCCTGCTCTATCGCGAGGGGCGGGGCGTCGAAAAGGACCCGCAACAGGCCGCGTTCTGGTTGAAGAAAGCGGCGGAGGGCGGTTTTCTGGCGGCGCAGGTCGAATATGGCATCCTGCTGTTCAACGGCGACGGCGTTCCCGCCGACGAGCCAGGCGGGGCGAAATGGCTTGTTCGCGCCGCCAATCGCGACAATCCCGTGGCGCAGAACCGCCTGGCGCGCATTCTGTTCGCCGGGCGCGGGCTCAAGCAGGATCGCGTCGAGGCGGCCAAGTGGAATATTCTGGCCGCCTCCGCCGGGCTGCGCGACCCGCGGCTCGATGGCGAATCCAACAAGCTGACGCCCGACGAGCGCAAGAAGGTCGAACAGGCGCTCAAAGTCTATCTCGGAAAATAGCCCATGCCCGGCTCCAACGACCAAACCTTGCGCGCCTATGACGAAAACGTCCGCGCCTATGTCGAGGGGACCGCGCATGCGGTGAGCGGCCCGCCGCAAGAATGGATGGATCGCGCCCTAGACGGCCTGTCGCCCTCGGCGCGGATCATCGAACTCGGCAGCGCCTTCGGCCGCGACGCCGCTTATCTCGCCTCGAAAGGCTTCGCTGTCGAATGCACTGACGCGACGCCGGGCTTTGTCGCCGAGCTTTTTGCCCGCGGTTTTGACGCGCGTCTGTTCAATGTGCTGACCGACGCCTTCGCCGGCGCCTATGACCTGATCCTCGCCAATGCCGTGCTGCTGCATTTCGACCGGGCGCAATTTGCGCGCGTGCTCGACAAGGCCCGCGCCGCGCTCGTCACCGGCGGACGCTTCGCCTTCAGCCTGAAGGGCGGCGAGGGCGAGGGCTGGTCGAGCGCGAAACTCGGCGCGCCCCGCTATTTCTGCTACTGGCGCGCCGAACAGCTCGCGCCCGTGCTGCGCGCCGCCGGATTTGCCGATTGGTCGATCGAGGAGGCGCGGATGAACCGCGCCCATGCCGACTGGATCTATGTTGTCGCAAGGGCGCCGTGAGCCAATGTCCTTGACGCGGCCGCCCGCCCTTGGCACACACCCCCAACTTTCGTTCAATCCCTCGGACTCCCCATGATCAACTCCGCCCTGATGAATGTCATGACCGCCGCCGCCATCAAGGCCGGGCGCGGGTTGAAGCGCGATTTCGGCGAGGTCGAGAACCTCCAGGTCTCCGTGAAAGGCCCGGGCGATTTCGTCACCATGGCCGACAAGAAATCGGAAAAAATCCTGTTCGAGGAGCTTTCCAAGGCGCGTCCGGGCTATGGCTTCGTGCTCGAGGAGGGCGGCGTGGTCGAAGGCTCGGACAAGAGCCACGTCTGGCACATCGATCCGCTCGACGGCACCACCAATTTTTTGCACGGCCTGCCCATTTTCGCCATTTCCATCGGCCTGGAGCGCGAGGGGCAGATCGTCGCCGCCCTGGTCTATAATCCGGCGACCGACGACCTGTTCGTCGCGGAAAAAGGCGCCGGCGCCTATTACAACAACCGCCGCATCCGCGTCGCCGTGCGCCGCGACATGGCCGAGGGGCTGATCGCCACCGGCATTCCGCCGCTGGCCAACGCCAAAATTCACCCGAAATTCAAAGCTGAACTGTCCAGCGTGATGACCCGGGCGGGCGGCGTGCGCCGGTTCGGCGCGGCCTCCATCGACCTCGCCTATGTCGCCGCCGGACGTTTCGACGGCTATTGGGAGCGCGGCCTGAAAAGCTGGGACATGGCGGCGGGCCTGCTGCTGGTCCGCGAGGCCGGCGGCTATGTCTCCGACGCCGATGGCGGCCCGAACATGCTCACAACCGGCGGTGTGTGCGCCGGTAACGAATTTATCCATCGGCAATTGCTTGACCTCCTTAAGAAGGCGTAAAGCTGTGGATCAGTCTGGCGCGGAATAAGCGGAGAAGATGCGTTTGGCGCCATAACGTTTGAACTTGATCTCGAGCTGTGCGGTGGCCACCTTGGCTTCGTGGAGACTCGAGTGGAGAGCGCGCTTATGCAGTCGAGCGACCCCTACCGCCTGTCAACGCCGACGATCTTCCTCGTCAGGATGGCGGTGTTTCTTATTCTGGTCGGCTTTGTCGGCCTGATCTTGCACAAGCAGGTCACCACCGCCTTTTTCGCCAATCCCGGCCTCAACGGGCTGATCCTCGGTCTGGAGCTGTTCGGCATCGTTCTCGCGGTCACGCAGGTGGCGCGGCTTTATCGCGAGATCGCCTGGGTCAACGGCGATCCCGACCGCGAGCCCCGGCTGCTCGCCCCGATGGCGCGCATTTTTTCCGCGCGCGGCAATGTGCAGGTGACGCAAAGCCTGCTGCGCCATGTGCTCGATTCCCTCTCGACACGGCTGGACGAGGCGCGCGAAACGTCGCGTTACCTCACGGGCTTGATGGTTTTCCTCGGCCTTCTCGGCACGTTCTGGGGTCTGTTGGAGACGGTGGGCTCGATCGGCGGCGTGATCGCCTCGCTGCAGGGCGGCCAGGAGATGACGGCGCTGTTCAACGACCTGAAGGCCGGGCTGGCGCGGCCTCTGTCCGGCATGAGCCTCGCCTTCACCTCGTCGCTGTTCGGTCTCGCGGGCTCGCTGGTTCTGGGCTTCCTCGATCTTCAGGCCGGGCAGGCGCAAAATCGCTTTTTCACCGAGCTCGAGGACCGGTTGTCGGCGGTGATGGAGAATGATGCGCAGGCGCCCGCCGCCGGCCATGGCCACGAGTCCATTCAGCATCTCGCTGCCGGCGTGCAGTCGATGGTGGCGCATATGCGCCAGGAACAGCAATTGATCCGCGACTGGGTGGAGGCGCAGGCCGAGCGGCAGGAAATGCTGCAGGCGTCGCTCGACAAATTGTTCGCCAAGCGGGAGAGGGAGCTCCGCTGATGGCGCTGTCGCGTGCGCGTCGGCGCGAGCCGATGAATTATTGGCCGGGCTTCGTCGATGCGCTCTCGACCTTGCTGCTGGTCTTCACCTTCCTGCTCGCCGTCTTTGTCATGGCGCAATATTTTCTGTCGCGCGATGTCGGCGGCAAGAACAAGGCGCTGGCCAAGCTCAACCGCCAGATCGAGGAATTGACCGACCTTCTGACGCTGGAAAAGGGCGACAAAGCCGTGGCGGCCAAGAAGATCGCCTCGCTCACCGCCACGCTCGACGCGGTGCGGCGTGACCGCGACGCGCTGGCGGCCGCCGCCGCGGCCGGTCCCGCGCCCGATGCGCTCGATGCGCAAAAGCAGCTTTCCGCCAAGGCGCAGGCGACCGTCGACCTGCTCAACCAGCAGATCGCCGCGCTGCGCAGCCAGCTCGCCGCCGTGCAGGAGGCGCTGTCGGCCACGGAGGCCAAGGACAAGGACAATCAGGCCCGCATCGCCGATCTCGGCGCGCGGCTCAATGTCGCCTTGGCGCAAAAGGTTCAGGAGCTGAGCCAGTACCGCTCCGACTTCTTCGGCCGCCTGCGCGAAATTTTGGGGGATCGCGACGACATCAAAGTGGTTGGCGACCGCTTTCTGCTGCCCTCCGAAGTCCTGTTCAAAAAGGGGCGCGCGGACCTTTCGCCCGAAGGCAAGGCGGAGATCGACAAGATCGCCACGGCGCTGGCCGAGGTGGAAAAAGAGATTCCGTCGGAAATTCCCTGGGTGCTTCGTGTGGATGGCCACACCGACAAAAGCCCGATCCGCAGGCTGGCCTTCAAGAACAATTGGGAGCTGTCCTCGGCGCGCAGCATCGCCGTGGTGCAATATCTGATCGACAAGGGCCTTTCGCCAAACCATCTGCTCGCCGGCGCGTTCGGCGACCAGCAGCCGATCGATCCTGGCGACAGCGAAGAGGCGCTGCGGAAAAACCGCCGCATCGAGCTGAAGATCACGGAGCGGTGAGGCTTCGCCCGTTTCGCAGCTCCGACTGGCCGCAGGTCTTGGCTTTGTGGGTCGCGGCTTGGACGCAGGCCCGCGCCGACATCGATTTTTCCGCGAGGGCGACCTGGTTGGAGGAGCTGTTCGCGCGGTCGGCGGAAGAGGGCGCGCGCATCGTCGTCGCTGAGGACAACGGGATTTTGGGCTTTGTCCTGTTCGATCCCGCTCGACAATGGCTGGAGCAGATCGCGGTGGCGCCGCGCGCACAGGGCAGGGGCGTGGCGCGGGCGCTGATGGCGGAGGCGAAGGCGGCTTGCCCTGGAGGGCTGGGGCTGTCGGTCAATGCCGACAATTTTGCCGCTCTGGCTTTTTACGACCGCGAGGGATTTGTGCGGGAGGGCGAGGGGATTAACCCGCTGTCGGGCTTGCCGACGCTGACCCTGCGCTTCACGCCCCCGCCAGCGCCTCGATCCCCGCGTTGAACTGCAGCCGCGCCAGCCTTGCGTAAAGGCCGTCGCGGGCGACCAGCTCCGCGTGGCGGCCCTGCTCGACGATCTGGCCGCCGTCCATCACCAGAATGCGGTCCGCCGCCAGCACCGTGGCGAGGCGATGCGCGATCACCAGCGTCGTGCGGCCCTGCATCACATGGTCGAGCGCTTCCTGCACCAAAACCTCATTCTCGGCGTCAAGCGCGGAGGTCGCTTCGTCCAGGAGCAGGATCGGCGCGTCCTTCAGGATGGCGCGGGCGATGGCGAGGCGCTGGCGCTGGCCGCCCGACAGGGTCACGCCGCGCTCGCCCAGGCGCGTCTCCAATCCTTCAGGCAAGGCGCGTAAAAAATCGAGCGCCGCCGCTTGTTCCGCCGCCGCCTCGATGTCTTTGAGAGTCGCGCCGGGCGCGCCATAGGCGATGTTGTCGGCGGCGCTGGAGGCGAAAACCACCGCCTCCTGCGGGACCAGCGCCATGCGGCGGCGCCATTGCGTGGGGTCGGCCTCGCGCGCCGCCACCCCGTCGATGCGCACCGCGCCCGCCACGGGGTCGTAAAAGCGCATCAGCAGCTGGAAGATCGTCGATTTGCCGGCGCCGGAGGGGCCGACGATGGCGACCTTTTCGCCCGGCGCGACCGTAAAACTCAGGTCGTAAAGGACGGGACGGTCGGCGCGACCCGGATAAGCGAAGCTGACATTTTCGAAGGCGATTTCGCCGCGCGGCGGCGTCGGCAGGGCGCGGGGATGCGCGGGCGCGGTGATTTCGGGCTTTGTCGCTAAAATTTCGGCGATGCGGCCGGCGGCGCCGGCGGCCGCCGAGACCTCGCTCCAGACTTCCGACAATTGGCCGAGCGAGGAAGCGCCGAACAGGGCGTAGAGCAGGAATTGCGACAATTGCCCCGCGCTCATGCGGCCGGACAGCACGTCATGGGCGCCGAGCCAGAGCACGCCGACGACGCTCGCGGTCGCCAGGAAAATGCCGAAGCCGGTGAGCAGCGCGCGGGCTTTGGTGGCGTCGCGGGCGGCTTCATACGCGCCCTCGGCGGCGGCGGCGAAACGGCTGCGCGTGGTCGGCTCGGCGTTGAACGCCTGCATGATGCGGATCGCCGAAAGATTTTCGGTGGCGAGCGCGTTGGCTTCGGCGAGCGTGTCCTGCGCGGCGCGCGAGCGGGCGCGCACCGCCCGGCCCGAGGCAAACAGCGGCAGGATCACGGCGGGAATGCCGACCAGCACCAGCATGGACAATTTGGGGCTCGTGTAGATCATCAGCCCCATGGCGCCGACCAGCATGACCGCGCTGCGCAGGGCGATCGAGGCGGTGGCGCCGAACGTGGACTTGATCTGCGTGGTGTCGGCGGACAGCCGCGAGGCCAGTTCCCCTGTTTGCGCCTGGTCGTAGAAGGCCGGGTCGAGCTTGGTGAGATGGGCGAACACGTCGGCGCGCAGGTCGGCGACCACGCGCTCGCCGAGCGTCATCACAAGGTAGTAGCGGGTGGCCGAGGCGACCGCGAGCACCGAGATCACCGCGATCAGCGCGAGAAAGTAGAAATTGATGGTCTCGGGATGGTCGACGGCAAAGCCCTTGTCGATCATGCCGCGCACCGCCAGCGGCGTCGCCAGCGTCGCCGCGGAGGCGACGATGAGCGCGGCGAGCGCGGCTATGGCGCGGCCGGAGCGCCGTCGCGCATAGGGCAGGATGGGGGCAAGATTTTTGAGGGAATCGCGCGGCGAGCTTTTTCGGGGTGCGTCGGTCATGAAAATCTATATAGGCGAGGCCGCGGCAAAACACAGCGCCCGAGGTTTTGGCGCGCGATCCGCGAGAAACCGCGCTTTGCGCTTGCTCCCGCGGCGGTTCTGGTATAGGAGACGCGCTCTCATTTCTGGGCGCGGCGACGCGCCCTCAAAGTTCCAAGGCGGCGATCCGTCACGGGACGAAGCCGCAGGGTCTAGCCATGAAGTCCGACATTCATCCCGATTACCACACGATCAAGGTCGTCATGACCAATGGGACCGAATTCCTCACCCGTTCGACCTACGGCAAGGAAGGCGACACCCTCAACCTCGACATCGATCCGTCGACCCATCCGGCCTGGACCGGCGGCTCGCAGCAGCTGCTCGACCGCGGCGGCCGTCTGTCGCGCTTCAACTCGCGCTTCGGCGGCCTGTCCTTCGGCAAGAAGTAAGCCGGACTTCAGGAACGCGAAAGGCGGCCGGTTGGCCGCCTTTTTTGTTGTGCTCGTGGAGCGTGACGGGGACAGGAACGAATTGCGCCCCTACGCATCGCCCCATGCAGAAAGCGCGTCCACGCAATTCGATCCAGTCCCCTTCCTCTACGCCGCGTAGCGGTCGATCGCGGCGGCGATCGGGGCCGCAAACTGCAATCCGGCAAAACCGTCGCGCAGCCACACCACCTGCGCCGCAATCCGGGCGCGGTCCTCGAATTCAAGTTCAAGCCGGTCGCCGTCGCGCAGCTCCGGCGTAGCCACCACGCGGGCGCCCGTGTCGGAAATGTCGACCAGGCGTGTTTTCGCCGCGATCCCGGCGGCGGAGATGAGCACGCCCTGGGTGGAGGATTTGCGCACCGCGAGCCGGCGGTCCCTCACGTCCTGCGCCATGGCCGCCAAAAATTCGTCGAGCGCCGCGTTCAGCTTGTGCGAGGACTGGTTGATCAGTCCGGTCGCGCTGGACACGCGCGAGGCCTCGCGGGTGGTTTCCGCGACGATCCCGGACATTTGCGCGACCGAGGCGCTGGAGCGCATCGTGCTCTCCGAGGCCGAGGAAATCGCATGCGCGATCTCCTCGGTCGCCACCGTCTGCTGCTCCACCGAAGTGGTCACCGCGCTGGCGAGCTGATTGACCTCCTCGACCGAGCGGGCGATGCGGCGAATGTCGTCCACGGTGGCTTGCGTCGCGCGCTGGATGCCGCCGATCTGCTCGGCGATTTCGTCGGTGGCGCGGGACGCCTGTCCCGCCAGGGTCTTGACCTCGGCGGCGACCACGGCGAACCCCCGGCCGGCTTCGCCGGCGCGTGCGGATTCGATGGTGGCGTTGAGCGCCAGCAGGTTTGTTTGCGCGCTGATCGCCCTGATGGCGTCGACGATGGCGCCGATTTTTTCCGCCATTTCGGCGAGGCCGCCGACGCGGACATCGGCGCCGCGCGCGGCCTCGGCGGCATGGCCGATCTGGGCGCTGGCGCCGCGGATCTGGCCGCTCACCTCGACGAGGGAGGCGGACAATTCCTCGGCCGCCGCCGAAACCGTCTGGACGTTCTGCGAGGACTCCGTCGCTTCGCCCTGCGCCTGCGCGCCCGCGCGCTCGGCGTTCTGCGCCGCCTGGTTGAGCAGGTCGGCGGCGCCGCTCATGTCGGAGGTTTCGCGTCCGAGCGTGTCCACGACCTCGCCGATGCGGGCCTGGAACTGCGCCAGCGAACGGCTCAGCGCCCCCTGCCGCTCCAGCTCCTTGCGGCGTTCGGCGCGGGCCTGCGCCTCCAGGTGTTCGCGCGCGCCGGCGGCTTCGCGGAACACCAGCATGGCGCGGGCGAGCACGCCGATCTCGTCGCGGCGGTTGGGGTCGACGCCGGTCTCGCTGGCCTTGAGGTCGCCGAGCGTCAGCGCCGACATGGCCGCGGTGATCCGGCCGAGCGGCGCGGAAATCGATTTCGCCACGGCGCGGCTGAACAGGGCGACCGTCACGGCGACGCCAAGGATCAGCGCCGTCGCCATGATGAGGCCGTTGCGCGCGCGCTCCGCCTGGGCGGCGACATCGCGGGTCAGGTTGGCGGCCAGCCGGTCCTCGAGAGCCTTCATCGCCTCGATGCGGGCCGTGGCGGCGGCGAACCAGACGGGATTGGCGACGCCGGGCTTGCCGTGGAGCGCGGCGGCCTCCGCGGTCTTGCGCAGCGCCGCGACCGCCTGGTTCTGCTCGGACTCGAGGAAGGTTTTTAGCGGCGCGGCGACCGTCTCGCCGCCGAAGCGCTGCACCATGCGCAATTGCTGGTCCTGCACCGCGCCGAGCGCGGCGAAGCGCTGGTAGACGTCGGGGTCGAAACCGGAGGGCGAGAAGGCGCGCGAGGCCTGGGCGCGCTCCTGACCCGCATATTCCTTGGCGCGCAGCAGCGCGCCATAGGTGATGATGGCGCGCGTGGTCGAACTCAGATTGGCCTGTTGGGTCATGTCCTCGACGGGCGCCAGACCGGCGGCGATGACCTCGGTATAGGCGCGCACGGCCTCGTCCGCGTTGAGGCGATGGCCGTCGACCTCGCCGCGCACCTGAGGCAGCCGGTCGAGTTGCGCCAGAATCCCGCCGGTTTCCGCGTCGGAGCGCTCCTTGAGCGCGCCGCGTAAAACGCCGATGGCGGCGTCGGTGCGCTCGATCTGGGCGCGCCGTTTGGCGGCGATGGCGGGGTCGTCGGGATTCTTCAGCACGCTGGCGGTGAGGCCGCGTTCGATCTGGGCCTCATGGACGAAGGCGCCCATCATCGGGCCGACGTCGACGGTGCGCGCGAGCCGCTGCGCTTCGATCAGGTCCCGACCGCCCTGCAGCAGGATGAAGGCGCCGAAGGCGAGCGCCGCCAGGAAGGGCACGCCGGCGATCATTGCGATGCGCCGGGAAATCGAGAATTGGTCGAAGCGAAACATGGCCGGTTCCTGGACTTGCGGTTGCCCACAGGCAGAAAACAGGCTGATTCCTTAACAGAGTTAACAATTCCGGAGCGGCAGCCGGTCCGAAATCGTCTTACTCATTGTTTCATGACAAACTTCCCGTCGGCGACCTGGAATTTCGACAGCTTTTTCAGAAAGCTCATGCCGAGCAGGCTGATGTTCGCCTTGCCGGGCTGGGCGACGAAGGCCTGCACGTCATAGACGACGATGTCCCCGATGCGGACTTCGCGCAGGCGCACCGGCGCGTTCAGCGCAACGCCATTGGCGGTCTGGCTTGGCGAGGTGAAGGCGGAGGCGGGCGGATCGATGTTGAGCCGCCGCGCATCCTCGGCGGTGAGGAACACATGGCTGGCGCCCGTGTCGACCATCGCGTCAATGCGGGCGCCGTTGATTTCGACGCGGGCGCGATATTGCGACAGGGCGTCGGGCGACAGTTCGACCTGCCCCCAGCTCGAGCGCGTCGGCGGCGTGGGGGCCGCCGCTTGGGGCGCGGGCGCCGGCGCGGCCGCGGCGGGCGCCTGCGGTTGGAACCAGCGGGAAAACCAGTGATCCCGCAAGGCGCTGACCGTCAACAGCGACACGAAGGTCAACGCCATCGCCATTTTAAAGATTTCACCAAGCATATTGCTCATCCTGCGCGCGTTCACTTGCGGTCGATTGTGCCTCCTATAGGTCAAGCGACGGTAAATGATTCAATTTTAATGATTATGTTGACCTTGCGTTTACGCTGGGCGTTGAATTTGGCGGATGTCTCGAAACTCTTGCGATAATTACCCGCGTTTTAAGATTTCACCCCCCACAGTCTTTCCAAGCGCAAGCAGCGCGCACAACCAAGCAGCGCGCACAACATTGACGAGAACGCCATGATCCCCAGGCCACGCGCATTTCTGCGTCTGCCGGGCGCCGCCCGGCGCCTTCCGGCGGCGCGGGAGGGCTCGACCGCTGTCGAATTCGCCCTGATCGCTTTGCCCTTCATCGCGCTGATGGTCGCGATCTTCGAGGTGGCGATGGTGTTCCTCGCCCAGCACGAGCTTGAAACGGCGGTCGAGAAGACGTCGCGCAGCCTGCTGACTGGCCAGACCCAGACGGCCAACCCGACCCAGGCCCAGTTCGTCTCCTCGATTTGCGGATACCTGCCGGCCTTCTTCACCTGCTCCAAGATCATGGTCGACCTGCAGCCGGCTGCCTCATTCGCCGCCGCGAACACCTCCGCGCCGACGCTGACCTACGATGCGAGCGGCAATGTCAGCAACACCTGGCAATTCAACATGGGCGCCTCCGGCAACATCATGGTGCTGCGCGTGATGTACCAGTTCCCCGTCCTGCCCGACATCATGGGGCTGAAGCTGGCGAAGCTCGGCAACGGCTCCCGCTTGCTGATGGCGAGCGCGGTGTTCCAGACGGAGTCTTACTGATGGCGGTGTTTCAACGCTTCCGGCGCGATTCCGGCGGTCTGGCCGCGGTCGAATTCGCCCTGATCCTGCCGATCGCCGTCGCCTTCCTGTTCGGCGAATTCGTGCTCGGCGAGGCGCTGAGCATCAGCCGCAAGGTGTCGATCGCCGCGCGCACCGTCGGCGACCTCGTGGCGCGCACCAACAATGGGTCGATCACCAGCGCCCAGCTGATGACGATCCTGAACGCCTCCGCGCAGATCGTCGCGCCTTTCCCGGCGAATGACACGAATAACAATCCCATTCTCTCCGTCGTGGTGGCGGAGCTTTCCACGGACGGGTCCGGAAAGACCACCGTGACCTGGAACAAGGCGCTCAACGCGACCGGGCTCACCAATGGAGCCGCGTTTACACCGCCGACGGGCGTCGCACAGCCCAATACGTCGTTGATCTATACGACGGTGACCTACGCCTATCCGCTGCCGGTCGGGCAAAACATCTTTGGAACAAGCGTTCCGATTTCCAACACCTTCTACATGCAGCCGCGCACATCGGCCGGCATCAGCTGCGTCGGGTGCTGAAACGATCCGGGGAAAAGCCATGAAACAAAGACTGTTACTGAAATGCCAGGCGCTGGTCGCCGATCGCGCGGGCAATGTCGCCATCATCTTCGCCTTTGCCGCGATTCCGGTTTTCATCGGGCTCGCAGCGGTCGTCGACTATTCCCGCGCCGCTAAGGTGCGCGGCGAACTCGCCGCGATCGCTGATTCCGCCGTGCTGACCGGCACGACGCCGGCGATGTTGACCCAGTCCTCGGCGACGGCGCAGGCGGCGGTGCAGAACATGTTCGCGGCCCAGGCGCAGACGATCCGTGGCCAGACCTACAATCCCGCGCAACTGACCGTGACCGTGTCGGACGACAAGCAATCGACCTATATCAAGCGCACGGTCCAGCTGAACTACAATGCGTCCGTGACGAACATGTTCGGCGCGCTGCTTTCGCAATCCCAGACCAGCTTCCCGATCCAATCCACGGCGGCGACCAGCAACGCGCCCAATATCGACTTCTACATGCTGGTGGACAATTCGCCGTCGATGGAGCTGCCGGCGACCGCGCAGGGCGTGAGTGACATGATCACAAAGACCGGCTGCGCCTTCGCCTGTCACGAGAACGATTTCAAGGACAGCGAGCTGTCCGTGCAGTACAAGGGCTGGGGCACGATCGACAGCTACACCTTCGCCAAGAACGCCGGCATCGCCCTGCGCATCGACAATGTGCGCGACGCCGTGAGCCAGGTGGCGACCACGGCGCAGAGCACCATGTCGTTCAGTGGCGCGAACTATCGCATGGCGGTTTACGGGTTCAACTATGATTTCGCCAAGATTCAGAGCCTGATCGCCGCCGACTCCAATACCAATGTGTCCACCATCCAAGCCAGCGTGGCCTCGCTCACGCCGCCGCTGATGGCGAAGAACAATTGCCTCGCGGATTTTTCCGACGCCGCGCGGAAATACCCGCAAACCTATGTCTATCCCGGCGCGTCAAAAGACCAGAGAAATACGGTTTCGTTGGGCGGTCTCGCCAAAAACACCAGCGGAAGCTGCTATGTTAGCGGCAATGACAGCATCAACTATTCGCTTCCCAATAATGACTCCATGACGGACTTCAACTATGCGATGACCAGGATCAACGCTGAAATGACGACCCCCGGCAATGGCTCCACCCAGTCCGGCGACACGCCGCAGGGCGTGCTGATGATCGTGACGGATGGCGTGGTGGATGCGGCGGTCACTTCGTCGTCCGATTGCGTTGGCGGGAACACGGTTTCGATCTCGAACAAATACGGATCGTTCCTGCGCTGCCACGCGCCGATCGACACCTCCTATTGCACCACGATCAAGAACCGCGGCATCCGCGTCGCCGTGCTCTACACCACCTATCAGCCCGTCGAGACGGACTCCTGGTACAAGAGCCACGTCAAGCCGTTCATCTCGCAGGTCTCGACCAACCTGCAGGCCTGCGCCTCTTCGCCGGCCCTGTTCCACGAGGTCACGACCGGGGGCGACATCAAGGCGGCGCTGGCGGATCTGTTCCAGAAGGCGGTCACCACCGCGCCGCGCCTGACCCACTGACCGTCAGGCCTATGTCCCGCGCGGTTTCGCGCGGGTCGTGGGCGCGGCGCTCGCGGGATCGTCGGGCCAGAGGTGACGGGGGTAGCGCCCCTTCATCTCGGCCTTCACCGCCGCCCAGGAGCCGCGCCAGAATCCCGGCAAGTCCCGGGTGATCTGAATGGGCCGGTGCGCCGGCGACAGCAGGTGCAGGGTCAAGGGAATTTTTCCACCCGCGATGTTCGGGTGGTCCGCCAGCCCGTAAAATTCCTGCACCCGCGCGGAAACCGCCGGCCCCTCGGCGCTGGAATAATCCAGGGCGATGCTGGAGCCGGCCGGCGTCTGGAAATGGGTGGGCGCCTCGGCGTCGAGACGGCGCTGCAGGTCCCAGGGAATCAAGGCCGACAGCGCGGCGTCGAGCTGGTCCGGGCCGATGTCGCCGAGTTTTCCGCAGCCTTCGATATAGGGCGCGAGCCAGTCTTCCGGCGCTTGGGAAAGCCCCGCCGCGCTCAGGTCGGGCCAGGGGTTTTCGCCATCCGCGCCTTTCGAAAAAGCTTCGCGCAAAAAGGCGACGCGCTCGCGCAATTGCGCTTGTCCCTTGCTCCAGTTCAGACGGTCGATGCCATGGTCGGCGGCGGCGCGGGCCAAAATCGCGGCTTCTTCGGGGGAGCCCTCGAGCGGCAGCGTCTTTTCCGCCAGCGTCAGCGCGGCGTAGCGGCGGATTTCGCGGCGGCGCAGGGCGCCGCTGGCGGCGTCGAAACGGGTTTCCACGCGGACGTCGATCTCGCGGGAGGAGAACAGGGTTTCGAATTCGGCTTCTTCGAGCGCGGCGGCGGCGAGGATGCGGCTGGCGCCGGCGCGGCCGGTCACCTCGGCCACCGCGATGAATTTTTCGCGCGCCAGCGCCAGATGCGGCTCAAGGCTGGCGGCGCGGCCGTTGGCCATAAGGAACTCGCCGGTTTTTCCACGGGCGCGCGCCACCCGGTCGGGAAAGGCCAACGCGATCAGGGCGCCCGGCGAGAGTTCGCGCGGCTCGCTTTTTTCCCCCAGGGTTTTGGCCGCGTCGCGCAAGCCATGTTTCCAGCCGTTGGCGAGGCGGCGAGCGTCCTTGGCCCGCTGCCCGGACTCGCGCGTCCAACGGTCGAGGCGGTCGAAAAGGTCGACGGCGTCGCCGCCCAGACCGCGCTCGGTGAGCAGGACCGCGAGTTCGCAGGCTTGTTCGCCGCAGCCAAAGCTTTCGGCCCGCAACACCATGCGGGCGAGGCGCGGCGGCAGCGGCAGTTTGCGCATGGCTTTTCCGCGCGGCGTGATCGCCCCTTCGGAATCCAGCGCGCCGAGGTTTTGCAGCAGCGCGCGGGCTTCGCTCGTGGCGGCGGGCGGCGGCGGATCGAGCCAGCGGAGGACGTTGGGGTCGCGGGCGCCCCAGGCGGCGAGGTCGAGCAGGAGACCGGCGAGATCGGCCGCCAAAATTTCGGGCTGGGCGTAGGCTGGCAGGGCGCCCGTCGCCGCCTCCTCCCAGAGCCGGTAGCAGACGCCGGGCTGGGTGCGTCCGGCGCGGCCGCGGCGCTGGTCGGCGGCGGCGCGCGAGGTTTTGATCGTTTCCAGTCGGACGAGGCCGAGATCGGGTTCGAAGCGCGGCGCGCGCGAAAAACCGCAATCGACCACGACGCGCACGCCGTCGATGGTGATCGAGGTTTCCGCGATCGAGGTCGCCAGCACGACTTTGCGTCGGCCGTCCGCGGCGGGACGAATCGCCCGGTCCTGCGCGCCGCGCTCCATCGCGCCGTAGAGCGGGCAGAGGTCGATGGTCTGGTCGCGCAGCTTTTCCTTGAGCAGGGATTCCGTGCGGGTGATCTCGCCCTGGCCGGGCAGGAAGGCGAGGATCGAGCCCGGCTGTTCCGCCAGCGCGCGCAAAATCGCCCTTGCCGCCGCCTCTTCGAGGCGCTCGCGCGGGTCGCGGCCGAGATAGATGGTTTCGACGGGATAGGCGCGCCCCTGCGATTCGACGACGGGCGCGTCGTCGAGCAGCGCGGCGACGCGCGCGCCGTCGAGCGTCGCTGACATCACGAGCAGGCGCAGGTCGGGCCGCAGCGCCGCCTGCGCGTCGAGCGCCAGGGCGAGGCCGAGATCGGCGTCGAGCGAACGCTCGTGGAATTCGTCGAACAGGACGGCGGCGATCCCGTCCAGGGCGGGATCGTCGAGGATCATCCGGGCGAACACGCCCTCGGTCACCACTTCGATGCGCGTGCGCGGGCCCGCCAGCGTCTGCATGCGCACGCGCAGGCCGACGGTTTCGCCCAGCTTCTCGCCGAGACTGTCGGCCATGCGCTCGGCGGCGGCGCGGGCGGCGAGCCGGCGGGGCTCCAGGACGATGATCTTGCCGTCGCCTCGCCAGCTTTCTTGCAACAGCGCCAAAGGAATTCGTGTCGTCTTGCCGGCGCCGGGCGGTGCCACTAAGATGCATCCATTGTGCGCCGCAAGAGTTTCTCGCAGACGCGGCAGGGCTTCGTCGATGGGCAAAGGGGTCGGAGCGGCCATTGCCGGCTATTGCCAGCAATTGGCGCCGTTCTCAACCTTTCGGCGTATAATCTTGCTCTTCTCTCGCGTTGCGGAAACGTTTATAGACCGCCGCGGTCGGCCCGCTGCAGGCCAAGCCAGGATGCGTTCATGTCGCAAGACGCCGTACAGCCTTCCGCCCCCCAACCCAACGCCCCATCGTCCGCTGCTCCCGAACACCATGAACACCAGGGGTTCTGGACGATGATGCTGGGGTCGATGGGCGTCGTCTACGGCGACATCGGCACCAGCCCGCTCTACGCGCTGAAAACCGCGCTGGCGCATATGAAGTCCGACGGCGTCGTCGAATCCGAGGTGATCGGCATTGTCTCGCTGCTGATCTGGGCCTTGTTCATCGTCGTCTCGCTCAAATATGTGTCGTTTCTGATGCGGGCGGACAACAAGGGGGAAGGCGGCACGCTGTCGCTGATGGCGCTGGCGCGCAAGTCGCTGGGACGCGGCTCGAAAATCATCTTCCTGCTCGGCGTCACCGGCGCGGCTTTGTTTGCCGGCGACGCCGTGATCACCCCGGCGATTTCGGTGCTCTCGGCGGTGGAAGGTTTGAAGACGGCCTCGCCGGCCTTCGACCCCTTCGTGCTGCCGATCGCCGTGATCATCCTGGTGGGGCTGTTCGTGGTGCAGAGCGGCGGCACGGCGCGCGTCGCCTCGCTGTTCGGCCCGATCATGGTGGTGTTCTTCGGCCTGCTCGCCGTGCTCGGCCTCGCCCATATTTCGGACGCGCCGCGCATCCTCAGCGCCTTCGACCCGCGCTATGGCCTGAGCTTCCTGTTCGGCCACGGCGCCACCGGGTTCGTCACGCTGGGCCTGGTGTTTCTGGCCGTGACCGGCGCGGAGGCGCTTTATGGCGACATGGGCCATTTCGGCCGCAAGCCGATCCAGGTGGCGTGGCTGTGCTTCGTCCTGCCGGCGCTGATCTGCAATTATCTGGGCCAGGGCGCGCTGGTGCTGAAGGACCCCGAGGCGGTCAAGGACCCGTTCTACCTGCTGGCGCCGGAATGGTCGCTGATCCCCTTCGTCGTGCTCGCCACCGTCGCCACCGTCATCGCCTCGCAGGCGGTGATCACCGGCGCTTTCTCCCTGGCGCGGCAGGCGATCCAGCTCGGCCTGCTGCCGCGTCTGGAAATCCAGCACACGTCCGCCAGCACGGAGGGGCAGATTTACGTTCCGCGCGTGAACAAGACGCTGCTGATCGGCGTGCTGCTGCTGGTCTTCCTGTTCCGCACCTCGGACAATCTCGCCAATGCCTATGGCATCGCCGTGACCGGGACCATGGTCGTGGACACCAGCCTGGCCTTTTTCGTGGTGTGGAAGATGTGGCGCTGGCCGCTGTGGCTGACCGTTCCCGTGATCGGCTTCTTCCTCACCGTCGATATGTCCTTCCTGATCGCCAATCTCATCAAGCTGCTGGAAGGCGCTTGGGTGCCGCTGACCATGGGCGCGTTCGCCATGGTGATCATGTGGACCTGGGTGCGCGGCACCGACCTGCTGCACAAGAAGACCCAACGCGATTCCATCCCCACCGCCGACCTGATCCGCATGCTGGAGAAATCCAAGCCGCATCGGGTTTCGGGAACCGCCGTGTTTCTCACCGGCGACCCCAATGTCGCGCCCTCCGCGTTGATGCACAATCTCAAGCACAACAAGGTGGTGCACGAGCGCGTGGTGATCATGAACATCGTCACCGAATCGATCCCACGCGTCGCCGAAGCCAACCGGTTCGAGATCGAGAAGCTTTCGGAGGACTTTTTGCGGGTCACGCTGCATTTCGGCTTCATGGAAAGCCCGCGCGTGCCCGCCGCCATGGCCCTGATGCGCAAGGCCGGCTACAAGTTCGACATTATGACGACGTCGTTCTTCCTGGGGAAACGGACGCTGAAAACGTCGCCGGCTTCGGGCATGCCGCAATGGCAGGACAAGCTGTTTGTCACCCTGTCGAAGCAATCGGCCAACGCCACCGACTTCTTCTCCATCCCGAGCGATCGCGTGGTCGAGCTGGGGGCGCAGGTGACGATTTGAGGGGTCAACCCCTCATCCGGCCCCTCCGGGGCCACCTTCTCCCGCAAGGGGAGAAGGAAACCAGCGCGAGACGGATGGGGGCTCAGTGGACGCTGACGGTCGCCAGCTTGTTTTCCCAGGCGTTGGCCAGCGCCGCGTCGCGGCTGTCGGCGAGCAGGATCGGCGCGCCGCTCGCGCCCAGCACCGCATAAAGCTGCTGGCCCGGCTTCAGGCCGCGAATCTGCGGGAACAGGACCTGAGCTTCTTCCGACTTGATCGGGCGGACATAGGCGATCGCGCCTTCGCCCAGTTGGGCCAACTGGTCGGCGGTCAAGCCTTCGGGGCCGTGTTCGACTTCGCGTATGGTCATGATCTTCACCCTTTCAGCGCTCTCAAGGAGACGCGCGCGTTAGGCGGACTGAAGTTCAGCTCCGCTATGTGATCTCAATTGTCTTAACGATTCGCTCTGGTTCGGGGCGAACCAGATCGACGGACAGCAATCCGTCGGCGAGGTCGGCGCCCAGAACCTGCATGCCCTCGGCCAGCAGGAAACTGCGCTGGAACTGCCGCGCGGCGATGCCGCGATGCAGGAACTGGCGCTCCCGGTCGTCCTGCTGGCGGCCCCGGATCACCAATTGCCCCTCTTCCAGCGTGATGGACAATTGTTCGCGGCTGAAGCCGGCGACGGCGAGCGTGATGCGCAGCCGGTCCGGCCCGGAGGCGTCGCAGGGGATGCGCTCGATGTTATAGGGCGGATAGCCGTCGGACGCCGATCGCGTCACGCGCTCCAGAGCCTTTTCGATTTCATCGAAACCCAGCAGGAATGGCGAGTTCATCAAGGTCGGACGCGACATTGCGAAGCCCTTTCAGGCGCCTCGTGGACGTTGAGGGCCCGTAGCGCCCCCCGGCTTTCGCCGCTCCCCGGATATGGCCGTGGCCCCGCGAAGTTTCAAGGCCCCGGCGCAGCTTGCGTCAGGGCCTTTCCGCTCAGAGCCAGGATCTCCGCTCAGAGCATCGAGGGCAGGACGCGGTCCGGCGGACGGTGGCCGTCGGCAAAAGTCTTGATGTTGATGATGACCTTCTCGCCCATGTCGATGCGGCCCTCGATGGTGCAGGAGCCCATGTGCGGCAGCAGCGTCACCTTGCCTTCCTTGGCAAGCTTCAGCAGTTTCGCCGAGACCGCCGGCTCATGCGAGAACACGTCCAGGCCCGCGCCCGCGAGTTCGCCGGCTTCGAGCATGCGCACCAGCGCGTTCTCGTCGATGACGTCGCCGCGCGAGGTGTTGACGATCACGGCGTTGGGCCGCAGGTGCTTGAGGCGGCGCGGCGACAGCAGGTGATAGGTGGCCGGCGTGTGCGGGCAGTTCACTGAGACGATGTCGACCCGCGACAGCAGCATGTCGAGCGAATCGTAATAGGTCGCGCCCAGCTCCTGCTCGATCGTCTCGGCGACGCGGCGGCGGTTGTGATAGGCGACCGACATGCCGAAGGCCTTGGCGCGGCGGGCGAGCGCCTGGCCGATGCGGCCCATGCCGATAATGCCGAGCTTTTTGCCGGTCAGGCGGTGGCCGAGCATCCAGGTCGGCGACCAGCCGGCCCAATGGCCCTCGGACAGCGAGGATGCGCCTTCGACGAGGCGGCGGGACACGGCGATGATCAGGCCCATGGCCATGTCGGCGGTGTCCTCGGTGAGGACGCCGGGCGTGTTGGTGACGGTGATGCCGCGGCGAAGGGCGGAGGTGACGTCGATATGGTCGACGCCATTGCCGAAATTGGCGATCAGCTTGAGATTGTCGCCGGCCTTGGCGATCAGATGCGCGTCGATGCGGTCGGTGATGGTGGGGACCAGCACGTCGGCGGTCGCCATGGCTTCGGTGAGTTCGGCCGGGGTCATCGGGCGGTCGGTTTCGTTGAAACGCGCGTCGAAAAGTTCACGCATCCGGTCTTCCACCGCGCCAGGCAATTTGCGGGTCACGATGACGAGCGGTTTCTTGTTGCCCATGGTCTTCCCCTGCCGGCCGCCCGCTCCGAGAGCTTGGCTAAACCGATCCTTAACGCTGGCGGAGCGACAACAGATTCATACACCCCGCGCCCCGTCCTTGCTTCCTAGCAGATGCCTTGGCAAAGGCAAGGCAATGGGCCGCCGCCTAAAGTCGAGAGCCAGACCGCCATGTCGCCCCGGATCACTGCAATCGCCCTCGTCGCCCTGCTCGCCGGCGCTCCGGCGCAGGCGCAGCAGGCCAAGGGCTCGGTCACCGGGCTGCCGCTGCCGCGCTATGTCAGCCTCAAGTCCAGCGCGGTGAACCTGCGCGAAGGTCCGTCCAAGGACCACGCGACCAAGTGGATTTATCAGCGGGCCGGGCTGCCGGTGGAGATCATCGCCGAATTTGCGACATGGCGCCGCATCCGCGATTCCGAGGGGTCGGATGGCTGGGTGCTGCACTCGCTGCTCTCGGGCAAGCGCACCGCGCTGGTGCAGCCGTGGAAGAAGGACGCGCCGCCGCTGCCGCTGCGCGCCAAGCCGGACAAGGAGGCCGCGATCACGGCGAAACTGTCGCCGGGCGTGGTCGCCCATGTGAAGAAATGCGACGAGGGCTGGTGCCGGGTGAATGGGCCGGGCTTTGACGGGTTTATCCAGCAGAACGACCTTTGGGGCGTTTATCCCGGCGAAAAGGTGGAATAGCGCCATTTCGCCGCTTGTGGGGGAGAACGGGCTTTCCGGACGGCGCCGAGGCTCGCGCCCCTAACCCTCTCCCCGCTGAAGCGGGGCGAGGGAATCTTCCGCGAATTTGGCCCAAAACCCTTCTTTCCAGGCCTTTTCGAAATAGGCGTGGTGCCGCTCGATGTCGGCTTCGGTGACGAGGCGAATCTCCTCCTTGCGCACGGAGGTCGGCGCGGCGCGCGCCACCCTTTCTCTGGCGACGCTGACCACTTGCAGGCTGAGCGAGCTTTGCTTGCCGCCTTTGAGTTCGACATAAAGTTCCGCCAGAATTTCCGAGTCGATCAACGCGCCGTGCTTGGTGCGCTTGCTGAGGTCGATGCCGTAGCGTTTGCACAAAGCGTCGAGCGAGGCCGGGGCGCCGGGATGGCGGCTGCGGGCGATCGCCAGCGTGTCGACCATGCGCGCGGGATCGAGCGGCGGCTTTCCCAGGCGCTTCAATTCGGCGTTGAGGAAGCGGAAGTCGAATTCGGCATTGTGGGCGACCAGCGGCGCGTCGCCGATGAAGTCCAGGAAACCCTCGACCACTTCGGCGAATTTCGGCTTGTCCGCGATGAATTCGTTGGTGATGCCGTGCACGTCGATGGCGCCGGCGGGGATTTCACGCTCGGGATTGATGTAGACGTGGAAATAGCGCTCGGTGAGCTTGAAGTCGTCGAGCTCCACGGCGGCGATTTCGATGACGCGGTCGCCGGTCTCCGGGCTCAGACCCGTGGTTTCCGTATCAAAGACGATTTCCCGCATGCGCCCGAATCTCCCGATGCCGGGAGACACCATGCGCAAGCCGGGCCGTGGGATCAATCCTATTCGCCGCCCTGTTCCGCCTGTTTGAGATAAGCGTCGGGAACGCAGCTCTTGGCCAAGGCGAGGTTGCGTTCGGCGGCGCGCTTGTCGGGGAAAGGCCCGGTGAAGGTGGCGACATAGCCGGGGCGGAGGCCGCGCATTTTGACGGTATATTCCGTGCTCGCGTCGATGCCGCAGCGCGCGACTTTGTCGCGTAAGCCGGCCGCGGCCTGGTCGCCGTCGTTGTCCACGGCGAACGAGCCCAGCACCACATACCATTTCAGCGGTTCGGCGGCGGCGGAGGTGGAGATCAGGGCGAGCAAGGCGACGGCAAAGCGCATGTTCAGTAATCCACGCCAATGAGGTAAAGACCGGTCGCCGGCGCCACCTGGCCGCAGCGGGCGCGGTCGCAGCTTTCCAGCGCCGCCTGGAGGTCGCGGGCGCTCCATTTGCCGGAGCCGACATGCTCCAGCGAGCCGACCATGGAGCGCACCTGCCGGTGCAGGAAGGCGCGGGCCGAGGCGTAGACGTGGATTTCGTCGCCGACGCGCGAGACGTTCAGTTTTTCAAGCGTGCGCACCGGGTTTTCCGCCTGGCAGTCGGCGTCACGAAAGGTGGAAAAATCGTGCCGGCCGACCAGGACTTGCGCGGCATGGTGCATGGCGTCGGCGTCGAGCTTGCGCTTGACCAGCCAGGCGCGGCCAAAATCATAGGTGAGGGGGGCGCGGCGATTGACGATGCGATAGAGATAATGCCGCTTGGTCGCGGAAAAGCGCGCGTCGAAATCGTCCGCCACTTGCTCGGCGAACAGGATGGCGACCTTTTCCGGCCGCATCTGCGCGTTCAGCGCCTCGCGCAGCTTGTCGCCGCGCCAGTCCTTGATCAGATCGACATGGCCGACCTGGGCGCTGGCGTGGACGCCGGCGTCGGTACGGCCAGCGCCGCGCAGGCCGCCGGGGCCGGGATCGATCTTTTTCAGGCCGGTTTCGATGACTTCCTGCACTGACAGACCATTGGCTTGCCTCTGCCAGCCCACATAGTCGGTCCCGTCATATTCGATGGTGAGCTTGTAGCGCGGCATGTCAGGCGAGGATTTTTTTCGCGCCCGCCGCAAGCTTCGCGCCCCGCGCAAATTCCTCGCCGGAAACCACGCCGCGACCGGCGCGCTGCACTTCCACCAATTTGAGGGCCCCTGAGCCGCAGGCGATGGTTGGCGCCGCGTCGAGAATTTCGCCCGGCGCGCCTGAGCCTTTTGTAAGGGCGGACTTCAAAATTTTGACCCGCTCAAAACCCTTGCCGAAATCGGCCTCGAAATAGGCGCCGGGGAACGGGGACAGGCCGCGAATGACGTTGTGAAGCTCGGCGGCGGGTTTTGTGAAATCCAGGCGCGCTTCCGCCTTGTCGATTTTCTTGGCGTAGAGCACGCCGTCTTCGGCTTGGGGCGTGAATGTCAGCTCGCCCGCCTCGAGCGCTGCGAGCGCGCGGCCGATCAGGCCGCCCGCCAGGGCCGAAAGCTGGTCGTGGGCCTCGCCGGCGGTCATGTTTTCGGTGATCGCCAGCTTTGCTGTCATGCCGATGGGGCCGGTATCAAGACCTTCCTCCATCTGCATGACCTCGACGCCGGTCTCGGCGTCGCCCGCCATGATCGCGCGCTGGATCGGCGCGGCGCCGCGCCAGCGCGGCAACAGCGAGGCGTGGAGATTGAGGCAGCCGTGCTTGGGCGCGTCCAGCACGGATTTGGGCAGGATCAGGCCGTAGGCGACGACGACGGCGACATCGGCGTTGAGGGCGCGGAACGCCTCGACCTCTTCGGGGTCGCGAAAATTCTTGGGCGTGCGGACTTCAATGCCGCGTTTTTCGGCCGCCGCATGGACCGGGGACGGGGTCAGCTCAAGACCGCGCCGTCCCGCCGGTTTGGGCGCGCGGGTATAGACCGCGACGATCTCGTGGCCTCGGTCAAAAATTTCGTGGAGCGGCGCCAGAGAAAACTCCGGCGTGCCCATGAAAACGACGCGCATCAGACCTTTTCGCGGATTTCAGGGCCACGCGGGGCGAGAGGTTCGCCGAGGCGGGCCGCTTTCGCAAACTTCTTTTCGGCGCGGTCGCGCTTCAGCCGCGACAGATGGTCGATGAACAGCTTGCCGTCGAGATGGTCCATCTCGTGCTGCAGGCAGGTGGCGAGCAGGCCCGTCGCCTCGATTTCCTGGCGCTCGTTGTTGCGGTCGAGATAGCGCACCTTGACCCGCGCCGGGCGTTGCACGTCCTCAAAATACTCGGGGAGGGACAGACAGCCTTCCTCGTAGGTCGAAAGCTCTTCGGATTTCTCGATGATTTCGGGATCGGCGACGAACAGCGGCGTCGGGAGCTCGCCCTTTTTGGCGAGGTCGATCACCAGCACCCGCTTGGGCACGCCGATCTGGATGGCGGCGAGGCCGATGCCGGGCGCCGCATACATGGTGTCGAGCATATCGTCCATCAGCGCGCGCACCTCGTCGTCGACGACGCCGACGTTTTCGCTGGTCGCGCGCAGGCGGGGGTCGGGCAGACAGAGAATGGGACGGAGCGCCATGACGAACAAAACCTTTCGAGCTTGCTTTTCAGATAAGAGACGCCGGGCAAGCCGTCAAATGCGTTTACATCGAAGATCATTTGTGTTCTTATTTTGTTCGGTGTTTTGTTGCGATGACGTTCATGGGCGATGCGCCACTCTTCCTGATCATGTCTTATCCGGTCACGCCCGTGGAGCTGGCGGCGGCGAGCGGCGCCTTGCTGGTGCTGTTCGTGCTGGTTTTGATCGCCCGCGGCGGGCGGCGCGACATTGACGCGCAAATGGCGGCGCTGGCGCATTCGCACGCCGAAATGGCCGGGCGCATGCAGACGCTGGCGGAAATTCTTGGCGGGCGGCAGATGGATTTCGCCCGCGTGGTCAGCGAAAAGCTCGACCGCTCCGCTCATCGCGTCAATGAGAGGCTGGAGGTTTCCGCGCGGGCGACCCTGGGAAATCTGAGCGCGCTGAACGAACGTCTTGCCGTGATCGATGCGGCGCAAGCGCGCATGTCCCATCTCACCGAGGAGATCGCCGGGTTCCGCGACGTGCTCGCCAACAAGCAATTGCGCGGCGCCTTTGGCCAGGGGCGGATGGAGGCGATCATCCGCGACGCCCTGCCGCCGAATTCCTATGCGTTTCAATACACGCTCTCGACCGGCGTGCGGCCGGATTGCGCGCTGAAATTGCCGGGGGACGACAAGGTTCTGGCGGTCGACGCCAAATTTCCGCTGGAGGCGTTCAATGCGCTGAAGGAGGCGCGCGACCCGGCGGGGCGGAGGATCGCGATGGCGCGGGCGCGCGGCGATATGCTGAAACACGTCAAGGATGTGTCAGAGCGCTATCTGCTGCCCGGCGAGACCCAGGACGTGGTCATTCTGTTCGTGCCCTCCGAAAGCCTGTTCGCCGAACTGCACGAGCATTTTGACGATGTGATCCAGCGGGCGCATCGGGCGCGGGTGCTGATCGTGTCGCCGTCGCTGCTGCTGATGGCGGTGCAGGTGCTGCAGTCGCTGGTGCGCGACGCGCAGGTGCGGGACCAGGCGCATGTGATCCAGGCGGAAACGCGCCGTCTGGTCGAAGATGTTGTGCGACTGCGGACGCGCGTGGAAAAACTCGACGGCCATTTCCGGCAGGCGCAGGAGGATATTTCGGCTATCCTCACCTCGACGGAAAAGATCGCCCGCAGCGGCGAGCGGATCGACCGTATGGAGTTTTCGCGCGGCGGCGGGTTGGAGGCGGCGCAGTAACTTTTCTTTACGCGCACGCCATGGCGTGGGCTTGGGCGAGATCGTCGAGGAAGGCGCGCCAGGCTTGCCGCTTTTGCTGCTCGTCCTGGAGGCGCAGCAGATAGGCTGGGTGGGTTGTCGTCAGAATGCGGCTTTCCCCCAAGTCCAAAATCTTGCCTCGGCTGTCGCACACCGAAAAACTTTGGCCGGTCAGGGCGCGTAGCGCCGATGCGCCCATGGCGACGATGAGTTTTGGCCGCACCTGCTCGATTTCGCGATGCAGCCACCAGGAACAAATGTCGATTTCGCCGGCGCTCGGCTTGGCGTGGATGCGGCGCTGGCCCTTGAGCGTGAATTTGAAATGTTTGACCGCATTGGTGACGTAGATCGTTTTGCGGTCGCAGCCGATGCGGCGCAGGGCCTCGTCGAAAATCTTGCCGGCCGGGCCGACCAGCGGGGCGCCGCAAAGGTCTTCGTGGTCGCCCGGTTGCTCCGCGACGATCATCAGCGCGGCGTTGCTTGGCCCGGCGCCGCAGACGACCTGCGTCGCCTCGCGGTGCAGGGGGCATTTTTCGCAGGACGCGAGTTGCGCCCGCAGGTCGGCGAGGCCGGTTGCGGTCGTTTGGGCGCGCGCGGGGGCGCGCGCGACACGCGGCGCGGTGGGCGGCGCGGCGATCATCGTCTGGGCGCGGGTCTGTGCGGCGCGGGCGAGCGCCGGGATCGCCTGGGCTTCGGGCAGGTTACGCCAGAATTTTTTCGGCAGATGCGATTGCATCACGGCGAGATTGAGCCGCGCCGGATTGAAGATCGCGGCGTAATAGGTGCGCCAGTCCTCGTCGCGGGCGTCCTCCGCCGGGACATCGCGGCGGCTGCCGCCGGGCGCGAAGCGGATTTCGCCGTCGTAATGCGCGGACAGATCGGGCGTCACGATCGACCAGCGCATGTCGGCGAAGCGGTGGACGAAAAAATCGGCATTGGCGCGCAGGGTGAAATGGCCGGGTTCGTACCAGGCGATGAAGCGCGCGCCGTAGCCGTCGGGGATTTCGCGAAAGCGCACCAGCGCGCGCATTTTGTGGATGTCGCGCCGCACCTCGCCTTCGAGTTTTCGTAAAGAGCAAAGGTCGGACTCCGCGGGATTGTCGAGCCAGGCTTTGTCCCCGTCCGTGCGCCACAACGCGCGATAAACCAGCGCAAAGCGATGGGCGGCGCGGTGCAGCAGGGCTGCGGCGAACAATTTTTCGCCGCGCCATTTTGCCCGCGGCGCCGGAATGGCGGCGCCGAAGAGATCGGCGGAGTCGCCTACGCTCCAGGACACGTGCTCTGGCGAAATTCCTTCCGCGAGCAGGGCGGCGGCATGTTCGAAAAAGGCGTCGGCATCGTCGGGGCGCTCCAGCGCGATCACGCGCATGAAAACAGCTCCAGCTGCCGCGGCGGCGGCCGCAGCTTCTGCTTCAAGCCTTCTGAATCCAGCGTCGAACCCGGGGACCAGTCGGGCGTGGTGATGAAGGGCAGGATCTTTCGCAAACTGCTGGCGAGACGCGAAATGTCATCAAGGCGCAGCGCGCCGTGGCGGCGCGCCGCGATCACCCGATCGGCGACGCGCACGCCGAGGCCGGGAATGCGCAGCAGCATTTCGCGGGGGGCGCGGTTGATGTCGACCGGGAACAGCGCGCGGTTCTTCAACGCCCAGCTTGTCTTCGGATCGAGATCGAGGTCGAGCATGCCGTCGTCGGTCGCCTCGGCCAGCTCCTCAATGTCAAAACCGTAGTTTCTCAGCAGCCAGTCGGCCTGATAGAGCCGGTGCTCGCGCTGCAGCGGCGGCGCGCGCACGGGCAGGACGGCGGAGGCGTCGGGAATCGGCGAAAAGGCGGAGTAATAGACCCGGCGCAGGCGATAGCCGCCATAAAGCGCGGCGCTGGTGCGCAGGATCGTGGCGTCGTCGGCGGAATCGGCGCCGACGATCATCTGCGTCGACTGGCCGGTGGCGAACCGTTTTTTACGCACAGTCTTGTCGTGCGCGTGGTCGTCGATCTCGCCGCGAATGGTCGCCATGCTCTTGCGGATCGTGGACAGGCGCTTTTCCGGCGCCAGCGCCTTCAGGCTCGCCTCTTGCGGCAGCTCGACATTGACTGAGAGGCGGTCGGCGAGTTCGCCCGCGCGCGAAATCAGCGCGGGGTCGGCGTCGGCGATGGTCTTCAGATGAATGTAGCCGTGAAAGGCGTGGTCCTCGCGCAGCAGCCGCGCGGTCTCAATCAATTGTTCCATCGTGGCGTCGGGCGAGCGTATGATCCCGGACGACAGGAACAGGCCTTCGATGTAATTGCGCCGATAAAAGTCCACGGTGAGCTGTGCGGCTTCGGCGGGCGTGAATCGGGCGCGGCGCACATTGGACGACACGCGGTTCACGCAGAACGCGCAATCGTACATGCAATAATTGGTCAGCAGAATTTTCAGCAGCGAAACGCAGCGGCCGTCCGGCGTGAAGGAATGGCAGATGCCGGCGCCGGTGACGGAGCCCACGCCCTTGCCCATTCCCAGGGAATCGCGCCTCTGGCCGCCGCTCGAGGCGCAGGAGGCGTCATATTTGGCGGCGTCGGCGAGTATGGCGAGCTTTTGGCGGAGGTCGAGACGCATGGCGACATGTTCGCCAAACGTTCTCTTTCTGTCAAGCGGAGCCGTCCGCTACTTCAGCTCGAAACTGACGAGCTGATAGAGGCCGCCAAAAAAGGTGCGGCGCTCGAAATTGGCGATTTTCGCGCCAGCCGGCAGGAACTCGCGGAGGTCGTGCATCCAGACTTCGAGCGCGAAAGGCTCGAGCACGGAGAGGATCGGCGCGAACAGGTAGCGCATCGGGTTCCAGGCGGCGGGGCGGGCATATTCGATGATCACGACGCGGCCGCCGGGCCGCACCACGCGCAGCGTCTCGGCGAGTGTGCGCCGCCGCCACTCCTCGGGCATTTCGTGGAGCAGGAAGAACAGCACGGCGCGATCGAAGCGGGCGTCGGCAAAGGTCAGCGCGGCCGAATCCATCGTCGCCAGGCGCACCGGCGCGTTGGGGGCGAGCTTCTGCTTCAGGTTCTCGAGCTGGATCGGCAGCACGTCGATCACATCGACTTCGCCCTTGCCGGCGGCGGCGCGCGCGGCGAGCGCGGGGGTGAAATCGCCATAGGCGCTGGCGACCTGCAGCGTCGAACCGGGCAGGATCGCGCCGAGCTTGTCGAGCGCGGCGTCGCGCAACTGATTATAATTGCCCCAGAGGATAGCGTCGACGAGCCATTGCCGTTCGAAGAACCACACGGCCTTCGGGTGCACATAGGCCCACCAATAATGTTTGGTGAGATAGGCGGGAATTTTGCCCGCGCCTTCGGAAAGGTCTGCAGATTGGCGCGCCGGCGCTTGTGCGGGGGCTGCGGCGGGGCGGTCGGTTCGGAGAGCGGCAGCAGGCTCGATCTCGGTCGAACCATTTCCGTTTAACAGCACTTGGACATCCTTGGCGCGCGTGTGATCCAGATGAGACAATCCCGTAACGGAGGCGTCCCCCGAGCGCCCTGCGGCCTGCCTTATAAAATGAACGCGGCGGTTTGCGCAACCGCCGCGTCTTGTTTTCGCTTACTTGGCGGCGACGCCGCCGAGCTCCGTCCAGTCCTTCGCCAGCTGGGCGCCGAGCAGAGGCTTGGGCGCGCCCTGGTGACAGGTCATGCAGTAGAGCTTCGGACCGTCGCCCGTCGGTCCCAGGCGGTCCTTCGGCCATTCGGCCTGCAGGGGCGCCAGGAAGTTGGCGTTGAGGTCCTTGACCATGTTGATGCCCTGCCACGCGTTGACGCGGAGCGGGTTGCCCTCCGACCAGCTCCAGAACACACGCGAGCTGTGGCAGTAGGTGCAGTTGACGCCGAGCCCGTAGGAGATCGCCATCATCAACGAGTAGGTCTTCTCGGTGGTCTGGATCGAGGGGCCGGGGCCGGCGACCAGAGCGTTCAGCTGCTGGAAGCGGACCGGTTCCTTGCCGTCGAGAATGCCGGCGAACGGCACCGTGGTCATGGCCGTATAGCCGTTGGCCGCGCCGGCGGGGTGACCGAAGCCGCGGTTGTTGGTGGCCGCGCCCGCAGTCGCCGGAGCCGGGTTGTACCAGACGCCCTTCGGCACCGGTTGACCGCGGTGGCAGGTGTAGCAGGTCACGCCCGTCTGCAGGACGTGAGGCTGCCAATCCTTGTTGATGTGCCGGGTCATCTTGATCATCTGCCGGGCGACTCTCTTCTGATAGAGCGAGTCGTCGGCGAGATTGTCAGGGTTGTGGCAGGTGTTGCAGCCGTTGTCGCCGCCCACCCAGGCCGCAAAGCCCAGCATGACGCGATCAAGCTGCGCGGCGCTGAGGTCCGTCAGAACTTGCACGTTCTTGTAGACTTCGGTCGCCTTCTTGCCGCCGGCTTCCGCCGGATCGATCGCGTCGGGCAGGGCGTTGGCCGCCTTGCGCAGCGCGTCGGTCTTGACGGTCGACATTTCACCCACAGACAGGCCGCGGAAGCCGGTCTGGACGGTATGGACCTTGTGGAGGTTCCACCCCGGAGTGAAGATCAGCGCTGTGCCGATCAGCGCGGTGGCGACGCCACCGAGGAGCAGAGCAGTGGTTTTCATTGCGGGACTCCCGTCGCTGCCGGGTCAACTGTCGCCGGGAAGACATGCGGGTAGGCCGGGGCGATGTTGTGCTGAACAGCCCAGAGATACCAGTTGTCGACCACGGTGCCGGAGAGCAGGATGCCGATGCCGCCGGTCAGCGGGCACAGAACCGCACACCACCAGCCCCAGCGATGGATGGATTCCATGGAGGCGTTGTAGCCCATGGTCCAGCGCCAGAACAAAGCAGCGCGTTCCGCAGCCGTGCCGCGATAGACGATCTGCTCCACCTCACGCTCGCCGCCGTACCGACCGACCGACAGGATCGTCGCGCCATGCATGGCGAACAGCAGAGCCGCGCCGTACAGGAACGCAATCGAGAGCATGTGGAAGGGGTTGTAGTACAGGTTGCCGTAGCGCAGGGAGAAGGCCGCGGTCCAGTCCAGGTGCGGGAAGATGCCGAACGGAACGCCCTCGCTGAACCGGCCGAGAAGCAGAGGCTGGAAGAAGCCCATGCACAGGAACAGCCAGATCGCCGACAGGAACGCCCAGGCCATGTGCGTGCTGAGGCCCAGTTGAACCGCGCGGCGGTAAACGCGCGCCGTCCAGAGCAGCATGGACATGGTCAGGAAGAAGCCCGCCATCAGCCACCAACCGCCTTCCGCCAGCGGCGGGAAAGCCTTGATGCCGTGTTTGGGCAGCGGGGGTTCAAGGGCCAGCCACGGGAGCTGGCGCATGAACTCGATCGGACTCCAATGCACGGAAGCGAGCATGTTGAGGCCGATGATTTCGATCGCGATGAATCCGCAGAGCACCGAAGCGATGCCGAGGCCACCGAGATAGATCGGACCGATCTGCGCATTGCCGATGAAGCCGGCCCAATAGGACAGGATCGGCGTGCCAAAGCGCTCGCGCGCCAGGTTGGCGTCGCCCACGCCCTCGCCCGTCTCCGGGTGTTTGGGCTGGACTTGCACTTGAGTGAAGACGTTCTCGTAAAAAGCCACGTGCGCCTCCTAGACGTTAGCGCCAAATCGGCAGGTTGAGCCACCAATTCCACCATTCGGGCCAACCCTTGGTCCAGAACGGGCCGCTGATCAGGATGCAGATCGCGCTCCAGAAGGCGGCGGAAACGGCCAGGAACATGCCGAGGCGGTGGATGCCGAGGGTGCCGATGGAATAGCCGACGACGTCGCGGAAGAACCAGTCTTCGTACTCGGTCTGACGCACCTTCACTCCCTTGCGCGGGTTGGCGGCCGACACGATCACGGCGCCATGCATCGCGAGAGCAAGGCAGTTCGTGAAGAAGAAGGTGATCGCCAGCATATGCGCCGGGTTATAATGGAAGTGCAGGTACTGATAGCCCGTGTTGGACACCCAATCGAGGTGACTGAGAATGCCATACGGGAATCCGTAGCCCCAGGCGCCCATCAGGACCGGACGGAACACGACCAGGGTCGTGTAGGCGAAGATCGCGAAGCCGAAGGCGATCGGAACATGATAGCCGATGCCGAGCTTGCGACAGATTTCCACCTCGCGGAGAGCCCAGGAGCCAAAGGCGCCGAGCGCGCAGACGGTGACGATCTGCCAGATGCCGCCCTCTTTCAGAGGCGCCAGTCCCAGGCCGTATTTGAGGTCTGGAGGCGCGATGTTGATTTGCAGAATGTTCCAGACGTGATCCATCGCCGTCCCGTAGGCGATCATGGAAACACCCAGGACGGTGAAGATCAGCGTGGTGACGCCAAAGAACCCGACGTAGAAGGGTCCGACCCAGAAGTCGAACAGGTCTCCGCCTAGGAGCGTGCCGCCCCGCACGCGGTATTTTTTTTCAAAGTTGAGCATCGCCATGGCCGGCGCTCCCCAAACGACGTGAAGGTTTCAGAGTGCGGACGGACGCTTAAGCGCCCGTCCGCGCCGCGGGCGATTCCCGCTGATCGAATGCTCAGCCGAGCGAGACGGAGGTCTCGATCGCGGCCCGAACCGCCGGCTTGCCTTCCAGCCAGTTGAAGCGGTCGGTGCTGAGGCAGATGAAGTGAATGATCAGACCGAGCACGAACAGGAAAGCCGAGAGGGCGACCAGGGTGCGGCGGGGATCGAAGAGCAGCCAAAGTTTGTACATGTTGAGCTTCTCCTCTTAGCCGATCATCGAAACAGCGGCGGTGACGCTGTCGAGCAGAGCCCAGCCCTTCGGGCCAGGGATCCACGGACGCCACGCCCAAGCGAGAACGTGCGCGAGAACAGCGATCACGATAAAAGCCGTGAAGCTGGAGACGAACAAGGCGTGGAATTCCTTGGCCTCCGCATCCGACACTCCGGACAGGGATGATCTGTCTTCGGCCATTTTTGACCTCCTTACAGGTTACCGCGTACGCCTTACGCGGCCCATAATTCGTCGAGACTCGTTAGAGGCTCGACTGGCGTTCCTGACGGTTGTCCCGTCTGGATGACTGCAACATCGACTTCGCCATATGGGCGTACGACGTTGCGATTGACGCTTGAGAACGCGCATCCGCGAGCCAGGACCGGCTCCTCGGCGCCGCGCAGTTCCGATCTGTGAATAACCAGGTGAAGGCCGCCTTCAAGGCGCCAGCCGTCACCAGAACAGCGAGCAGAAATCCGCCGAACAAACGCCAGGCGAGATCGTACTCGTTTCTTGCAGTGACCGTGTTGATCGCCATTTTCATGGACCGTCTCCAACTGGTGCGAGCCTAAGCCTTACGGCATCAGTTCGCGAGTTCCTTTGCGCGTTCGAGGCGCGACAAATTGACCTGCGTCTCGCCTGCGCGCCGAGCTTCCCGTTCCGCGGCGTCGCGCAAGCGCTTCGCCGCCGAAATACGCGCCACCAGCGGCGCGGCTTCGACGAGTTCGTCGAGGCGGGCTTTCGCCTCGGCGCTCCATTCGAGTTCGCGATGCAGGCGGGACGGCGTCGCATCGACGCGGTCCATGTCGCTCGCGAGCGGCAGGATGTGGAACAATGCGTCAAACAGCGCATTGCAGACTTCCTGCACGAGATAGGTGGCGCCGGAATAGCCCATGAAGGGCGTGCCGGTGTGCCGCCGAATGACCGTTCCGGGGAACGAAGCCGGGATGTAGGCGGCGCGCGATCCGGCGTCGGCCAGATACATGCGCTCGTTATAGCTGCCGAACACGACCAGCGGCGGACGCGCTTTCAGCTGGTCGCGCAGCGCGGCGTTGTCGGTCTTCTCGCCGGGCTTGCGCGCCACCGCGAAAGAGCAGGGCAGGCCGAGCTCGTCGCCCAAAAACTTCTTCACGCCGCGCGCGTAGGTTTCGTTGGCGGCGATGCCGAACGAGGCGGTGGCGAAAAAGTCCTGCGTCACCGAGCGCCACAGATCCCAGATCGGCTTCAGCGTCGTATGGCGCTCGCGCTCGATGAAGGGCTCGGGGTCAAGGCCGGTGAGCTGGCCGAGCGCGCGCAAAAATTTGGTGGTCGCATGCATGCCGATCGGGGCTTGCAGATACGGCTTGTCCAAGGCTTCGCAGAGCGCGCGGCCGAACTCGCGATACATGCAGATGTTGACATCGGCCTGCGCGAGTTTGGGAATGTCGTTGAGATGCGTCCCGAGCGGGAACACCAGATTGACTTCGGCGCCGACGCCTTCGACCAGCCGGATGATTTCGGCGAGGTCGGACGGCATGTTGAACACGCCGTAGCTCGGGCCAATGATGTTGATTTTCGGCTTGGCGCCTTCCGCTTTGGCTTTCGCCTTCACGGCTTTCGCTTTCTTGACGCCGTACTCGTTCCACAGCCACAGCAGCGCGCGATTGGCGCATTGCCACTGGTCCTCGTCGATCGTGCGCGGCAGGAAGCGTTGCAGACCCGAACCTTCCGGCGTGACGCCGCCGCCGATCATCTCGGCGATCGAGCCGGTGACGACGACGCTCGGCTGTTTCGGATCGAGCGTTTTATGCGCACGCGACATCGCGGCTTCGGTGCCGTGCTGGCCGAGTTCGGCTTCGCCCAGGCCGGTGACGACGATGGGAAGTTCTTCCGGAGGCAGCGCGTCGGTGTAATGCAGCACCGAAGTGATCGGCAGGTTCTGGCAGCCGACGGGGCCGTCGATGACGACTTGCAACCCCTTCACCGCGGTGAAGACGTAGACGGCGCCCCAATAGCCGCCGGCGCGATCATGGTCGAGCACGAACATCAGCGCGCCTCCTTCTTGATGGAGGGCCAGATGCCGCCGGTCGCGCCTTCGCCGACGCCGGCGAAGAAATCCGTCATCTCGGTGAAGCGGGCGCGATTGCCGATGGCGGCGTTGAGCGTCGCGGCGACCGAACCCGCGCCGGCCGCGCCCATCAGCGGACGCGCCGAAATCAGGTTCGTAAAATAGAGGCCGGGAGTCGAGCGGCTCTTCGCCGCCTGGACCACCGGCGTCGTGCCAATGGCGAGGTCCGGCTGGTATTCGTCCATGGCGGCGACGTCGTCTTCCATAGTGGCGCGGAAGCGGACTTCGACGCCCTTGGATTCCAGCCATTCGCGGTCGCGCTCGGACCAGGGCGTGCGCGGCGTCGCGGTGCCGACATAGCGCAGATCCGCGCCGCTTTCGACCAGCAGGCGCGCGGCGATCAGTTCGGAGCCTTCATAGCCCGACAGCGTGATGCGGCCCTTGATCGGCGCGCCGGCGAGGGCGCCGCGAATCGCGGGGAGCAGGGCGGCCTTGGCGGCGTCGAGTTTTTCCGCGCTGACATTGCAAACCCTGGCGACGTCGTCGAGCCAGTCGGCGGTTCCGTCGACGCCCACCGGCGCCGAGCCGATGATCGGACGTCCCGCGTTTTCGAATTCGCGGATCGAGGCGGTGTAATGCGGATGGATCGCGGCGACGGCGGCGCAGTCGAGAGCGCCATAGAGTTCGCGCCATTCGCGGGTCGGAACGACCGGGCCGACGGCGAGGCCGAGCGGCTTCAACATGCCGCCGATCTGGATGGGATCGACCGGGAACATTTCGCCGAGCAGCGTGATGGTTGGTTCTTGCGCACGCGGGGTGCGCGGCGCCTGCACCGGGCCTTGTTCGGCTTCCTGACGGGCGTAGGCCAGCATCGCGCCGGCAAGCACGTCCTTGGCTTCCGCATGCGTGGGGACGCCGAAGCCGGGCACGTCAATGCCGATGATGCGCACGCCGTTGATCTCGCGCGGCAGCAGCCGCAGCGGCACGCCCGACGCCGTGGGAACGCAGAGGTTGATCACCACGACCGCGTCGACTTTTTCGGGATCGGCGAGGGTGTGGACGGATTCGCGAATGTCCTCGAACAGCTTTCCGGTGACCAGCGTTTCCGAATCGAACGGGACATAGCCGACCGAGCGGCGCGCGCCGTAAAAATGCGAGATGAAGGTCAGGCCGTAGACGCAGCAGGCCGAGCCCGACAGCACGGTCGCGGTGCGGCGCATGCGCAGGCCGACGCGCAGCGACCCGAAGGCCGGGCACATGCTCTGCGGCTGGTCGTGCGGGCCGGCGGGATAGTCCTTGGCGTAGCGGGCGAGGGTCTCGCCGGCGCCGGATTTGCGCGCAGCTTCCTGCATCACTTCGCGACCGGCGTGGCAGCCCAGTCCATCCACGCCGACAGCGCCGGCCGCGCGGGGCGCGTCGTTCGCATTGGGCGTGTTGGGGGTGTCGAGCGTCATGGCCATTACTCGTCGTACACGACTTCAAGGGAAGGCTTGGCGACACGCGACGTGCCGAACAGGTCTTCCGCGGTGGCGGGCTCGAGGACGTAATCGCGGCCGACCGCATCGCTCTTGAACAGCGACAGCAGTTCGTCCTGGGAGAGGGGCTTGGGGCGGTTCGGGATCGAATCCGCCACGGCCGAGGCCAAAGTCTCGAACAGGGGGCCCCAGCGGCCATCGGGCTTGCCGATGATTTGATAGGCCGCGCTCTTGCGGCGGATGTCTTCGTCGGCCGGGATTTCGGCGAGGATCGGAATGCCCGCCGCCTTGGCGAAGGCCTGGGCCTCGCCGGTGCCGTCGTCCTTGTTGATCACCAGACCGCCGACGCCGACATTGCCGCCGAGCTTGCGGAAATATTCGACCGCCGAGCAGACGTTGTTGACGACGTAAAGCGATTGCAGGTCGTTCGAGCCGACCAGGATCACCTTCTGGCACATGTCGCGGGCGATCGGCAGGCCGAAGCCGCCGCAGACCACGTCGCCGAGGAAGTCGAGCAGGACGAAATCAAAACCCCACTCGTGGAAGCCGAGTTTTTCCAGCGTTTCGAAACCATGGATGATGCCGCGTCCGCCGCAACCGCGACCGACCTCGGGGCCGCCCAGCTCCATGGCGTAGACGCCATCGCGCTTGAAGCAGATGTCGCCGATTTCGACATTCTCGCCGGCGGCCTTCTTGCGCGACGCCGTCTCGATGATGGTCGGGCAGGCCTTGCCGCCGAACAGCAGCGAGGTGGTGTCGCTCTTGGGATCGCAGCCGATCAGGAGGACTTTTTTGCCCTGCTGCGCCATCATGTAGGACAGGTTGGCGAGCGTAAAACTTTTGCCGATGCCGCCCTTGCCGTAGATCGCGATGATCTGCGTGGCCTTCTTGCCAGGGGTCGTCACGGTTTCACCATTCATTTCGGCCTCGCTCAGGAAACTGATCATAACGCGCTCCAGTCGAGGACCATTTTGACGCAAGCCGGATCTTCGAAAGCGACGGGATAGGCTTCCGCAGCCTCGCGCGCATTCCGCTTGTGGGTAATCAAACCGTCGAGCGACAGCTTGCCGCTTTCGACGAGGGCGACCGTCGCGCCGAGATCGCCAGGCGCCCATTGCGCCGAAATTCTGAACTCCGCTTCGCGCATGAAAGCCGGCGGGAAGGCGAAATTGATCGCGTCGTAAAAACCGGCGAGCGTGATGCGGCCGCGCGGCGCCAGACGCTGGATCAGCGAATCCAGAACTTTGGTGTCGCCGCTCACATCGACGATGTGCTTGTAGTCGCGGCGGGGATCGGCGTCGGGCGCGAGCACCGTGTAGCCCTGCGCGCCCGTGGCGCGGATCGGGTTGGTTTCCCAAACCATCGGCGCGACGCCGCGCGCAACCAGAATGCGGGCGATCAGGCGGCCCAGGGCGCCGTGACCGACGACAAGCGCTTCGCCGGCAGCGTCGGCGACATTGACCGCGTGGAGGGCGGTGGCGGCGAGCGCCAGCAGCACGCCGCGTTCGCCGAGCGCGGGATCGATTTGGGCGGTGCGAGCGCCAGCGACGACAAGGCGCGAAGCCGTGCCGCCATGAACCGAACTCACCTTGCCGAAGCAATGCGCGCCGGGAACGAACACATTGGCGCCGACGGCAAGGCCGGAGTACGGGCCGGCCTGGATGACGCGGCCAACCGATTCGTAGCCGGGAACAAGCGGATAGCCCATTCCCGGGAAGGTCGGCATGCGCCCCGTATACAGCAGCTTTTCGGTGCCGGCGCTGACGCCGGACCAAAGGGTCTCCACGACGACATCGGCCGGCCCCGGCTCGTCGAGGACGAGCGACGCCAATGAAAGGCGTCGAGGCTCTTCCATGACAACGGCGACGGTTTCCATGTGCCGGAGACCCCTAGTGTTTCTCTCTTGAACGTAGCGGGCGTCAGATTAATCCGACAGTCCAATCCGTCAAGTAAAATTTACACGCGCTGCGCGACGAGAATGCTGGCCAGCATCGGACGACGCGATTCCAGCGGACGAATGTCGGCAAAGCCGGCCGCCGTCAGCAAATCCGTGAGTTCCTTCACGGAACGCCCGCGTCCCCGACCCATGGCGAGCAGGTAGAAGTTGAAATAGGCGTCGGCGACGCGATCGGCGCCGCGGCCGCCCGCCATGGGCTCGGCGATCAGCAGGGTGGCGCCGGGCTCGGTCGCCGCATGGATTTTCGCCAGCAGCGCGCGGACCTGGTCGTCGTCGTGATCGTGCAGGATGCGGATCAGCGACACCACCGAGGAGCCCTGCGGCAGCGGATCCTTGAAGAAGTCGCCCTCAAGCACGTTGACCCGCGACAACATGCCGCGAGTCTGCAGGGCGACGCGGGCGCGCGCCGCGACCGGCGGCAGGTCCATCATCGTGACTTCGATCTGCGGCGCGAATTCGCCGAGCGCCGCCGCGAACACGCCTTCGCCGCCGCCGAGGTCGAGCCAGCTGCGCGGCGTCGAGGGCTGGAAGGCGTCGAGAATGTCGTCGGCGATCAGGGTCTGCGACTGCGACATCAGCTCGCTGTAGCGGGCATAGGTCTCCGGCGGCGCGGCGTCTTCGCCCGGCTTGGCGTAGGGCCAGAAGCCCGACAGCTCGGTCTGCGCCTTGCCTTTCAGCAATTCGACGGGATCGGTGAGATCCTTGTAGAGCAGGGCGTGGTGTTCGACGAAGGCGGCGATGGCGGGATTGGCGAGCATGGCCGCGCCGAGTTCGCCGAGCGTGTAGCGCTCGCCTTCAAGCTCGTCGGTGAGCTTCAGGCTGGTGGTGGCGCGCAGCAGACGCTGGGTGGCGTCGACGGACAGGCCGAGGTCTTCCGCCAGCGCGGCCGTCGAGCGCGGCCCGCCGGACAATTTGGTGAACAGGTCGAGGCGGACGCTGGCGAGCAGAATCTGCGAATAGACGAAACCCGAGCACAGATCGAACAGGGCGTTGGACTGCCGCTCCGCCAGCAGACGGGTCAGCGGGAAGCTGGCGGCCCATTTCTGGAATGACGGATTCGAAATCAGCAGATTGCGGCCCTGCCGCAGGATTTCCCCGACGGACACAGGTCCGACGGGGGCGGGTAGATTGGTTCCGGACATTTTTTAGGCCGCGTATTGCTCGAGTTGGGAAGGAAACAGCTGCCGGGTCTGCGCGCGGATGATGACGCGCAACTGCTCGGCGCCGGGGCAGTCGGGGATGGAGGCGGCGGCGGCGTCGGCGAGGTCGGTGAGACGCTGCTTGGCGCCGCCGATGCCGAGTTGCGCGGCGGCGTTCGGACGGGCGCGACGCTCGTCCTGGTGCGCGGGCTTGCCGAGCTCTTCGGCGTCGCACAGCAGGTCGCGCAGGTCGTCGGCGACCTGATAGGCTTCGCCAATATAGTCGCCCAGAGCGCGCCACGCCTCGGGGTCCTGGCCCGCGGCGGCGGCGCCGGCCAGCGTGGCGCCGGCGAACAGGGCGCCGGTCTTGGCGCGCTGGTAGTCGACCAGCGAAATCGTCTCTTCGGATTCCCAGGCCTGTCCAGCGATAATGCCGCTTGGCGCGCCGACCGATTGCGAGACGATGTTGATCATCTGCACGAGTTGCCGCGCATCGGCGGAGAAGGCGCGGGCGATGGTCTCGTAGGCGAGCACGATCAGAGCGTCGCCGGTGAGAACGGCCAGGGGTTCGCCAAATTCGACGTGCACAGTCGGCTTGCCGCGGCGAATCGGGGCGTCGTCAAAAGTCGGGAGGTCGTCATGGACCAGCGAGGCGCAATGCATCAGCTCGATGGCGGCGGCGGCCGCGTCGGTGTGCGCCGGATTGGGGTCGCCGCAGGCCATGGCCACGGCGAGAACGATTTGTGGGCGGATGCGATGGCCGCCGGGAAACACGGCGTGACGCATCGCTGAGGCAAGCTTCGGCGGGCATTTCGGACCCGAGGCCGCGTTCAGGGCCGCCTCCAGAGCCATTTCGACGCGCTCCATATGCATACCCGCCTCCGTGACCTTTTCAATAGACACCCAAAGTGTAATCGAATATTGACAGCTTTTAGCATCGCGTCAATCCTTTTCGCGCTCAGCTTCGGGAGGATCATGGCTTCTAGGCCGAGAGTGGCGGTCGTCGGCGCGGGGGTCGGCGGTCTGGTCGCGGCGATGGTTTTGGCCGCGCGCGGGGTTGAGACCCTTGTTGTCGAAGCGGGCGACGCGCCCGGCGGAAAGCTGCGCGCCGTCGAGGTTCTGGGCCAGAGCATCGATGTCGGGCCCACCGTCTTCACCTTGCGTGATGTTTTCGACGGGCTTTTTGCGGAATGCGGCGGCGTCCTCGATGAGCATCTGACGCTGGCCCGGGCCGAGCGTCTGGCCCGGCATTTCTGGACGGACGGCTCGCAGCTCGACCTGTTTCCCGATGTCGAGGCCAATGTCGCGGCGATCGAAGCTTTCGCCGGGGCGCGGGAGGCCGAGGGCTACCGGGTATTTGCCGCGCGCGCGGCAAAAATCCGCAACACGCTCGACGCCCCTTTTATGCGCGCCTCGCGGCCGAGTCTCTGGGCGCTGAACCGGCGCATCGGCTTGCGGCGCTGGCGCGATATTCTGGCGATTTCGCCGTACAGAAGCCTTTGGGGCGCGCTGGGATCGCACTTCCGCGATCCCCGGTTGCGACAATTGTTCGCACGCTACTCGACCTATTGCGGCTCCTCGCCCTTCGCGGCGCCGGCGACCCTGATGCTGGTCTCGGATGTCGAGCGCGAGGGCGTGTGGTTCGTCGAGGGCGGCATGATCCGGCTCGCCCAGGCGCTGGCCGGATTCGCCGAAACGCTCGGCGCGCGCTTTCTTTACGGGGCCTCCGTCGAGCGCATTCTGGTCGAGAGCGGCCGGGCCTGCGGGGTGGTCACCAGCGATGGCGAACGCTTCGACGCCGACGCCGTGCTGTTTAACGGCGATGTCTCCGCCTTGCCGCGGCTCGGGCCGGAGGCCGGGCGCGCCGCCAATCCCATCCCCGAAGGCCGGCGCTCGCTTTCGGCCGTGACTTTTGCCGGCGTTGGCGCCATTGATGCTTCCCTCATTCATCACAACGTGTTTTTCGGCGACGATTACGCCGGAGAATTCGATGCAATATTCAAACGCGGGCGGACGCCGGCGCGGCCCACCGTCTATGTCTGCGCCAGCGATCGCGACAGCGGCGCCGTCGGCGGGAGCGAGCGTTTGTTCTGCCTGGTGAACGCGCCGCCCGACGGGCCCCGTTCGCTGGGCGCTGGGGAGATCGAAGAATGCGAAATGGCGGCGATGGACATCATGCGGGCGTGCGGGGCCAGACTCACCTGGACGGAGCGCGTGGTGACGAGCCCGGCGCAATTCGCGACGCGGTTTCCGGCGACGGGGGGCTCGCTCTACGGGGTGGCGACGCACGGCTGGAGGGCGTCGTTCCTGAGGCCGGGAGCGCGCTCGCGCCTGCCGGGGCTCTATCTGGCGGGGGGCGGGATTCATCCGGGACCGGGTGTGCCGATGGCGGCGCTGTCGGGCCGGCAGGCGGCGCTGGCGACGCTGGCGGATCTCGCGCCGAAACGTCTGGCGGACCCGGTTTCGACGCGCCGGTCGCGCCCGGCGGCTATGTCTGGTGGTACGTCGACGCCTTTAGCGACGACGGAAAACAAGGACTGACCATCATCGCCTTCGTCGGCAGCGTGTTTTCCCCCTATTACGCCTGGGACGGACGCCGCGCGCCGGAAGAACATTGCGCCATCAATGTCGCGCTCTACGGCTCGCCCGCGCGCTGGGCGATGACCGAGCGCGGCGCCGACGCTTTGGCGCGCACCGCCGACACGTTCGCGGTCGGGCCGAGCGCGCTGCGCTGGGACGGCAACGGCCTCGACATCGACATCAACGAGGTCTGCGCGCCCTGGCCGCGCCGGCTGGTCGGCCATGTGCGCCTCGACATCGAAACCTTGAACACCCGCGCCTTCGAGCTGGAATCCGTCGGGCGTCATTTCTGGCGGCCGATCGCGCCGCTGGCGCGGGTGAGCGTCGCCATGTCGCAGCCGGACGTCAAATGGCGGGGCCACGCTTATTTCGACACCAATCGCGGCGCCGAGCCGTTGGAGACCGGGTTCAAGGAATGGCATTGGTCGCGCGCGCGGCTGCATGACCGGGCGCGGGTGTTTTATGACGCGGAAAAACGCCGCGGCGGCCACACCGCGCTCAGCCTGGAATTCGACGCCAAGGGCGGATTGTTCGAACGGCCGGCGCCGGATTTCGTCAGCCTGCCGCAATCGGCCTGGCGTTTGCCGCGCGTGACCCGCAGCGCCAAATCGGCGCGGCTGATCGCCACGCTCGAGGACGCGCCGTTCTATTCACGCTCGCAGATCGCCCATGATATTGATGGCGAGGAGGCGGTCTCCGTGCACGAGAGCCTCGATCTCGATCGCTTCGCCAAGCCGGTGGTCAAGGCGATGCTGCCGTTCCGCATGCCGCGCGCAAAGGGGCCGGCGCCGAAGATTGGCTTAGGGCGGAAGAAGTAGGGGGCGCTTGGCCTCGCCGGATGCGAGCGTGGGGCCGTCAATGAACGGAATCGAGCGTTTGGTCAGGGACTAACCCCTCATCCGGCCGCTTTGCGGCCACCTTCTCCCGCAAGGGGAGAAGGAAGCGTTCCGACGATCCGTGTTTAGGCGAGCTTAATCCCCGGCGGCGGCGGCCTTGGCGGGCTGGGGCGCTTGTGTGGCGGCCTCCAGCCGCGCCTCGCGCTCCGCGAGTTCGGCGAAGCGCTTGTCCAGCTCTTCCCGCTGCTCCTTCATTTCCGCGCGCAGCTCGGCGATGGATTTCGCGTCTTCCGACTCGCGCGAGGCGAGCTCGGCTTCCGCCTGCGCTTCGCGCGCCTTGTCCTCGCGGATGGTCCGCTTGATGCTCACGAGCTGCCAGATCAAAAAACCCAAGAAAAGCCCGAATGGAAACAGCATTTCCATCATGGCGATCATTTCACCGGACATCAGCGCACCATCTGTTCGGCGCGGTCCATGCGCTCCAGACGCTCGAACATTTCGAGCACTCTCAGCGCACGGGTCCGCAGGTTAACGGGGGCGAAATCGGGCGCGGGCTCGCGCTCGACCGCTTCCACAAGGAACGCGGTTTCGGGAAGCGGCGGCGCCTCGAGGACCGGCTGCGGCGCAATGGCGCGCGCGCTGGCCTCGGCCAGCAGAGCGAGCTTGCGACGGTGGCCGACATAGGCGCGCGTCGTCACGGAATCATGGCCGCGCCGCTCGACCTCGCGGCCGATCTCGCAATAGATCAGCGCCGCCGACAGGATGGCCGGGCGGCAGGCGAGCGGCAGCCGCGCCACGCCCTCGCGCGAGCGTTCGTAGAGCGCATCGGCCTCGGCGAGCAGCCGGGCGACGACGCTTTTCAGCGCCGGGGACGGTTCGGGCTTGGCCAGGAAGGCTTCGGGGTCGACGCCGGCTTCCGCGAGCCAGTCGAGCGGCAGATAGAGCCGCCCGGCGCGCGCGTCCTCGCCGACATCGCGGGCGATATTGGTGAGTTGCATGGCGACGCCGAGGTCGCAGGCCCGCGCCAAAGCGGCGGGGTCGCGCACGCGCATGAGCAGCGTCATCATCACCCCGACCGTCGAAGCCACGCGCGCGGAATAGGCGCGCAGCTCCGAAAAGGTCGCGGGCATGCGGCCTTCGCTGTCCCACGCAAAACCGTCGATCAGCGCGAACGGAACTTCGGGCGGGATGTAATAGTCGCGCACCACGTCGGAAAAGGCGCGATCCGCCGGATGGTCCTCCGGATCGCCCGCATAGATGCGGGTGAGCCGCTGGCGCAGACGTTCGACGGCCGCCTTCTTGGCCTCGACCTCGTCGACGGCGTCGTCGGCGAGCCGGCAGAAGGCGTAGAGGCCGAAGGCCGGGCGGCGCACCGATTCCGGCAGCAGCCAGGAGGCGGAGTAAAAGCTCTTGGAGCCGCCGCGGATCGCCTCCTTGTTGATGGCGTGGTCGGCCTCGCTCGCCAGCGGCCGGTCAGACGAACGCGGAAGCATCGGGCGCCACCTTGTCGAGAACGCGGGCCGACGACAGCACGCCCGGAAGGCCCGCGCCCGGATGGACGCCGGCGCCGACCAGGAACAGGTTGGCGATGTCCTCGCTCATATTGTGCGGACGGAAAGCGGCGCTTTGCGTCAGGATCGGCTCCAGCCCAAAACCCTCGCCGTGGATGGCGTTGAGGCGGTCGCGGAAATCGAGCGGGGTCGCCACCCGCGACGCCACAATGTGCTTGCTGAGATTGGGGAGAATGTTTTCCTCCAGCCAGGTCTCGATGCGCTTGCGGTAGCCCTCGGCCTCGATCGTCCATTCCTGGCCGCCCTGGAGATTGGGCACCGGCGACAGCACATAAAAGGCGTCGCATCCCTTCGGCGCCACCGACGGGTCGGTCGCGGTGGGGCGGTGCAGATAGAGGCTGAAATCCTCCGCCAGCACCTTTCTGCGGAAAATGTCGTTGAGCAGCTCCTTGTAGCGCGGCCCCATCAGAATGGTGTGATGGCCGATGTCGTCATAGCGGCGGTTGGTGCCAAAATACCAGACGAACAGGCCCATCGAATATTTCTGGCGCTGCAGCCGCGCGTCCGTCCAGGTCTTGCGATGGTGCGGGGGAATCAGGCTGCGATAGGTGTAGGCGGAATCGGCGTTGGAGACGACGATGTCGGCGCGCAGCCGCTCGCCATTGGCCAGCTCGACGCCCACGGCGCGGCCGCTCTCGATCACGATGCGCTTGACGTCGGCGCCATAGCGGATTTCACCGCCCTGGCCCGCGATCAGTTTGGCCAGGCCGCGCGCCAGCGCGCCGGTGCCGCCGATGGCGGAATGCACGCCAAAGCTTTTTTCGAGATAGGCGATCAGGCAATAGACCGACGAGACCCGGAAGGGGTCGCCGCCGATCAGCAGCGGATGGTAGCTGAAAATGTTGCGCAGCCGCTCATTGCGGAAGAATTGCGAGACCATCCCATAGACGCTGCGATAGCCTTGCAGGCGCAGGAGGTCGGGCGCGATGCGCACCATGTCCAGAATCGAATTGAAGGGCTCGTCGCCGAGCTTTTCGAAGCCGATGCGATAGATCTGCTCGCTCATCGCCATGAAGGCGTCGAAATTCTTGCCTTCGCCGGGCGAGAACCGCTCGACCTCCTCGCGCATCGCGGCGCGGTCGCCTTGATAGGTGAAGGTCTGGCCGTCGTGGAAGCGGATCTTGTAATAGGGCTTCATCTCGCGCAGCTCGACGTCATCCGACATCTTTTTGCCGCACAGCGCCCACAGCTCCTCGAAGAGGAAGGGGGCGGTGACGATGGTCGGGCCGGCGTCGAAGGTGAAGCCGTCGATCTTGTGCTGGTAGGCGCGCCCGCCGGGGGCGTCGAGGCGCTCCAGCACCTTCACCGCATAGCCGCGGGCGCCGAGACGGATCGCGGCGGCCAGACCGCCAAAACCGGAGCCGATCACAAGCGCGACGGGCTTACGCTGACTCGAGACGCTGGTCATTTTCTATTCCTGAACCGTCAACATAAGCTGACACTAGCTGCGACAATTCACGAGAACAAGGCTATTCTTGGCCCTGTTCCGCGTGGGTTGCGGACACGAGACTCCAGGCGTCGAGAATCGCCGCGCAGACGCCGCGCGGGTCTTCCTCGTGGACGATGTGGCCGCCCTGGAAGTGCACCAATTTTGGATTGGGAAGCAGACGGGCGACCCTGTTGGCCTGCCGGGGACGAATATATCCGTCCTTGTCGCCGATGATCAGCAGCGTCGGGATCATGATGCGGCGGAGATCGTCGGGAACGCGCGTCAAATCCCAGTTCGACACCATCTGGATCGCCGCGGAGCAATGGGCGGGCGAGGTGAACAGGCGGGTGTAGAGGTCGAGGCCGTGGTCCTCGATTTTCGAGCCCATGTCCCGGATCAGCGTGGCGATCTGGGCGCGGTTGGCGGTCCAGGCGAACAGCCGTCCGGCGAGCGGGTTCATATGGACGAGACGCGCCAGCATCGGAAAGATGTGGCCGGCGACGCCCTCGAAGGGGAAGAAGGCCCCGTTGATGCAGACGAACAGGTTTGGCGTCAGCCGCCGCTCGGCGATCAGCCGTCCCAGGATCACCGCGCCGGCGGAATGGCCGATCACCAGTTGCGGCTGGCAGTCGAGTTTGGCCAGCATGGCTTCGAGCGCCTGGGACTGGCCCTTGAGCGTCATGTCCAGCTTGCCGTCGGGCCGCGTGAAGGCGTGGCCCGGCAGGTCGGGGGCGACCACGTGAAAATTCTGGGCGAGCAGCGGCCCGAGGTGGCGCCAGGAATGGTTTGCGCCCGCGGCGCCGTGGACGAGCAGCGCGGTCGGCGCTGCTCCGGCTTTCTGGCCATAGTCCTGGACATGCCAGCGATGGCCGCCGGCGCGAACGAACCGACTCGACTCGCGCAGCGGCCAATCCGCTCCGTCGATGTCGAAGTCGAGCGGGTTCATTGCGGCAGCGCTCCTCTTACGACGGCGTTGATCACCGCCGCATCGGCGCGCGGCAGTTTGACGTAGCGCCCCAGCATCGCGCCCGCCAATTGGCGCACCGGCGCGTCGGGGCCGGAGCCGCCGCCCTGCGTGGTGTCGATGCAGAGCACCGAGAATTGCGCGGCGGCGATGCGCTTGGCGGCGTCGATCGCATCCTCCATGGCGCGCGGGCGGCCCGAGCCGCCGTCGCGACAGATGTTGGCGCGCCCGTCCGTCATCAAGACGATCAGCGGGGTCTGGCCTTTGCGGCGGGCCTGGTCGGCGACCGCGGCTGCGACATCGAGACCGGCCGCCACCGGGGTGCCGCCGCCGCCGGGCAGGCCGGTGAGCGCGCGTTTCGCCCGCGCCGTGGAGCGGGTGGGCGGCAGCACGATTTCGCCGGCCCGGCCGCGAAACGCGACCAGCGCGATATTGTCGCGGCGCGCGTAGCAATCGGCGAGCAGCATTTCGATGGCGCCCTTGACCTCGGCGAGGCGGGTCATGGCCAGCGAACCCGAGGCGTCCACGACAAAGATGGTGGTCGCGCCCTTTTTCTGGCGATGGCGGCGGATGCGAAAATCTTCGGGCTTGACGATGACCCGGCGCGAATTCTGTTCCTCGGGCTTGAGGCGCAGTTTTCGCCAGGGGGCGGCGGCGCGCAGGGTCGCGACCAGGGCCAGACGGCCCTTGGACAGCGAGCCTGGACGGGCGTCGAGCGGCCGGCCGCGTTGCAGCGAATAGATTTCCTCGCCCGACTTGCCGTCCTTGGCGCTGGAGCGGCGGTTTCTTGGCGCGCCAGCGGCCAGCGCCGCCAGAAGGCCCGGGGGCAAAGCGGCGCGCACGGCTTCGAGAATTTGTTCTTCCAGCTCGCGCGGCGTGTTGTCCTCGCCCTTTTGCTCCGGCGGCTCGTCCGGGGGCGTTTCCTCTTCCGGCGGGGGTGGCGGCGGCTCCTCGGACTCCTGGTCCTCGGGCGGCGCCGGCATTCTTGTCGCGCGCGGGCCAAGGACGAGGGTCGCGGCGAGTTCGATATCGTCGCGCTCGACCTTGGTTTCGCCGCGCAGCGCCGCGAGGGCGCGGGCGGCGCGCAGCGCGAACAGCACGCCGCGCGGCGAATCCACGCCGAATTGGAAGGCGGTGGCGACCAGGATTTCGATGACCTTGTCGTCGCTCTCGACGCTGGGCAGGAGTTTGCGCGCGGCTTCGAAATCTTCCGGGGTCAGCGCGGGCGGCTCGATGTCGCGCCAGCCCACATGTTCGAGATCGATCCAGAAGCCGAGGCGCTCGGCGAGCGCGGCGGGCGTCGCTTCATCCTCCTGGCCTTCGTCCAGCGCGATGACGCCGACGCGGGCGGGCAGGATGGCGGAGAGGCCGTCGCGTTGCAGCGCGACTTCGCCGCTGTCGAGCGCCTGCGACAGGCGCGCGGCGACGCCGACGGAAATGCGCTCGGCCATGGCCATGGCGATGACGCCGCCATGCGAGGCGGCGAGCACGCCGGTTTCCGCAATGGGTTTTCCCGCGCGAAGCGTGGCGGCGACGTCGAGGCCGCCGATCAGGCGGTCGTCGGCGATGTCGGCCGGGGCGCGCGACAGGCGCATCGGCGCCAGCGCGCCGGCGACGCGGGTCATCAGCTCGTCGCGCGCGGGACCGGCGCCGGCGCGCACCAGCAGGCCGGAGCCGAGCGGATCCACGGCGAAGACGGCGGCGGCGAGGCTTGCCCGCCGCCAGGGCGTCGAGACCGCGTCCGACACGCTCATTTTGCGAAGACCTCCTCGACCGCGCGCGCGACGCGGGTCGACGAACCGGAATCGTCGAGCGGGTTGCGGCGCAGGCGATGGCTCAGCACCATCGGCGCGATGCGCTTCAGCTCGGCGTCGCCGACCACCTTGACGTCTTCCAGCGCGGCATAGGCGCGGGCGGCGCGGATCAGGGTGAGTTCGCCGCGCAGACCGTCGGAGCCCAGCGTCAGGCACAGGCGCGTGGCGCGCTCCAGCACGGAATCCGGCACTTCCACATCGGCGACTCGTTCGCGCGCATGGGTGATTTTTGTCCGCAACTTCTTTTCCGCGCCGGCCCATTGCTTATGAAAAGCTTCGGGGTCGCGATCATAGGCGTCGCGGCGGCGGATGACCTCCATGCGGGTCGGGACGTCCTGCGGGGTGCGGACTTCCAGCGCCAGACCGAAACGGTCGAGCATTTGCGGGCGCAACTCGCCTTCTTCCGGATTGCCCGAGCCGATCAGCACGAAGCGCGCGGGATGGCTGAGCGACAGGCCTTCGCGCTCGACGAGATTGACGCCGGAAGCGGCGACGTCGAGCAGCAGGTCGACGAGATGGTCTTCGAGCAGGTTGACTTCGTCGATGTAGAGGAAGCCGCGGTTGGCGCGGGCGAGCAGGCCGGGTTCAAAATGCTTTTCACCGGCGGCCAGGGCGCGTTCGAGGTTGAGCGCGCCGACGACGCGGTCTTCGGTCGCGCCGAGCGGCAGGTCGACGACCGGCGCGCTGCGCATCTCGGTCTTCTGCTTGCCGCCGCCATTGCAGGCGCCGCAGAGCTTGGCCTGTTTGTCCGGCGCGCAATTGTAGGGACAGCCGGAGACCACCTTGATTTTCGGAAGCAGGGCGGCGAGCGCGCGCACCGCGGTGGATTTGCCGGTGCCGCGGTCGCCGAAGGCGAGCACGCCGCCCACGGAGGGGTCGGTCGCGGCGATCATGAATGCGAGCCGCATATCGTCCTGACCGACGATCGCGGAGAAGGGGAAAGGATTGACCATGTTTTTGCAGAGCCCTGTTCGGGGAGCTATATGTCACTCCAGAGTGACGCTTGGCAATTGATTTCCATCAAGACAAGTTGACACATCTGAGCGTTTGCCGGCGACATTACGCCGCGCAGTTCTCGATCGCCGCCAGCAGGCGGTCGCGATCCAGATGACGTCCGACCGCGACAATGCGCGGCTCCTGCGGGCGGCGCGGCGTGAACGGAGTCATGCGCGCGCGGCTGCCGCTGATCTCGAAGGCGATCCAATGGGCGCGGGTGCGCATCGCGCCCTTGACCTCCTCGACCTCGCCGAAGGCGCCGGCGGCGACGAGTTCGAGCACCTGCGCGACATGGCGGGCGTCGCAAATGTTGGGCAGGCGCGCGGTCCAGCTTTCCTCGCGCTCGGCGAAATTTTCCAGCGCCACCAGTTCGCCCTCGATCAGGCCGGAAAAATCCTCGCGGCGCGAGATCGGGCCCCAGAGCGCGTTGGCGTTGAGCGGGGCGACAAGAAACCAATGTTCGGCGACGGCCAGCGCCATCAGCGTGCCCAGCATGGTGTAGCCGGTCGCCTCGAACGGGGTCGTGGCGTTGGTGGCCGCCCAGGTCAGCCAGACCGTGATCACCGTCGAGATCGTCACCGAGAACGGGAAGAACATGTTCATGGGACGGCGGGTCATGTAGCTGGCGAGATAGCGCAGATGATCGGGGATCATCTCCTCGCCGAGATTGGGCACGCCGAAGAATACGTTGAGCTTGGCGCTGGTGTGCATCCACCACAGAGTGGCGTAGGTCCAGAAGCCGAGCTGGTTGGGCTGGTTGTGGGTCAGGCCGAGCAGCACCACGGCGCCGATGAGGGCGAACAGTTCGTGGTAGAGGCCGGTGCGGGCGCCGGCGATGAACCGGGCGAGGCCGCGCAGGTCGGGCGGGCAGGGCTCGCGCTCGGGGCCGGTGATATAGCCCATGTAGAAGCTCATGATCTGCCAGCCCCAGCAGATCAGGCCATAGGAAAAGGCGCCATAGGCGGAGCCGACGCTCAAATGGTCGGAGGTGGCGACCAGCCCCCACAAAGCGACGGCGACGAGGATCGTGGCCGCGCCCATCGTGTAGGGAAACGTGTTTTTCGGCAGGCTGTCGAGATAGAAGATGATGCCGGTGGAGCCCCACCATAGCGCAAGCGTCGCGAGAATCGGCAGACCGAAATCGTGCAAGTTCGCCGCTCCTTACAAGGCTGGCTCGGGAGGGAGTCTGTCCAGGCGCCGGTTTGGCGCCGGGCTCAAGTGGAAAGGCGAAAATCGCGACGAGGTCAAGGGGCTTTTGTCGCCGGGAACAGCTTGGCGAAGAATTCGACCTGGGTCGCGCCGAAGGCGTCGAGGTCGACGCGCCGCCCCGTGGTCTCGTCGGTCAGGGAAACCGTGCCATTGGCCCAGCGGGTCAGCGTGAACGGGGTCTCGGCGCCGATGTCGGAGCGGTTGCGGGCGCGCACCAGCCCGCGCAACGTGCTGCGCAAAAAGCCGTTGGCGCCGGGCGCGACCGTTTCGATCACCGCGCCATTCGCCGCGTTCTTGATCTGAATGCCGCCGTCGGGCTGGTCGAGGAAATAAAGGCGCAGGGTCTGATAGGCTTGCGCCGCGGGCATGCGGACCACGCCGGTTTCGGTGGAGCGCCCGTAAAAAGTCACGGCCAGGGCGAAGACCATCAACGCCCCCGCCGCGATCAGTACGCCACGCGGAATGTTCTGGTCGTGATGACCGCGATTTCCGCCTTGCGCGGTCCCACTCATACCAAACTCCTCCTCGCTTCAGGCCGTGGCCGGAAGCTCCGCGCCGTCTTCGCTGGCCGGCGCCGCGTCGTCCTGCTGCGCCTGTTCGAGCGCGGCTTTCAGGGCTTGGCCCAGAGTTTCCGCGACATCCCGGGCTTCCGGCACAGACCGCAGGGTCGGTTCGGGCTTGACGAACCGCCAGGGGCGCGTGCTCGGCCAGAGCGCAATATAGGCGACATGCTGGCCTTCGGCCAGAGTGATCGAGACGTCGCCGGTTTCATCGCCGAAAACGCGGACGTTGGCGGCGACAATCTTGGCGAAGGGGAGATTGATGAAGATTTGCAGGGCGATGCCGCTTTTGATGATCAGGCGGCGATCGGTGATGACATAGAGCGTGGTGCGCGCCGAGAGCCAGGCGAGCAGGCCGAGAATGGCGAGGGCCAGGACGCCGAGGGCCAGCGTGCCGAGACCGGCGACGAGAGCGGCGTTGGTTCCTTCGGACAGCGCGGACAGCGAGGCCCACGCAATGGCGAGCGCGAACCAGGCGATCACCCAGTCCGCGCGATAGGCTCGCCGCCAGAGACTTTTGGTCTCTGGACGGCCGAACCAGAGGACCCGCTCCCCGGGCGGAATATCCGAGGGGAGCAGCTTCTCGAGGTTGACTAGCTTCAAAGGATGGGCTCCGCCCGATCCGGGGTGGCGTAGAGGGTGCCGGCGCCGTAATAGGCGGCGACCTTCTCTTCTTCCTGCATGGTGATCGAGTCCGAGGACTTGATGCGCGGCACGCCGGCGAAGTCCTTGGCGGTCAGCGCGTTGATCTTGACGATCTTCTTGCCGCGGTAGACGTCGACGAAGCACACGGGCGCGAGGACCACGCCGCCGGTGTCGAGAGACAGTTCAAAATAACGGACCTGGCTCTCGCCGCGGTCGACCCACAGGTCCTTGACCGTGCCGGCGGACTTGCCGTCGGCGGCGATGACCTTGAAGCCGACCGGGCTCTTCTGCTCCGCCGGGACGGCGAAGTGGGTGGCGACGCGCAGCGGCGCGACCAGGTTCTGACCTTCGAGGGTCTTGGCCGGGACGTCCGGACGGACGTTCCAGGAGCCCGGGCCGACGCCGGCCGCCAACGGGTTGCCCTTCGGCTCGATCGGAGCGCCGGGGAAGAGTTCGACCTGCACGCCGTTCACCGGACGCTCGTCGCCCTTGCAGTTGGGCGCCAGGACGTTGGTGCCGTCAGGCATGGCGAAGGTCTTCGGCTCCGGGATGTAGAGGAAGCCGCGATCCTTCATCTTGCCGGTGGCGTCGTTGACCAGCGGATAGCCTTCGCGGCGATCTTCCTGGCGAAGATACCAAACCAGAATTCCGAAGAATATCCAGAATCCCCAAATTGCTAATTGCGCCACATCGAGATGGCCTAGTGCGCTCGCGTGAACCATGGCATGCCTCCGGGTTTAAAAGCCTAGTGAAGGGGTTCCGCCCAGGCAGGTCTCCTGAGCGGGTTGGGTGTTTCTGCGCGACAGCGGCCCGACCGCAACGATCGAAGCGAGCAGCAGAAGGATTTCGATCCCGTAGACCGTGACGTAACCGGTCACGGGATCGCTGAGGGCCTCGCCGAGCGCGCCGCTCACCGCGAGCGCGCCCACCGTGTCATTGATCAAGCCGCTGGCGGCGATGGCGAGACCCGCCGCCGTCGCCTGCGCGGCGCCCCAGGCGCCGAGCGCGAGCCCGCGCGCTTCCGGTTTCGACGCCGCCATGCTGGCGGTCAAACCGCCATGAGCGAACAGGCCGCCGCCGAAACCGATCAGGCCGACGCCCATGCCGAACACGGCGCCCGATTCCATGGGGGCGGCCACCATCACGAAGGTGAAGGCGACGACGCCGATCAGCGCGCCCCAGCCGGCGACCCGGTGCGGGTCCGCGCCGCGGTTCAGACGCCGCGCCGCCATGACCAGGCCGAGACCGCTGCCGAACGCCAGCATGGCGGTGAGCGCCGTGGTCGCGCCGACCGGCAGATGCAGGATCTTGCCGCCATAGGGCTCGAGCAGAATGTCCTGCATGGAAAAGCCGGCGGTGCCGAGCGCGATGGCGATCAGGCGGCGGCGGGCGCGCGCCTCATTGGCGAACAGGCGCCAGGCTTTGAGGAAGCCGACGCGCTCCGAAATGGTGGCGGCGCTGTAGCGCGGCTCCTGCTTCCACAGCGCGATGACATTGAGAACCAGCGTCACGGCGGCGGCGCTCTGGATCACCTGGATCAGGCGGATCTGGCTGAAATGGCGCAGGGCGAGGCCGAAAACGAAGGCGCTGACCACCATGCCGACCAGCATGGCCGCGCACAAAAGCGCGACCACCTTGGGACGCGCGCGCTCCGGCGCGAGATCGGTGGCGAGCGCCAGGCCGATGGTCTGCACGGTGTGCAGGCCGGCGCCGACCAGCAGGAAGGCGAGCGCCGCAGCGGCTTGCCCCAGCCACATCGGCATTGTGGTGTCGCCGGACAGCAGCACCAGCGCGAAGGGCATGATCGCAAAACCGCCGAACTGGGCGAGCGTGCCGAACCAGATGAACGGCGCGCGGCGCCAGCCGAGCACGGAGGTGTAGCGGTCGGAGCGGAAGCCGATCACCGTGCGCAGCGGCGCGGAGAGCAGCGGCAGAGCGAGCATGAGCGCGACGATCCAGGAGGGCACGCCGAGTTCGACGATCATCACGCGGTTGAGCGTGCCGATCATCAACACCGCGGCCATGCCGACGGTGACCTGGAACAGCGACAAGCGCAGCAGACGTCCCATCGGCAATTCGGCCGTCCCCGCATCCGCGAAGGGCAGGCGGCGAAGCGCGTGGATGAAGACGGCGCTGAACTCGCTCATGCGGGACGGGCCTCCAAAGCTTCGGAAATGTAGAAGCCGCGCGAGACGCGATAGGAGCGCGTCAGGCGCCAGTTCTGCAAGCCGGGCCGCTGCTGCATTTCGCGCTCGAGCGCGGCCTGCGAGATCGGCGCGATCGCCGGCGAACGGTCGCCGCGCGGGAAGAATTTGCCGACCGCATGCATGATGGTGAGCGGAATGGTGCGCGGCGCGATGGTGAAGATCATGCCCTGCGCGGTGCGCGCGGCCAAAGTCTCCAGCGCCTTGGCGATGTCGGAGCCTTCATAATGGATCAGGCTGTCCATCGCGACGATATAGTCGAAATTGCCGAGTTCGGGCGAGAGATAGTCGCCGACGCGCCAGTCGATATGAGCCGCGAAAGGTTCGCTGGCCGAACGCTCCTTGGCGAGATTGACCAGGGTGGGGGAGATGTCGATGGCGACGACATCCGCGCCGCGGCGGGCCGCTTCGACGGCCAGCGCGCCCGAGCCGCAGCCGGCGTCGAGAATGCGCAAGCCCGTGGGGTCCGCGGGGAGCCAGGAGAGCAGGTTGGCGCGCATTTCGTCGCGACCGGCGCGAACGGTGGCGCGCACCGAACCGACGGGCTCGTCGGAGGTCAGGCGGCGCCAGGCTTCGACCGCGGTGCGGTCGAAGTAGGTGCGCAATTCCTCGCGCTTGTTGTCGTAGCTCACTTCAGCCATCAATCGAAACCCAGGAATTCGAAGAGTTCGCGATCCTTCATCGGGGTCGCCTCGATGGCGTCGACGCCCTGCCAGAGCTTTTCGGCGAGCTGCATATATTCCTCGCGGACCTGCAGCACTTCCGGCGTCTCGTCCATCTCGAACAAGGTGCATTTCTTCAGGCGGCTGCGGCGGACGGCGTCGACGTCGCGGATGTGGGCGACGCGCTTGAGGCCGGTGCGTTCGCAGAAGCCGTCGATCTGATCGGTGTTTTTCGAACGGTTGGCGATGACGCCGCCGAGGCGCACGTCATAGTTCTTCGCTTTCGCATTGATCGCGGCGGCGATGCGGTTGGCGGCGAAGATGGAATCGAAATCGTTTGCCGTGACGATCAGCGCGCGGTCCGCGTGCTGGAGCGGCGAGGCGAAACCGCCGCAGACCACGTCGCCGAGCACGTCGAACACGACGACATCGGTGTCGTCGAGCAGGCGGTGCTCCTTGAGCAGTTTGACGGTCTGGCCGACGACGAAACCGCCGCAGCCGGTGCCGGCGGGCGGGCCGCCGGCCTCGACGCACATCACGCCGTTATAGCCTTCCATCATATAGTCTTCGACGCGCAGCTCCTCGATGTGGAAGCGCACGGATTCCAGCGCGTCGATGACGGTCGGCGCCAGGCATTTGGTCAGCGTGAACGTCGAATCGTGCTTGGGGTCGCAGCCGATCTGCAGCACGCGCTTTCCCAGCTTGGAAAAGGCGACCGACAGGTTCGACGACGTCGTGCTCTTTCCGATGCCGCCCTTGCCGTAGATGGCGAACACTTTCGCCGTGTCGATCCGGATGTCCGGGTCGAGTTCAACCTGCACGGATCCTGGGGGCTGGGCATTCCGGATCACGGTGTTCATGCAACCTCCGCAACAACGCCTTCGAGGCGATCTTCCAACTCGTCACCGGCGTTCTGCAATGCCGCGAGCATCTCTGGGTCGGGCTTCCAGTAACCACGTTCATGCGCCTCGAGCAACCGGGTGGCGATCTTCGCCGTTGCCGCAGGGTTGAGCGCAGCCAGGCGGTCGCGCATCTCCTTGTCGGTGACATAGGTCTGCGTCAGGCGCTGATAGACCCAGGGCTCGACCTGGCCGGTGGTGGCCGACCAGCCCATCGTGTTGGTGACATGGGTCTCGATCTGGCGCACGCCCTCGAAACCATGCTTGAGCAGGCCTTCGTACCATTTCGGATTGAGCATGCGGGTGCGGGTTTCCAGCGCCACCTGCTCGTTGAGCGTGCGCACCACGCCCTCGCCCTTGGTCTGGTCGCCGATATAGACCGGCGCGGTCTCGCCCTTGGCGCGCTTCACCGCGCGGCTGACGCCGCCCAGCGTGTCGAAGTAATTGTCGACCGTGGTGACGCCCAGCTCGACGGAATCGAGGTTTTGATAGGCCAGATCGACGCTCTGCAACACGCTCTTGAGCAGTTCCGGCTTTTGCGCCGGCGAGCCGGAGCGGCCGTAGGCAAAGCCCTTGCGGCGGGTGTAGGTCTCGGCGAGCTCGTCCTCGTTTTCCCAGTTGCCGGATTCCACGAGGTTGTTGACGTTCGAGCCATAGGCGCCGTCGGCGTTGCCGAACACGCGCAGCGAGGCCTCTTCGATGTCGCAATTATGCGTGGCCATGAAGTCCAGCGCGTGCTTGCGGACGAAATTGCGCTCGACCGGCTCGTCGGCGCTGGCGGCGAGGAAGCAGGCTTCGGCCAGCATTTTGATCTGCAGCGGCAAAAGGTCGCGGAAGATGCCGGAGAGCGAAATCACCACGTCGACGCGCGGGCGACCCAGCTCTTCGAGCGGGATCAGCGTGGCGCCGGCAAGGCGGCCGTACGAATCGAACCGCGGCGCGGCGCCCATCAGGGCGAGAGCCTGCGCGATCGGCGCGCCCTCGGTTTTCAGATTGTCCGTGCCCCACAGCACCAGCGCGATGGTCTCGGGGAAGGCGTTGCCGTCGAGGCAATAGCGGTCGAGCAGGCGCTGCGCCTGTTTCGCGCCATCCTGGATCGCATAGGCGCTCGGGATGCGGAAGGGATCGAAGCCGTGGAGGTTGCGGCCCGTCGGCAGGATTTCCGGCATGCGCAGCAGGTCGCCGCCCGGCGCCGGACGGATGAACTTTCCGTCGAGCGCGCGCAAAATGCCGCCGATCTCGTGGTCCTCGGCCAGATAGTCGGCGGAGGGTTTGAGCACGCGCAAAACGTCGCGCGTCGCTTCGTCGCGGGTGATGGAATCGACCGGCTTGCCTTCGACCAGCGCGATCACGTCTTCGCGCTTCAGCTGCACGCCCTGGGTGGCGTCGGCCATCGAGGTCAGCATGTCGACGCGCTCTTCCACCGACATGGGCGAGCCCACGACATGGAGGCCGTGCGGGATCAGCGTGTATTCGAGTTCGAGCACGGCGTCGCCGAGCGCGCGAATCTTTTCTTCGGATTCGTCGGCCGTCCACAAGGGCTCGGCCTTGGCGAGATCGAGCTCGCTGGCCTGCGCCTGGATGATCTCGGCGAGTTCCTTGCGCTCCTGGTCGGCGTCGGGGCCGCAGGCGCGATAGCGGTCGAGCGTCGCGCGCAGGTCGAGCAGGCCGCGATAAAGACCGGCATTGGCGACCGGCGGGGTCAGGTAGCTGATCAGCGTCGCATAGGCGCGGCGCTTGGCGATCGCGCCTTCGGACGGGTTGTTCGAGGCGTAGAGATAGAAATTCGGCAGGTCGCCGATCAGGCGATCCGGCCAGCACTGGCCGGACATGCCGGTCTGCTTGCCGGGCATGAATTCCAGCGCGCCATGGGTGCCGAAATGCAGCACCGCATCGGCGCCGAAATCTTCCTTGATCCAGCGGCAGAAGGCCGAGAAGGCGTGGGTCGGCGAGAACCCATGCTCGAACAGCAGGCGCATCGGGTCGCCTTCATAGCCCATCGAGGGCTGGATGCCGACGAACACGTTTCCGAAGCGTTCGCCGAGCACGTGCAGCGTCGCGCCGTCGGTGTTCTGGCGGCCGGGGGCGGGGCCCCATTGCGCTTCGATCTGCTTGAGCCATTTTTCACGGCGCACGTGGTCATCGACCGGAATGCGCGCGTGGACATTGGCCACTGCGCCATAGTTCGCCGCATTGCCGGTGACGATGGACTCGCGCAAGGCGTCGACGGTCGCCGGCGGGGTGACGGAATAGCCGGCCTCCTTCATCGCGATGAGCACGCGGTGCAGCGACTCGAACACGGAGAGATAGGCGGCGGTGCCGGTATTGCCGGCGTTCGGCGGGAAGTTGAAGATGACGACCGCGACCTTGCGCTTGGCCCGCTCGGAGCGGCGCAGCACGGCGAGACGTTCGATGCGCGCGGCGAGCGCATTGGCGCGCTCCGGACAGACGTGCATGTCGCGCAGGCTTTCCGTCTCCGGGAAGCAGCAGCCGTCCTCGCAGCCGCCGCAGATCGCGCCGCCGCGGGCGCGGCCGCCGAACACGGCGGGGCCCGTGGAGCCGTCGAGTTCGGGAATGGCGACCATGATGGTCGATTCCACCGGAAGCAGGCCGCGATCGGACTCCTTCCACTGTTCCAGTGTCTGGAATTCGACGGGGTGCGCGGCAATATAGGGCGCGTCGAGTTTGACCAGAATCTCTTCAGCCGCCTTGGCGTCATTATAGGCGGGGCCGCCGACGAGACTAAAACCCATGAGGGAGGCCATGGCGTCGATGGTCGAGCGCCCGTCCTTCATGAAGAATTTTTCGATGGCCGGGCGGGCGTCGAGGCCGGCGGCGAAGGCCGGGATGACGCGCAGCCCGCGATCTTCCAGCGCCTTGATCATGCCGTCGTAATGGCCGGTGTTTCCCGCCAGCACATAGGAGCGCATGATCAGCAGGCCGACGGTGGCCTTGGCGCCCTTTTTCGCCGGTAGCTTGTCCACGGATTCGGCGACGCGGCCGGGGAGGTCGGGGTGATAGACGCCGTTCTCCGGATATTCCTTCGGCGGCGCGACCTTGATGTGGCCGCGCAGGGTCTTGCGCGGGCCGTCGGCATAGCGGTCGACCAGCGCGCGCACCAGGTTTTCCATGTTCTCTTCGGAACCGGCGAGCCAGTACTGAAGCGTGAGGAAATAGACGCGGACGTCCTGGGCGGTGCCGGGAATGAAGCGCAGCAGTTTGGGAATGCGGCGCAACATCGACATCTGGCTGGCGCCGGCGGATTCGCTCGGGGTCTTGTTGCCGCGCAGCTTCTTCAGGAGCGCCATCAGGCCGCTGGCCGGCGCGCTCATGTCGAACTTGCCCATTTTGGTGAGCTTGGTCACCTCACCGGCGGACATGGCGCAGACCATGGCGTCGCAATGGTCGCGACGCGCCATCAGCGCCGGCAGCAGCGGCTTAAAATGCTCTTCCAGGAACAGCATGATGCTGACGACAATGTCGGCTTCGGCGATGTCGTCGAGACAGGCTTGCAGCTTCTCCGGATCGGAGCTGAACTCGGACGCCGCGTGCACGGTGAGCTGCAGGCCGGGGATCTCTTTCGCCAGCGCCACGCGGGCGCGATCTGTCGCGCTGGCGACATGCGAATCCATCGTGACGATGACGAATTTCACGGAGGCTTCCTCAGCGGCCGTAATGGGCTTTTGCATCATACAAAGTTCCCACACTAATGGTCGTCAGACCACGCTCACGCGCGTACTTTTCGGTGTTTCCGCGGGCCTTGCCGCGGACGAAGAACGGGATTTTCTTCAGCTCCTTGGTCGCCTCTTCGGTCCATTGCGGTTCGACAGGCGAGCTCGCGGCGGCGGCCGTGGGGGCCGCAGCTGCAGTTGGTTCCGCCGCGGGAATCGGGGCGGGCGCCGGGGCGCTGGAGGCGCCGAGATGCGACGCATGCTCGTGGAATTCGGAATCCTCGCGGAACATGCCGAGCAGATGTTCCTCAAGGCCCATCATCAGCGGATGGACCCAGGAATCGAAAATCACGTTCGCGCCTTCAAACCCCATTTGCGGGGCATAGCGCGCCGGGAAATCCTGGACGTGCGTCGGCGCGGAAATCACCGCGCAGGGCAGACGCAGGCGCTTTGAAATATGGCGCTCCATCTGCGTGCCGAGCACCAGTTCCGGATGCGCGTCGGCGATGGCTTTTTCGACATCGAGATAATCGTCGGTGATCAGCGCCTCGATGCCGTTCAGTTCGGCGCGGGCGCGCACCTCGCGGGCGAATTCGCGCGAATAGGTGCCGATGCCGACAATGTCGAAACCGATTTCTTCGCGGGCGATTTTTTCGGCTGCGAGCACGTGGGTGGCGTCGCCGAAGATGAAGACGCGTTTGCCCGTGAGATAGGTCGAGTCGACCGAGCGCGACCACCACGGCAGGTTTGAGGTCGGCAGCTCCGCATCGGCGGGCAGGTTGGCGATCTTGCGCACCTCCGCGATGAACTCGCGGGTGGCGCCAATGCCGATCGGCACGGTTTTCGTGTAGGGCTGGCCCTGCGCCTTTTCCAGATATTGCGCGGCCGGCAGCGCAATTTCGGGATAGAGGACGACGTTGAAATCGGCGTCGCCGAGGCGGGTCAGATCGTCGGGCGTCGCGCCCATCGGGGCGACCACGTTGACGTCAACGCCGAGCGCATTGAGCAGTTTTGTGATCTCGATGACGTCGTCGCGATGACGGAAGCCGAGCGCGGTGGGACCGAGCAGATTGGCCAGCGGGCGCGGGCGAACTGGGCGCTGCTTGCGTTCGCCGGCGAGGCCGCGGGCGAGCCGATAAAAGGTTTCGGCGGCGCCCCAGTTTTCCTTGCGCGAATAGGCCGACAATTCCAGCGGAATGACCGGGCAGGGCAGGCCGAGGGTTTTGGCGAGACCGCCGGGATCGTCCTGGATCAGCTCGGCGGTGCAGGAGGCGCCGACGATGATCGCGCGCGGCTGATGGCGCTCATAGGCGGCGCGCGCGGCGTCCTTGAACACTTCGGCCGTGTCGGTGCCGAGGTCGCGGGCCTGGAAGGTCGTGTAGGTGACCGGCGGGCGCTCGGCGCGGCGCTCGATCATCGTGAACAGCAGGTCGGCGTAGGTGTCGCCCTGCGGCGCATGCAGGACGAAATGCAGACCCTTCATGCCGGTCGCCACGCGCATGGCGCCAATGTGGGGCGGACCCTCGTAGGTCCAGAGCGTCAGTTGCATGACTAGACCTCCAGACGCGACCGCCGCGCCAGCGGCCGGGTGAAGAGTTCGGCGAGGTCGCCAGCTTGATCATAGCCCTGAATGGGGGTGAACAGCAATTCGATGGCCCATTTGGTGGTGAGGCCCTCGGCCTCCAGTGGATTGGCGAGACCCAGGCCGCAGACGGTGATGTCGGGCCTCTTTTCGCGCACGCGATCAAGCTGCGCATCGACGTCCGAACCCTCGTTGAGACGGGTCTCCGCCGGCAACATGGCCAGCTCTTCCGCCATCAGCGCGCGATGCAGGTAAGGCGTTGAAACGTCAACAGGTTTCATGCCGACCTCGCGCGCCAGAAAGCGCGCCAGCGGGATCTCGAGCTGCGAGTCCGGGAAGAAGAAAATCGTCTTGCCGCCGAGCTTTTCGCGCTGGCGGGCCAGCGTCATTTGCGCGCGGGCGAGACCCGGGGCGATGGCCGCCTCGAATTTCTCGGCGGGGACGTCGAAGGTTTCCGCTGCGGCCTTTAGCCACAGGGTTGTGCCCTCGGCGCCGAGCGGATAGGGCGCGGCGATCCGTCGCGCGCCGCGCGCCTCAAGAGCGCGCGCGGTTTCGGCGAGGAAGGGCTGCGCCAGGATGAAGCGGGTGTTCGGACCGACCGCCGGCATGGCGTCGGCGCGGCGCGCCGGCAGGAAGCGGGCGTCGACGCCCATGTCCTTGAACAGGCCGGCGAACTGGTCCTCGACAATGTCGGCGAGCGCGCCGACCACCATCAGCGACGGCGCCGCGGTCGCGGGCTCGGCCGGCAGGGTGGGGACAAGCGCCGCCAGGCAGGCATCCTCGCCCTCGGTAAACGTCTTTTCGATACCGCTGCCGGAATAGCTGATGACGCGGGCCTTGGGCGCGTGCTTGGCGTTGAGGCGCTGCGCGGCGCGGACCAGGTCGATCTTGATGACCTCGGACGGGCAGGAGCCGACCAGGAACAGCAGCTTGATGTCGGGGCGGCGCTCCAGCAGTCGGCCGACGACGCTGTCGAGTTCGTCATGGACGTCGGCGAGGCCGGCGAGGTCGCGCTGGTCGAGGATCGCCGTGGCGAAACGCGGCTCGGCGAAGATCATCACGCCGGCGGCGGACTGGATCAGATGCGCGCAGGTGCGCGAGCCCACCACGAGGAAGAAGGCGTCCTGAATCTTGCGGTGCAGCCAGACGATGCCGGTGAGGCCGCAGAACACCGAACGCTGGCCGCGCTCATGGTGGACGGCCGGGCCGTCGCCATGCGGGCGAATGGAAACAGATTCGTTCATGGGGCGGCTTCCGCGGCGGGTTCGGCTTGCTGGGCGGCGGCGCGGTCGTCAGCCTGCTGCTGGAGGCGCGCGGCGCGGAGTTTCAACAGGAACTGTCCGGCGTTGACGACATAGGTCGCGTAGGCCGCCAGCGCGATCATCATCTGTCCCCGGGTGTCGGTGAAGCCGGTGAACAGGGCGACGAGATAGGCGGTGTGCAGCGCGATCACCAGGAAGCTGAACACATCCTCCCAGAAGAACGGCTCGGCGAACAGATAGACGCCGAACACCACCTTCTCCCAGATCGCGCCGGTGATCATGATGGTGTAAAGGACGAGCGTCTTTACCACGATCGACGCCGTCGCGATCTCCTGGCCATGGCCGGTGACGAGATAGCGGATGACGAGGGCGAGCGAGACGAGGAAGACGAGGAATTGAAGCGGAGCGAGGATCCCCTGCACCAGGGTCCAGACCGTGGCGTCGCGACGCTCACGTTGCTCGGGACTATAGAGCGCTTTCGATCTCGCGCTGGTCGTCCGATCACCGATCATATTGTTTTCCCTGGGCCGGCAGGCGTTTAGGCCGCCATGGCCGGAGCCATGGCTGGTGAGGCGATCCTAGGGCGGGGGGGCAAAAAATGTCAAGATAAATTGACGTAAAGCAAAAAATACATTTAAGTGGGGAAACGGCGCGCGGGGGTCGCGGGCCGTGGGGTGGCGAGGACCTGCGCTCGCCACGATGGACGGCGTTCGCGGTCTCGGAAGTTGGGGGCGGCATGTACCAGCCGGGCGCGTTCCCTGTGAGCATCGCCAGCGACGTCACCGGCGCGGGACCGACGACGCTGCGGCGCAGTGTGCGCGGCAAGGCCGGCAATGGCCTGATCTGCTTAGAGTCCAGGCTCGGGCGTGGCAACCGCCCCGCGCCGTCCTGCGACGAATTGACCGCCCTGGCGCGGTTGCTGGCGACGGGACGCGACGACGCGTTCCGCGCGGAAATTTATGGACGGCTCGCCGGTGGCGGGCCGCTTTCGGTGATGATGGACATTCTCGCGCCGGTGGCGCGCGAAATCGGCTGTTTCTGGGACAATGACGAGAGCGATCTCATCGACGTGCAGCGCGCGACCGGCGTGCTGAAGCGTCTGATCGACGAGATCGCGCTGCGCGTCACCGCCCAGACGCTGGCCAAACCTCCCTCCATTCTCTTGCAGGCCGCGCCCGGCGAGCGTCACACGCTCGGCGTCCAGATGGCCGAATCCGTATTTTGCGGGATGGGGTGGCGGGTCGCCAGGAGCGAGGCGCGGGGGTTCCGCGCCGAACTCGCGCATGAATGGCGCGATTTTCTCGGTTTTTCCTTGAGCTGCGATCGCCACCTTGACGCCTTGGCCCAGGCGATCGCCGAAGCGCGCGCGGTGTCGCGCAATCCAAAGCTCCTTGTTGTCGTCGGCGGCGCGTTTTTCGGCCGTCGTCCCGACATCGCCAGACAGATTGGCGCCGATTTCTGTGTGTGCGGAACCGAGATGCCTGTGCAACCCCAAGACGCATTGTTAAATGGACCACGACGTCATACCTTTTTCACCCGCGCGGCTGAGCTCGGCTTCGGTCAGCCTGAACAGGAATGAAACCGTGAGCGACCGCTCGTCGGCTTTTCCCCCGAAGGGACGCTTCTCCGATGCGAAGGAGCATCTTGGCGCCGTGGACGCGGTCACGGCGGGCGCCCTTATTGCGGCCTCCGCCGATGTGTCCATCGTCATGGACAAGGAGGGCGCCGTGCTCGACGTCGCCTTCGCCGAGCCGGGGCTCGCCAAGGAGGTGGGCGGCGCCTGGGTCGGGCGGCGCTGGGTCGATCTCGTCACCAGCGAAACCCGCCCCAAGGTCGACGACCTCCTGGGCGAGGCGAACGTCACCCAGCCGACGCGCTGGCGCCAGGTCAATCATCCCTCCGCGATCGGCGGCGCCGACGTGCCCGTGCGCTATTGCGCGATCCGCGTCGAGACCGAGCAGCGCGTGGTGGCGGTGGGCCGCGACATGCGCGCGCTCGCCGCGCTGCAGCAGCGCCTCGCCGACGCCCAGCAGGACATGGAGCGCGAATATGCGCGCATCCGCGACGCGGAAAAACGCTACCGCCTGCTGTTCCAGCTCTCGGCCGAGCCCGTCGCCATCATCGACGCCAACACCCAGCGCATCGTCGAGGTCAATCCGGCGGCGGCGACGCTGTTCGGCGTCGATCCCCGGCGCATTCCCGGCTCGCCCTTCGTCGATCTGTTCGACGCGCGCAGCAAACAGGCCATCCAGTCTTTCGTCGCCGCGGCGCGGCTGGCGCCGCGCGTCGACAATGTCATGGTCGAGACCGCGCAGCAGGGAACGCGCGTGCTGATTTCCGGCTCGCTGTTCCGCCAGGACAGCGCCGCGCATCTGCTGGTGCTGTTCTCGCGCGTCGAGGGCGGGGCGGGCGCCCGGACCGAGCAGGAGAGCAATCTGCTGCAGATGGTCGTGGCCATGCCCGAGGCTTTCGTCGTCGTCAGCGGCGACCTGCGCGTCGCCAGCGCCAATGCGGCCTTTCTCGACCTCGCCCAGGTCGGGGTCGAGGCGCAGGCGCGGGGCGAAAAGATCGAGCGCTGGCTCGGGCGGCCCTCCATCGACGTCGGCATCCTGTTCGCCAATCTGCGCGCTCATGGGGCGGTGCGACATTTTTCCACAATCATGCGCGGCGAACTCGGGTCGACCGAGGATGTCGAGGTCGCCGGCGTGCTGCTGCCCGGCGCCGGCGAGCCGAGCTATGGCTTGACCGTGCGCGCGGTGGGCTGGCGTCCCGGCAGCGAGCGCCTGGGTGGGCGCGAATTGCCGCGCACCGTCGAGCATTTCATTGATCTCGTCGGCCGCGTTCCCTTGAAAAATTTGGTGCGCGAGACCACGGATCTCATTGAAAGACTCTGCATCGAGGCGGCGCTGGAGTTGACCAACGACAATCGCGCCGCCGCCGCGGAAATGCTGGGCTTGAGCCGACAGGGCTTTTACGCCAAACTGCGCCGCTACGGCCTTGGCGATCTCGGCGACGACGACAATTCCGACGACGAGGTTTGACGCGGAAGCGGTGGGTTTGATCTCGGGCAAACCCCTGGCCAAAAGCGTAAATGTTGCTTGACACTCTGGACTGTCAAGTCTAGCGTTTTTTCATGTCAAAGCCTCAATATCCGGAACCGTCAGCCGTCCTGGAACTGCTGAAACCCGTCACTTGGTTCGCCCCGATGTGGGCCTATATGTGCGGCGTCGTGTCGTCCGGCGTGCCGATCCGTTGGGGCGCCGCGCTGCTCGGCGCCGTGCTCGCCGGTCCGCTGGTCTGCGCGACCAGCCAGGCGGTCAACGACTGGTACGACCGTCACGTCGACGCCATCAACGAGCCGAACCGCCCCATCCCCTCCGGCCGCATTCCCGGCGAATGGGGCTTTTATATTGGCGTGATCTGGTCGGTGCTGTCGCTGATCGTCGCCACCGCGCTCGGAACTTCGGTGCTGTTCGCCGCGATCTTCGGTCTCGCTCTGGCCTGGGCCTATAGCGCGCCGCCGTGGCGGCTGAAGCTCAACGGCTGGTACGGCAATTCGGCCGTGGCGATCTGCTACGAGGGCGTGCCGTGGTTCACCGGCGCCGCCGCCATGGCTGGCGCCTTCCCGAGCAATTCCGTCATCCTGTTCGCGCTGCTCTACAGCATCGGCGCCCATGGCATCATGACCCTGAACGATTTCAAGGCGATCGAGGGCGACAAGGTGATGGGCGTGCGCTCGCTGCCGGTCCAGCTCGGCGTCGAAAAGGCCGTGCGGCTCGCCTGCGCGGTCATGGCCGCCCCGCAGCTGATCGTCATCACCCTGCTGTGGAATTGGGGCCACCCGTTCTACGCCTTCCTCATCGTCGGCCTGTTGATCGGCCAGTTCGTCCTGATGGCGCGGCTGCTCAAGGACCCGCGCGGCCAGGCGGCTTACTACAACGCCACGGGCACCACCCTTTACGTGTTGGGCATGCTGGTCAGCGCCTTCGCGCTGCGCGCCGGATGAGGTCTTGATGAGCGCCACGGTCACATCGTCGCATCCCCCGCATCTGGACTCCTCGCATTTGACTTGGGCGGGGATTCTGAGGCTGGGTCTGGTCCAGACCTCGCTCGGGGCGATCGTGGTGCTGATGACCGCGGCGATCAACCGCGTCATGGTGGTTGAGCTGGCGCTGCCGGCGGTGATCCCCGGCCTGCTCGTCGCGCTGTTCCATGGCGTGCAGGTGATGCGCCCCGCCTGGGGCCATAAATCCGACGTCGCGGGACGTCGAACCCCCTGGATCGTCGGCGGCATGGCGGCTTTGGCGATCGGCGGCGTGCTCGCCGCCGCGGGCGCCGCGCTCGCAGGAACCGACCGGGCTCAGGGTCTCGCCGTCGCCGCCCTCGGCTTCCTGCTGGTCGGCTGCGGCGCCGGCGCGGCCGGCACCAATGTGCTAGCGACGCTCGCCGCCCGCGTCGCGCCGCAACGGCGCGCCGCCGCCGCCACCCTGGTCTGGGTGATGATGATCGTCGGCTTCGCCGTCACCGCGCCGCTCGCCGGCCATTTCCTCGATCCCTATTCCGGCGCGCGGCTGATCGCCGTGACCTCCGTCGTCTGCGCTTCCGCCTTCGTCATCGCCAGTCTGGCGGTGTTCGGCGTCGAGGCCAATTCCGTCGCCAAGCCCGCGCATGAGCGCCGTTCCGCCTCGTTCCGCGACGCTTTTCGCGAAGTCTGGGCCGAGCCGGCGGCGCGCCGCTTCACCGTGTTCATCTTCGTCTCCATGCTCGCCTATAGCGCGCAGGAGCTTCTGGTCGAGCCCTTCGCCGGCCTCGCCTTCGGCATGCCTCCGGGCGTGACCACCAAACTCGCGGGCCTCCAGCACGGCGGCGTGCTGCTCGGCATGATCACGGTCGCCATCGGCGCCTCGGCGATCGGCGGGCCGCGGCTCGGCAATCTGAAACTTTGGATCATCGGCGGCTGCCTGTTCGCCGCGGCCGCGTTGGTGGCGGTGGCCGCCGCCGGCCTGCTGTCCGGCCAGCCCGGCGCGCTGCGGGCGGCGATCTTCGCGCTCGGCGTCGGCGACGGCATTTACGCCGCCTCCGCCATCGGGGCGATGATGGGGCTCGCCAGCCGCGGCGCGGAACAGCGCGAGGGCGTGCGCATGGGCCTTTGGGGCGCGGCGCAAGCCTTGGCTCTGGGCGCCGGCGGACTGATCGGCGCCGCGCTGGTGGATCTTTCGCGATGGGCTTTGGGCTCGGCGCTGAGCGCCTATGCCGCGGTCTTCGTCATCGAGGCCATCGCCTTTGTCGCCGCGGCTTTGCTGGCGACCCGCATCGAGCGTGAGGCGACAAAACCTCAGGCTCAAACCGTGGAATTCGGAAGCGCGCCCACCGGCGCATAGGACAGTTCAAAACAAGGAGAGACCCATGTCAGCTCAGGATCGCTACGACGTGGTTGTAGTCGGGGGCGGACCGGCTGGCGCGACGGCTGCGCATGACCTGGCCAAGGCCGGGCGAAAGGTTGCGCTGCTCGACAAGGCCGGACGTATCAAACCCTGCGGCGGCGCCATTCCGCCGCGCGCCATTCGCGACTTCGACATTCCCCAGCATCTGCTGAAATGCCGGGTCAATATGGCGACCATGATTTCGCCCACCAACAAGCGCGTCGACATGCCCATCGACGGCGGCTATGTCGGCATGGTCGACCGTCTCGAGTTCGACGAGTTTTTGCGCGCGCGCGCCGCTGACGCCGGGGCGACCCGGGTGACCGGAACCTATGTGCGCATCACCCGCGAGAACGGCGAGACGCTGGTCCATTACACCCCCAAGGGTTCGGTCGCCGAGGAAGTGCTGCACACCAAGCTGGTGATCGGCGCCGATGGCGCGGTGAGCAAGGTCGGCCGCCAGGAGGTTCCCGGCGCCGAGAAAATCCCGATGGTCTTCGCCTATCACGAGATCGTCGAGACACCGCCGCAGAACCCGAACCGTTGCGAAATCTACTACCGCGGCGCTTTGTCGCCGGATTTCTACGCCTGGGTGTTCCCGCACGGCCCGACCATGAGCGTCGGCGTCGGTTCGGCGCACAAGGGGTTTTCGCTGCGCGGCGCGGTCGCCGACCTGCGCGCCGAAACGGATCTGGGACCGCTGAAAACCATTCGTGGCGAAGGCGCGCCCATTCCGCTCAAGCCGTTGAAGCGCTGGGACAACGGCCGTGACGTGGTGCTGGCCGGCGACGCCGCCGGAACCGTGGCGCCCGCGTCGGGCGAAGGCATTTATTATGCGCTGCTGGGCGGCCGTCTCGCCGCCGAGGCCTGCGACGAATGCCTGAAGACCGGCGATGTCAAGGCGCTCGGTCTGGCGGCCAAGCGCTTCTTCAAGGATCATGGCCGCGTGTTCTGGGTGCTCGGCCTGTTGCAGCGCTTCTTCTACGCCAGCGACCGCGCCCGCGAGAGTTTTGTGAAGATCTGCCTGGACCCCGATGTCCAGCGGCTCACTTGGGAATCCTACATGAACAAGGAATATCCCAAGCGGAACTTCGTTGCCCAGATGCGCATTTTCTTCAAGGACGTGGCGCATCTGCTGAGACTCGCCTGACCCATGATGCAAACTTTTTGGGCTCATCTGACGGAAATCGCGGTCGCCTCGGCGGCCGTGCTTTTCGTCGCAGTGGTCGGCGGACTGACGACGAACACCGGGCCCTGGTACAGAAATCTGCGCTTTCCGGCGGCCAAGCCGCCGGATTGGGCGTTCGGGCCGGGCTGGGCCGTGATCTTCGCTTTGATCGCAACCGCGGGCGTGTTCGCCTGGAACGATGCGCCGGGCGTCGGCGCCCGCTCCACGCTCCTGGTCCTGTTCGCGATCAACGCCGCGTTCAATTTGGCGTGGAGCCCGCTCTATTTCACCTTGCGGCGGCCCGACTGGGCGCTGATCGAACTCGTTCCCTTCTGGGTCTCGGTGCTCGCCCTGATCCTCTATTGCGCCGGCTTCTCGCCGCGCGCCGCCTGGATGCTCGCGCCCTATCTCGCCTGGGTGAGTTTCGCCGGATGGCTCAACTGGCAGGTGGTGCGGCTGAATGCGCCCTTTGGTCGCAGGGTGGCCTGAGTGACCACCGCCTGGTTCGATCCCCGCTATATTGACCTTGCGCTGGTATTGCTCGTCGTCGAAGGCGTGGCGCTGCTGGTTTATCGCGCAAAAACAGGCAAAGGACCGGCGCCGCGCGGGCTGATCGCCAATTTCGCCGCCGGCGCCTGCCTGTTGCTTGTCGCCCGCGCCCTGCTCACCGGCGCCGGCGGGCTCGCCACGCTTGCGGCGCTGACCGGGGCGCTTGTCGCGCATGTGGTTGATCTTGCTCTGCGTTGGGAGCGCGGAGCCAAAGCCCGGGATGGCGATCATCCAAAGGGGTGAGGCAGAGTGTCGCAGGTCCCGCCCAGGGGATCAAACACGCGTGACCGTCAGGCAGGCCGGGCCTCAAGCGCAATGTTCTATATCAAAGACTTGACCAGAGACAGGTGTTACCTGTTCGCCTGACAATTCGGCCTGAGGGCGTTGACGCTTGTCATTTGGGCTTTACTCGCGTGAGGTTTTTGGCTCTTATGCCCGAGCTAGCCCTCATCGACTGGCTCTCTGACTTGCCCATCGGTGCTGTTAACCGGGAGGGGTTAATGGGTTTTGCAGGCTTTGCCTTGAACGCTCGCGACCATCAACACGCGGGCATTATGTCACTTAATGAAGCAAGCAAGTTGGCGGTGGTTCGGCCGCACCTGGTTGATTCTCAAAGCGCTCGTCTGGAAAAGGTCGTCAACGAACACCTCGGCCCGAAACTCGCGAGTCTGCATCAGAAATGGTTGGTTCCGGCGTTCCCGTTTGAGGCGGACCCCGAGATCATTACGGAATTTGCGCGTCTCGTGGTGCAACCCGACGGTTCCGCCGCCGAGGCGTTCTTCCTTCGCAAACGCGATGAAGGCATGAGCATGGCGGCTCTGTTCGAGACCTTGCTCACGCCTACGGCGCGCCGCCTGGGCGAGTGCTGGTACGAGGACGAGTGCGATTTCGTCGACGTCACCCTCGGCGTCATGCGGTTGCGCGCGCTGCTCGAGACCTGCGTGCGGGTCACGGGCGCCCCGGCCGCGCCCGGCCGCAACGCCCTGCTGATCTCGGCTCCCAAGGAGCGTCACTTCTTCGGCGTCGAAGTGGTGTCCGCCTTCCTGGTGTCGTCGGGCTGGGACACCACGCTTTCGCTCGGCCAATCCGCCGGCGCCTATGCCCGCATCGCGGAATCCCAGTGGTTCTCGGTGCTTGGCGTGACTGTGAGCGATGAGGCGCATCTCGACGGCGCCGCGCGCGCCATCGAAGCGGTGCGCCGTCGCTCCGCCAATCCGTCGATCTCCGTGATCGTCGGCGGCTGGGCCCTGCGCGGCCGTCCGGACCTCGCGGCGCGCATCGGTGGCGACGCCATGGCCGAAGACGGACCCGGCGCGCTGCTGCTCGCCAATCGTTTTTACTTTGATCAGGCGGCCGCCGCCTGATCTCATCATACATGACAGTTTTTTGCGCGCGTCTCCGATGGAGGCGCGCGTTTTTTGTTTGTGGTCTGGTGTGCGGCGCAAGCGCGAAATCTTGAATCAAGAGGATCGCGGGGACGAACCCCTCATCCGTCGCGCTTCGCGCGACACCTTCTCCCGCAAGGGGAGAAGGGCGCCAACTTCGGGGGTTACTGGTGGGCGGCGCCGAGAAAGATCGCGTCGGCGTGCTGGTCCAGATAATGCCGGAACCAATAGGTGTAGGCCTGGGGATTGCGGGCCACGTCTTCAATCAGCTGCTCCCGCGTAAACCAGCGGCAGTCCATGACCTCATCGGGATTGAGGTGCGTTTCGCCGTCGAACTGGCCGTGGAACATATGCACGACCTCGTCCTCGACAAAACCGTCGCCGACATCGGCGCGGTAATGGGTGATGCACAGGAAGGTCAGGCGGCATTCGACGCCCAGCTCTTCCTTGAGCCGGCGCGCCGCGGCTTCCGCGACATCCTCGCCGACGCGCGGATGCGTGCAGCAGGTGTTGGTCCACAGACCGCCCGAATGATATTTCCCGAGCGCCCGGCGTTGCAGCAGCATTTCGCCGCGCGCATTGGTGACGCAAACGGAAATCGCCCGATGCCTCAGGCCGAGGCGATGCGTTTCAATCTTGCCGAGCGTCCCGACCGCGCGGTCCTCGGCGTCCACGAGGATCACGGTTTCGCGGTCGTCGTTCATCTCTCATCCCAGGTTGCCCCTTACGGGCTAGACGATTTCTTGTCCCAAATCAATTGAAAGTGACAGCTATCGTTACCTTGGGCGCAACAGATGGTCTCGCGCGCCTGCGTCGCCGGCGACACCAGGGCGCGGAACAGGGTTTCGAACACCGCGGCATGCCAGACGCAAGTCGGGGCTTCCGCGTGAAGGCCCTCGCACAGTGGGTTGTTCTTGATGACGGCTTCGACGCCCGAGCCGACCGTGTAGGAAAAGCCGTCGGCGCCGCCGAACGTCCAGGCGTTGGCGGAAATCGCCTTCATCAGCACGGAGGCGGCGAGACGCGCCGGCAGGATCTTGAGAATGATCTGCGCAGGACGCGGGATGCGCACGGCCAACAAATATTCGGCTGTGAGGCGACCGGCGAGCGCCAAAACCGCTTCGGCGCGCGCCACCGGCAGCACGTCGCGCAAGCCCTGGTGAAGGCGGGCGGCTTCGTGGGCCGGGATCATCGAAGAGGGGGGCGTTTCGATCCAGGCGGCGCGGTCCGCATCTGCGAACAGGCGCTCCATCGCCTCGGTTTCGCCAAGCTGTTTCAGCGCGGTGACAAGCTGAATCAAAGAGTTCGGGCCAATATGGCCCGAACGCTCATTGTCGTTTGGCTGCGCCATCAATCAGACGCGCATGCCGATGCGGGCGTCGCCGCCAGCCTTGGCCTGTTCCTCGGCGCGACGGGCGAGCGTCGCCTCGTCGATGCCCTCGGAATCCTCATCCGACAGCTGCTGGACGCCGCCGCCGCACGCCTTGGCGTCCAGAGCCGGAGCCGAAGCCGCCTTTTCGACATGCTTGCGCGAGTTTTCCGCGGCCGCCTTCCAGTCGCCGGTCGTCGCCGCGTCCATCTTGCGCGTGTCGTCGAAGTGGAAGTCCACCGTCTTCTTCGACTGCGGCCCCCAATAGCCGACCTTGCCCAAGTCGTAGAACTTGCGCTGGAAGCCGGCCTTCAGGAAGGCCTTGAGGCAGCCGAGCAGATAGCGCCGGCGCATGCCGGTCCCCGACCACGGGTAGGAGAACAACGCTTTCTTGGCATAGAAGCGGCGGTAGTTGTTCATCACGAGGTCGAGCAACTCGCCGCGCTCCAGAGCCAAAGGCTTCATGATCGGCGTGACGAAATTGTACTTCTCGAAGTCGAACACCTCGACCTTGTCCTGCAACTCCTGGAAGAGCGGCGTGAACGGCCACGGGGTGTACATCGACCAGTTGGCGAGATCGGGCTTCCAATCCTGCGTCATCCGGTAGGTTTCTTCGAGGGTTTCGGCGGTCTCGTTCTCGAGCCCGACGATGAACTGCGCTTCGACGACCATGCCGTTCTTGCGCAGAAGCTCGATGGCGCGCTTGTTGTCGTTGACCTTGGTTTCCTTGTTGAACAGGTCAAGCTTCAACTGCGCGGCGGCTTCGGTGCCCAGCGAAACGTGGAGCAGGCCGGCCTTGCGGTAGAGCGGCAGCAGCTCCTCGTCGCGGAGGATGTCGGTGACGCGGGTGTTGATGCCCCACTGGACCTTGTCCGGCAGGCCGCGCGCGATCAGCTCTTCGCAGAACTGAATGAATTTCTTGCGGTTGATGGTCGGCTCTTCGTCCGCGAGGATGAAGAAGCGCACATCGTGCTTCTTGTAGAGGGTCTCGATCTCGTCGACGACCTTCTTGGGGTCGCGAACGCGATAGTCGCGCCAGAACTTCCACTGCGAGCAGAACGAGCAGGTGAAGGGACAGCCGCGCGCCATGTTCGGGATGGCGACCCGGCAGTTCAGCGGGATGTACTGATACTTGTTCCAGTCCAGGATATCCCAGTCGGGATCGATGCCGTCCAGGTCCTTGACCGTCGGGGCGGCTTCGGTGGCGACGATCTGGTTCGAGCCGTCAGCCGCCTTTTCGATATAGGCGATGCCCTTGACCGACTTGCGGCGCTCGTTCCAGTCGCCGGCGCCGAAGGCGCGCATGACCTCGACGAGGATCTCTTCGCCTTCGCCGCGCACGACCGCGTCGACCCAGGGCGCTTCCGCAAGCACCTGCTTGAACATGAAGGTCGCGTGGACGCCGCCGAGCAGCGTCAGGGCTTCGGGGCAAACTTCCTTGGCGATCTTGAGGCTGTTTTCGGCCTTGTAGATCGACGGCGTGATCGAGGTGCAGCCGATGACGTCAGGCTTCGCCTCGCGGATGCCGCGCGCGAGAGTCTCGTCGTCGATGTCGTCGGTCTGCGCGTCGATGAACACGCATTCGTGTCCGGCGTTGCGGACGGCGCCGGCGAGATAGGCGGCCCAGGCGGGCGGCCACGTGCCGGCGATTTCGGCGCCGCCGGAATGATAATTGGGGTGGATCAGCAGGAGGCGCATGGGACACCCCATCTTGTTGAGTTGTACGGGATTGTTGACACCGGGATTGTAAAGCCCAATTTACATTTGTCAATCGAGGCTTGGTATTTAAGGCGGTCTCGATTGTCAAAACGTCAATTCGACGCAGGGCGCGCGCTGCGCAGGGTTTGCCAGGGGTTGGAATGCGCGCGACATGGGGTCGCTGATCGGCCTGGAAAATCCCGAGAGCGTGGCTCCGCTTCCGGCTGTTGGATTACCTCGGGAAGCCTGCGCAGGCAAGAGAGAAGTCAGGCCGGGGCCTTCACGAAGGCGCGCGTCGCCGCGAGCCAGGCTTTGGCGCGGCGTTCCGGGTCAGGGCTTTGGCTGACGTCGCTGATGACCGCGAGGCTGTCGGCGCCGGCGGCGAAGATCGCGCCTGCGTCTTCAAGACGCAGGCCGCCGATGGCGATCAGGGGCCGCGCGCCCAGGCGGCTTTTCCATTTGCGCAGGTTCTGCAGACCTTGCGGGGCGCGGTCAAAATGTTTCGAGCTTGTGGCGAAGATCGGCTGCAGGGCGACGCAATCGGGGTTCAGCGCCAGGGCTTTTTCCAGCTCCTCCTCGGTTTCGGTGGAGAGGCCGAGCGTCAGGCCGGCGGCGCGGATCGCCTTGATGTCGGCCGATTTCAAATCCTCCTGGCCGAGGTGGACATGCGCGCAGCCCAGGTCTCTGGCGAGGCGCCAATGGTCGTTGACGACGAGTTGCGCGCCATGGACATCGCAGAGTTTTTGTGCGCGCAAAATTTCGGCGCGCAGCGCGGGCTCCGGCGCGTCCTTGATGCGCAATTGGACGAGTTTCACGCCCCAGGCGAGGGCGCGCGCAATGGCCCCTGCGCTGTCCAGAATCAGGTAGAAGGGGTCGAGCCGCATGGATCAGCCTGTCGAATTTGGGACCGTTTTATGAGCACATCTCGCGAATTGACCGACGCCGCCTGCCGTTTGCTCGACGACCTGCGACACAAGCGCCCGCTGGTGCAGAATGTCACCAATTATGTCGCCATGGACCTGTCCGCCAATGCGCTTTTGGCGATCGGCGCCTCGCCGGCCATGGTCCATGCGCGGGAGGAGGCGGGCGATTTCGCCGCTTTGTCCGACGCTCTGGTCGTCAATATCGGCACGCTTTCGGATAATTTTGTCGCGGGCATGCGCGAGGCCGCGCGGGTGGCGCGGGAGCGGGCAAAACCCTGGGTGCTCGATCCCGTGGGCGCCGGCGCGACAAAATATCGCAATGAGACCATCGCCGAACTTTTGGCGCTGAACCCGGCGGTCATTCGCGGCAATGCGTCCGAAATCATTGCGGTGGCGCGGATCGCCGGTCTGCATGACGCCGCGGCGGCCGGCAAGGGGGTCGACAGCCTGCATGGGACCGAGGCGGCATTGGCGCCGGCTTTGGCTTTGGCGCGGGGGCAGAAATGCGTGGTGGCGGCGACCGGCGCGGTCGATCTGGTCACCGATGGCGCGCGCGTCGCCCGCATCGCCAATGGCGCGCCGGTCATGGCGCAGGTGACGGCGAGCGGTTGCGCCCTCTCGGGGATTGTCGGCGCTTTCGCGGCGGTCTCGCCGGATGTTTTTGGCGCGACGGTTGCGGCTTTGGGCGTTTACGGCGTCGCCGGCGAAATCGCGGCGGCGGGTTGCGCGGGCCCGGGCAGTTTCAGGGTCGCGCTGCTCGACCAATTGGCCGCCGTGGACGCCGAGGCGTTGCGGACGCGGCTGAAACTGTCTCAGTCGGTCCTGGAGACATAGGCGGCGCGTCGGGCGTCGTCGCGAAAGAACGCGGGCGGCGCGTTGAGTTCGTCGGAGAGTTGCGCCAGCACGGACGCGCCGATGGCAAAACCGCTTTCAAAGGCCTCGATCCGCGCGGGGCTCACGCCCAGGGCCTCGGCGAGATTTTCGCGGCTTTTGCCCATCAACATGCGCAGCATGCGAATTCTTCTGCCAACCTCTTCGCTCATCTGATCACCGTCCTTCTGACGCCGACAGGCTTTGTTTTTGCCGTGAGATCCGCTTGCCCCGCATCCCCCATTTGGGGAATGCGGGGGCTTGAACCCTCGAAAGTATGCGTTGCGTCAGCTTGGCCAAGGCTGGCGTAATGCCGGGGAGCGGCGGAGGGGCGATTGGACGAGCGATTTGTCACGGCGGTCGAGGCGATCTACCAGGCCGCGCCCAACCCCGCCCTTTGGCCGGAGGCGCTCCAGGCCATGGCGGATTGTTTCGACGATGTCGGCGCCGTGCTGCTCTGGCATCGCGACGACGGCAGTTTCGGCGCGATCGCGTCCCCAAGCCTTGCCGAGGCGCAGAAGGATTATATCGCCAACGGCTGGTCCCTGCGCGACACCCGCAGCATCCGCGCCATCGAGAAATCCTACTGGGTTCACAGCGACACCGTTTGCGATCACGACGTCATCTCCGAACAGGAAATGGACGAGGACCCTTTTTATCGCGACTTCCTGGCCCGCTACGGATTGAAATGGTGCGCGGCCGTCGGCGTCTCGCCCGACCCGCAAGTGGCCGCCGGCGTCAGCATTCAGAGGGTGAGCGGGAAGCCGGCCTATGGCGCCGCGGAGATCGACATGCTCGGCCGGCTCGGCCGCCATGTCGAAAGCGCGTTGCGCCTGAGCCTGCGTCTGCTCGACGCCGAGCTGGTCAAGGACAGCCTCGGCGAGGCCTTCAACCGGGTCAATATCGGCATATTCGTGCTGGATTCGCTAAGCCGCGTGATCTTCTCCAATCTCGCCGGACGCGATTTGGCGGGCCTGTCCGTCGTCGACGCGCGGCTGCTGGCGCCTTCGGGGGCGGAGCAGAAGGCGCTGCAGGCGGCGATCGCCGCCAGTTTGCGCGCGACCGTTCCGGAGGGGGCGACGCCGCCCAAGCCGATCCTGATCCATCGCGACAACAGCCGCACCCTGGTCGTCTATGTCATGCCCGCGTCGAACGCGCCCGATCCGCGCCAGGCTTTTCTCACCCATGCGCGCGCCATCGTGCTGGCGATCGATCCGGACGCCGATGCGCCCGCCGATCCCGCCGTGGTGCGCGATCTGCTCGGCCTGACGCTCGGCGAGGCCCGCATCGCCGCGCTGGTCGGTCACGGCATGGCGCCCAAGGATGCGGCGGGCCGGTTGGGCGTCACCGAGGAAACCGCGCGCACCGTGCTCAAGCGCGTGTTCTCCAAGGTCGGGGTGTCCCGGCAGAGCGAATTGTCGACGCTGCTGTCGAAGCTGGTGCTCAGATAGGTGCGGCGTTTGGGCCTTGTTGAACCGCGCGCCGGCGCGGCGTAGGTTTTTGGCGCGCCGGGCGATTTCAACCGGCGCGGATCGCGCGAGGGACCTGGTTTTGGAAAAACGACAATCGCCGGGGGACGGCTTTGATTGGCAAAAGCCGCATCATTCGCCGCTGTTCTGGATCGGGGTGGCGCTGTTCCTCGCCGCTCTGGCCGTCTATCTCTGGTCGCAGGACCTGTCGACCGTCCCGCAGGTGTGACGGGGATGGCGCCGCACTCAAAAATCGCTTCGGGCGACGTGACCAATGACCTTGCGGTCTGAAGCCGAAACCAGCCGGGCCTTGCGTCTCGATGGGCGTGGGCGACTGCGCGAGGCGACGCGGGCCGCGCACGAGCGGCTGCACGGCCAAAAATTGCTGGCGCCGCTGGCGGATGGGTCCATCGGTTTGGCCGCCTATCGCGCGCTGCTGGCGCGGCTTTACGGGTTTCATGCGCCGCTCGAAGCTTTTGTTGCGGCGAGCCCCTGGGCCGGTCGCGTCGACGCGGCGCTGCTGGCGCCGCGCGCGCCGCGGTTGCGACAGGATTTGCTGGAGCTGGGGGTGGAGGCGGCGGAGTTGGCGCGCTTGCCTAGGGTTGGGTCCTCCGGTTTGCCCGAGCTGGGGGATTACGGGCGCTTTGTCGGCTGCCTTTATGTGCGCGCGGGCTCGACGCTCGGCGCGCGGCTGCTGGCCAAGGCGCTCGATCCGCTGCTGGGCGCCGGCAATGTCTTGGGACGCGGGTTTTTGGCCGGCGGCGACGGGGCGGACCTGCAATGGCGCGCTTGCTGCGCCGCCATTGATGGGGCGACGGCTGAAGGGTGTTGGGACTCCATGCTCGCCGGCGCCGACGAGACTTTTGCGGCGCTGGAGGCTTGGTTGGACGCGGCCTCTTGAGTTGATCTCGAAGCTGCTGGGGACGCGCCCCTTGACGCGGCCTCGGCGAGGACGAGGACCGCGTCGCCGTGGCGACCTGATGCTTTCCTGACGACATCGGGGCTCACGCCCCAGCCCCTCACCCCAGCCCTCTCCCCGCTAAAGCGGGGCGAGGGGGCAGATCGAGGCTGCGCCTGACGAACAGCTCCTTTAAACGGCCTCGGCGAGCCCCAGGCGCGAGAGTTCGTCGCGCATCAGCTCTTGCGAGACCGCGCCGCCGAAGACGAAATCCGCCGTTTGCCGCGCCAAGGATGGGGCGAGCAAAAATCCATGGCGGAACAGGCCGTTGATGAAGATCGTGCGGCCCTCGACAATGATGCGCGGCAGATTGTCGTGGAAGGCCGGGCGCAGGTCCGAGCCCATTTCCGCAATCTCCGCTTCCGCCAGCGCCGGATGGATGGCGTGGGCGGCGTTGACCAGATCGACGATCGAGCGCGCCGTGACGCGGCGGCGCTCCTCGTTCTCGATCTGCGTCGCGCCGATCATGAAATTGGCGTCCAGACGCGGCACGACATAGACGGGGTGGCGGGGATGCAGCAGGCGGATCGGCCGGGAGAGGGCGATGTCTTTGGTGTTGAGCACCATCATCTCGCCCTTGACGCCGCGCAGGCCTCTTAAACGGTCGCGCGCGGCGAAACCGCGACAGTCCACGGTCCAGTCGGCCTCGCCGTCGGCGTCGCCGGCGTCCATGCCGAAGCGGAATCGGGCGTTGGACATGGCGGTGAGCCGGCGCGCGATGGCGTCGAGGGCGACGCGCGGATCGAGATGGGCCTCTTTCGGGAAGAACAAAGCGCGGGAAAAGCGGCCGGCGAGATCGGGTTCGAGTTCGGCGAGGCGGTTGCCGCCGATTTCTTCGAACTCGGCGGTGCGGCGGGCGAACTGGCGCAAATCCGCCTGGTCGCGCGGGGTGGCGACGACGAGGCTGCCGCGCGTCTCCGCCACCGGCACCGTGTGGGTCCAGTAGACCAGCGCCTCCATGCCGAGGCGGGCGACGAGGGGTTCGGCCGAGTCCAGCTCGCACCAGGGCGCGACCATGCCGCCGGCGTACCAGGAGCAGCCGCGTCCCGGGCCTTCCTCGCGCTCGACGATCTCGACTTCCGCGCCGCGCCGGGCGAATTCATAGGCCGCCGTCAAGCCGGCGACGCCCGCTCCAATGATTCTGATGCGCATCCGCGCCTCCTCCATATGTGGATCGGGACGGATGAGGGGCGGACGGGGGGTGAGCAAAAAAAACCCGGCGAACGCCATCCCTCCGCCGGCATGATCCGGATCAGGTTTTGGGGATCGCCGCGCTGCGCGAAAATTTTGGTGTTTTCGCGCCAGCGGCCTCTCAGCTTTTTGGCAAAGCTCTCCCTGGCCATGCACATGGTTCCGCTTTCGGCGGGCGGGCGTCAAGGGGTGGCGCGTCGGTTTCGCGTGATGCGACGAAACGCCGCTTTATGGCCCGGGGCGCGCCGGCAGTCGTGGACGCCCTCGCCCTTCGAGACGCCGCTGACGCGGCTCCTCAGGGTGAGGGCTCCTTTATGGGCCGGTCGACTTGTATTGCGAGGCGGACTTGTATGGCGAGGCGGACTTTTATTGCGAGGCGGACTTGGCCGTTTTCAGCAGCAGGGCGCGTCCTTGCGGCAGGTCGCGCAATGCGCGGATTCGATCACCGGGATGCGCGCGCCGCCCGAGGGGCTTTGGCGCGCGATCTGGCAACCGGGGTCGCCGTCGAAGAAATAGCCGATTTGCCCGCGCCCCTGAACCTTCGCCTGGTAGAGCGCGATGTCGGCGAAGCAGACGATCTTTTCGATATGGTCGTCCGCCTTCGGAAAGATCGTGGCGGCGCCGATGGCGGCGACCACCGAGCCCTCGGCGCGCCGCGACTCGTGTTCGACCAGGGTCGCCAGCTTTTCAGCGAGCCGCAGCGCATCGCCGCGGTCGGCCTTTGGCGCGGCCACCGCGAAAATGTCGCCGCCGTAATGGACCATGAACTTGCCGCCGCGGTCGGCCTCGCGGGCGATCGTGTCGCCCACGGCGACCAGCAGGCCGCGGTCGGCTTCGGTGGCGGCGCGCCCCTGTCCGACATCGATCAGCAGCAGCGAAATCGGGGCGCCCACGCTTTCCGCCTTGCGCCAGGAGCGCACCAGGCCGTCGTCGAACTTGCGCCGCCGGCCCATGGAGGCGAAGCGGGTGAGGATCGGGCGGCGGTCGTGCGGCGCGTCGGCGGCGACGCCTTGGACGAAGCGGGCGAGACGGTCGATGTCCTTGATGGTGACGCGGTCGTTGACGATCTGCACGCCCTGGTCGGCGAGATGGACCAGCGAGCGCGAAAAACTCTCGAGCTTGGCGCCGACGAACCGGGCGATCAGCGTCTTGCTGAAGGGCAGCGCGAAATTTTTCGCTTCGCCCGTCAGTTCGGCCTGCTGGAGGAGGAAGCCGGCGATCCGCTGCGGCACCGAGCGGGTCTTGAGCTGCTCGATCTGCTCAACAAGCCCCTTGTTGGCGGCCGACGACAGGTTGAGCAGGGTGAAGGCCAGCTCCGGGCGGCGCAGGATGGCGTGGCGCAGGGTTTGCGCGTCGAGCCGCGCGACCCGCGCCGACGACACCGCTTCGGCGATCACGTGGTGATGGCCGTCGCCGAACATCGACGGTTCGAAATAGACCTGCAGCGCGGAGAGCAGGCCGATGACCTCATGCTCGTGGCTCGCCGTCTCGCGGCACAATTTGAGGCATCCGGACAGGACGACGTAAAGGGCGTCGGCCGCCTCGCCCTGCCAGAACACCATTTCGCCGCGGCGGTAGTCGCGGACCGAACCCGAGGCCGCCAGCAGGCTGCTCAGGTCGGGTCCCAGAAGCTGGAACAGGGGGGAGCGCAATGCGGCGCTCAGCTCTCGCGACTCCATGGTCAAAAGCCCCAAAAAATTTAAGCCACATTACCACGCTTTAGATGGAACCCAGTTTGACTATGGTCAAATAATGGCGTTCTCAAGACCTTGGGGAAGGTTGTCGCGCATTTCCGGTCGGGCAGGGGACAGGAACGCATTGCCCTGGAGACGGACGCCTCTTGCCGAGGCGGCGTGCGCAATGCGATCCAGTCCCCGGGAGGAGATCGTGTCGTCCAAACGAAACAGCCTTGGCGCGCTCGCGCTCCTCAGCGCCCTCATGGGCTTTGCGTCCATTTCCACCGATCTCTATCTGCCGGCGCTGCCCGCCATGGCTCAGGTTTTGGGCGCGGGGGCCGGGGAGATGGAATGGACCATTTCCGGCTTTTTGATCGGCTTCAGCCTGGGGCAGCTCGTCTGGGGGCCGCTGAGCGACCGCTACGGGCGGCGCGGGCCGGTCGCCGCCGGGCTGGTGATTTTCGCTCTGGGCTCGGGCGGCTGCGCTTTGGCGACCAGCGCCGGGCAGATCGTCGTCTGGCGCGTGGTTCAGGCGGTCGGGGCCTGCGCCGCTGTGGTGCTGTCGCGCGCCATGGTCCGCGATCTCTATGAGGGCGAAAAATCGGCGCAGATGATGTCGACGCTGATGACGGTGATGGCGGTGGCGCCGCTGCTCGGGCCGCTGGTCGGGGCGCAGATCCTGGCTTTCGCCTCGTGGCGCGCCATTTTCTGGGCGCTGGTCGCCGTCGCGCTGGTCACGCTCGCGGCGCTGACGGTTTTGCCGGAAACCTTTCCGAGGGATCGCCGCGCCAAGGAGTCTTTGGGCGCGGCGTTTCGCGGCTACGGGCCGCTGCTGCGCGACCGGCGCATTCTCGGCTTCGCCGCCGCCGTCTCCTGCTTCTATGTCGGCGTGTTCGCCTATCTCGCCGGCGCGCCCTTCGCCTACATCTCGTACTACGGCGTTCCGCCAGGGTGGTTCGGGCTGCTGTTCGGCGCGGCGATCCTCGCCATCATGATCGCCAATATGCTCAACGTCCGGCTCGCCCCGGTTTACGGCAGCGCGCGGCTGCTGCGGGCCGGCGGGCTCGTCGCCGGCGCGGCGGGGCTGGCGCTGGCTTTCGCCGGTTTTTCCGGGGCCGGGGGGCTGGCGGGGCTGGTCGCGCCGCTGCTGGTGTTCAACGGCGCCAGCGGGCTGATCGTCGCCAATGCGCTCGCCGGCGCCCTGGCGCAGCGGCCCGAGCGCGCCGGGTCGGTGTCGGCCTTGGTCGGGGCGCTGCATTACGGTTCCGGCATTCTGGGGTCCGGCCTGGTCGGCGCGTTCGCCGACGGGACGCCCCGGCCGATGAGCCTGATGGTGGCGGCGGCGGGCGTGGGGACCGCCCTCTGCGCCTGGACGCTGGTGCATCCTGCTCAAGACTAAGAGCAAATTGTCGCATGTTGAGGCGCCCTGCTGAAAAAAATGACTTGGGACAATGGGGCTCGGAGACCTGCTTGCTAAGGCTCGTGGCGCACTTCGTGTCCCATTGAGAGCAGACAGGAACGTCCATGGCTCACATCAAATTCTATTCCGGCGAGGAAGTCCCGCTGGAGATGCACAAGGTCCGCATCGTCCAGAAGCTGAGCCTGCCGCATATCGAGCGCCGTCTGGAGGCGCTCAACGAAGCCGGCAACAACACGTTCCTGCTGAAAAACGCCGACATCTATCTCGACATGCTGACCGATTCCGGCGTCAACGCCATGAGCGACCGGCAGCTCGCGGCGATGATGGAATCCGACGACAGCTATGCGGGCTCCGCGACATTTACAAAGCTGGAAAACAAGATCCGCGACATCTTTGGAACGGAGTATTTTCTGCCCGTGCACCAGGGTCGCGCGGCGGAAAACGTTCTTGCAAAAGTGTTCGTGCGGCCGGGGCAGGTCGTGCCGATGAATTATCATTTCACCACCACCAAGGCGCATATCTGCGTCAATGGCGGTTCGGTGGATGAGATCATCATCGACGAGGGTCTGGAGGTCACCAGCGCCAATCCGTTCAAGGGCAATATGGATGTCGCCAAGCTCGAGGCGATCATTGAAAAACGCGGCGCCGAAAACATCGCTTTCGTCCGCGTCGAGACCGGCACCAATCTGATCGGCGGCCAGCCGCATTCGCTGGAAAACCTGCGCCAGGTCAGCAATGTCTGCAACAAATATGGCGTGATGCTGGTGTTCGACGCCAGCCTGCTCGCGGACAATCTCTATTTCATCAAGACGCGCGAAGAAGCCTGCAAGCAGATGAGCGTGCGGGAGATCACCCGCGCCATCGCCGATCTCTGCGACATCATCTATTTCTCGGCGCGCAAGCTCGGCTGCGCGCGCGGCGGCGGCATCTGCACCCGCAACCGCGACCTCTACATGAAGATGCGCGAACTGGTCACGCTGTATGAGGGGTTCCTCACCTATGGCGGCATGTCGGTGCGCGAGATCGAGGCGATCACCGTCGGTCTCGACGAGACCATGGACGAGGACATGATTTCGCAGGGGCCGCAGTTCATCGCCTATACGGTGAACGAGCTGAACCGCAAGGGCGTGCCGGTGATCACGCCGCCGGGCGGCCTGGGCGTGCATCTCGACGCCAAGCGGTTCGTTTCGCATGTGCCGCAGGCCGAATATGCGGCGGGCGCGCTGGCCTCGGCTCTGTTCCTGGTCAGCGGCGTGCGCGGCATGGAGCGCGGCTCGGTGTCGGAGCAGCGCGACGATGACGGCAACGAGGTCTATTCCAATATGGAATTGCTGCGGCTTGCCGTTCCGCGGCGCGTGTTCACGCTTTCGCAACTGAAATACGCCATTGACCGCATCGTCTGGCTCCACGAGAATCGCGCGCTGATCGGCGGGTTGAAGTTCGTCGAGGAGCCCAAGATGCTGCGCTTCTTCTTCGGCAAGCTCGCGCCCACCAGCGACTGGCAGCACAAGCTGATGGCGAAGTTCAGGGCCGATCTGGGCGACAGCCTGTAAGAGTTTGGAGCCGCCGCGCGCGGCGGCTCCGCAGGTCGGCCTTGACGGTCTTGGCCGGCCTGCGAATCCCGGGAATGATCGAATGCGTTTCGGCGATCGGGCGGGCCACGCCCTGGCTCTCCCCAATCATGTGCGCGCGACGCTTTGGCGCGAGAGTTTCTTGCTGGTCCCGGTGGCGACCTGCGCCGCCTTCTGGAGTTTTGGCCCCGCGCTGCTCGCGGATCTGGACCAGCCGCTCAAACTTGGGCTGATCTTCCTGTGGCTGTTCGGCGTGATCCTGGCCTCGTCGCTGGGCGTGGTGCGCCATGCCGAGCATCTCGCTTTGCTGCTGGGCGAGCCCTATGGCACGCTGATCCTGACCCTGTCGGTCACCGCCATCGAGGTGATGAGCATTTCCGCCATCATGCTGCATGGCGACAACAATCCGACGCTGGTGCGCGACACGCTGGTTTCGGTGATCATGATCATCCTCAACGGGATGGTGGGCCTGTCGCTGCTGCTGGGCGCGCTCAGGCATCGCGAGCAGCACTATAACCTGCAGGGGGCGAACGCCTATCTCGGCGTGATCATTCCCCTGGCGGTGATGACGCTGGTCATGCCCAATTACACCACGACCACGGCGGGCCCGACGCTTTCGCTCGCGCAGGAGCGCTTCCTGGCGGTGATGGCTGTCGCGCTCTATGTCGCCTTCCTCATGGTGCAGACCGGGCGCCACCGCGGCTATTTCACCGGGCCCGGCCAGATCGAGCACCAGGGCAAGGTCGAGCCGGCGGGGAGCCGCTCCATCGCCTTTCATGCGGTGATGCTCGGCGCCTTCATGCTGCCTGTCGTCTATCTCGCCGAAAAGCTCGCGCATCCCGTCGACTATCTGATTGAGACCCTGGGCGCGCCCGCCGCTTTGGGCGGCGTCGCCATCGCGGTCCTGGTGGCGACGCCGGAGGCGATCGGCGCCACCAGCGCCGCCGTTCGCAACCAGATGCAGCGCTCGATCAATATTTTCCTCGGGTCGGTGCTGTCGACGATCGGGCTGACCGTTCCCGCCATGCTGGTGGTGAGCCACTGGACCGGCCGCCACATCGAATTGGGCGTCGAGCATTCCGATTTCGTCATGCTGCTGCTGACCCTGGGGGTGAGCGTCGTCACCTTCGCCAGCGGGCACACCAACATCTTGCAGGGGATGGTGCACCTGCTGCTGTTCCTGGCCTTCGCGCTGCTGATCTTTCAGGGGTGAGCGCGCCGCTTCAGGTGAGGACAGCTTTGCTTCAGGCCAGGACTTGGCGTTCCGCGCTGAGCTCCCAGGCGGCGTCGAACAGCGCGTGGACGTTTTCGGGCGGCGTGTTGATCGGCAAAGCGCAGCCCATGCCGAGAATGTAGCCCTTGGGATTGCCGACGCCTTTTTCGAAGCAGGCGCGGGCGTTGGCGCGGACATCGGCGGGGCCGCCGTTGGCCATGACCGCGGTCGGCCGGATGTTGCCGACCAGCCCCACGCGGTCTCCCACTTTTTCGCGCGCGGCGGCGAGATCGACTTCGTCGTCGACGCTCAACACGCTCGCCCCGGTGTCGGCCATGTCGGGCCAGATGTGCGAACTGTCGCCGCAGATGTGCAGCGAGGGGCCGCCGCCGGTCAGCTCTTTCACCGCGTCGACGATCTCGGTGAGATAGGGTTGCGCAAAGGCTTGGAATTGCCTGGCGCCGATCAGCGTTCCCGAGGCCATGGGTTCGGCGAGGCCGATACGGGCGCCGAGCGCAATGACTTCGCGGATGAAGGGGATGGTGGAGTCCGTGGCGATCCGCAGGGCGCGATGGGCGGCCTCGGGCGCCCGGCGCAGATCGCGCAAGAATTGGTCGGGACCGCGCAAATAGGCGGCGGTGGTGAACGGGCCGGCGGTGGTCAGCGATATCGGCACGCGGTCGCCGGCCTCGTCGAGCACGATCTGGGTGGCTTCGAGAAACAGCGGCAGGCGGCCGTCGCGCCTGGGATCGGCGATGCGCAGGCCATCGAGATGGTCGGGCGTCGGCGCGGGATGTTCGATGACATAGGCGGTGTTGTCGGGGAAGGCCAGTTTGGCGCCGATGGCTTCCGCAATGCCGGTGAGGCCGGGGCCGGTGTTGATGAGGTCGACGCCATAGAGTTTTTGCGCGGCGAGCTGGCCCCTGGCCATCAGTTCGGCGGATTGCTGATAGTCGCCGACGGTGACGCCGATCACCCGCGCCGCATGGTCGCTCATCAGCAGGAAGACGGGGATGCGGTCATAGGGCGCGCCGGAGAGCGCCGCGGCGACACGCTCGCGGGAGGTCATCGTTTCCTTGTGGGTCATGGTGTTTCGTCCGAATCGATGCGGCCGTCCGCATCCCGGTCCTGGCGAGTCGGCGGCCTGTTCGTTGCGCTCCGGCGCGAGAGGCCGGCGGAGCGCGAGTCGTTTATATTTTGTCTATCGATAATATAGATTATATGGCGTCAACAATCCAGGCGCAGCTTCGCGACAGATCGCCGCGACGGGCAGGAGGGAGCGGGGGAGCTCGTTTTGACGTGGGCGGCGCCGGAGCTGTTCTTGTTTTGGGCGCGGTGGCGGACGAGACGCAGGCGCAACGCGCCATAACCATTCTTCTTGGGACCGCGCTTACTACCACCATTCCCGCCATCCTCGTCGTGAGCGGCAAGAAGGGGTGGGATGGGGGCACGAGAATGATTGACGGCTCGCGGTTTTGCGAGGAGTCTCGCGCGAACAGAACTATGAAGTTTCTTTCTTATCGACGGCACGACTGATGTTGTCGACGATGCAGCCCGCGCGGGAGTAAAGCTCGTCGAACGTTATGATCTCTGGCGCTCGCGTGTTTCTTCTAAAGAGCTCGAAGCAGGTGATCTTGTCGTCATTGTTGGCAATTTGTTTCATGTTTCCGGCCACGAGAAAACTGCGCGGTTCAATCGCGTAGACAGAATTGCCTGTCCGGGTGCCGAGTTCGTCCTTCAGCTCATCGCGATAGTGGTCGCGCCCGAATTCAAAGGTCGTTTTTTGAACCTGCGTGACGGCACCAGCAATCTCATCAGACACGCTCCAGCACCCGGCTCTGTAAATGGTTTTTTGCAAGAGTTCGGTGCTGCTTTTTTGATTTCCACCAGCACATATTGGCTCACCTCCGCGCGCGTAAGCATCAGCCCGTCTGCGCGTTTGCCGGGTCGATCGAAAGTATTTCCTGTGGTTGTGGCCTCAAGTTTTTTTGAAACCTTGTCGAGAAAAACGTAGTTCAAGCCATGGCCAAATATCCACGGGTTCCGCTCGAAGAAGTCCTGCCAATTCGGCTCGGACGCAGTTTCGGCTTCCAGCATGTCCTTGAATTCGGCTAGCGCTGCGCGCTTGGCGGCGACCGCGTATATGTCTTGATGCAGGTCCGGGCTTTTCGCCAGTTCGCTTATAAGCGCACCGCCTTTGGTGCTGCTTAGGAGCGTCCCGAGCGCACCGACATGCAAATTTTCTAGAGAGAGCCGCGTTTTCTTTGCATCGCTTAGATCGAGGCTGGCTATTATGGATAGGAATTCTTTAATTTGTTTTAGTTGAAATTGATTGACCTGAACATGTCCGGCAGGCTGCCAGCCGTGAGTTCTGTGATGTTGTAGTTTGGTGATTTTGAAAGTGCCGAAATTTCCCCTGTCGCCGACATGAAAGGCGGAAACAGCTAGCTTGCATCTCGAAGTAACATCAATCTCGCCGATAACCTCTTCACTTTCACCGGCGATTGTTGCATAGACGCCCGTGGCGCCAGGGTTCGTGTAAAGATGGTCCGGCCTACGATTGGCCAGAATTTCGACTTCGTCGACCATGTCAAACTCACTGAGAACAACGCGATATTATGAAAGCCTTCTTGGCACCATCAACTGGGATATTTCTTTGTCCTTGGGGGCAATGAGAAGGTAGCCTATAGTCAACGGAATGGGCGTCTTATTTTCCCAGTGAACGCCGACCATTTTTGTTGAACGTGAGCCTTGGTAGACCGCCACGTCGAGTGCTTCCAGCTCGCGCAGCATATTTTCCATTTCCTGCGTGTAGCGGAGCTTGTCCGAGAAAGAGATATTGTCCCATACGTCAACCATGTCGCGCAAGTAATCGAAGAGACATGCTGCCTTCTCTTTCGCCTGAAGCGAGATCGCATCATCACAATGGAGCAAGGTCGCCTCGGAAGTTGCAGCGAGCGCAGAAAGGGAGTGTCCATTCGCGACACGCTTCACGACGACCGGAATGTGGTCAGGAAACTCCTTTTGGAAATCTTCGATTTTTTGACTACGCGCCCCGTCCAGCAATTTCATAATGGCAGCAACGGATTCGGGATCGTCGAAAACGTCTAGGTTTTGATAGCCGAGGCCGCGCGCCAGGCTTCGACGGGTCGTAATCGAGACGGGTTCTCCCGCCTCAATACGCTGTATTGTGCGGGTCGTGAGGTTGGAGTTCGCGGCGAGCGCCTCTTGTGACCAGTGCATGGTTGTGCGGATGCACTTTGTCCAGAAACCCAAAATTTTTGGGGGAAGTGTGAGAGTTGCGGCTTCCATTGTCTGCCTCGCGCTGTTTGCTTTCCCCCATATCTACCGGTCGACCTGCGGATTGGGACACGACAGTACCCCGACAGCTGCCCGAAAAGCCGCTGTCCCGAGATATGAATTTTACATCACGGCGGCTCGGCCTGCAGCATTGTTGAACTCCCCTCAAATTACGGAATCACTCACTTATGATGGTATTTTTTTGGTCTTGTCTTATTGCCCTTAAGAGCGTATTTTTCGAAATATTCTACTCCTGATTGAAATTGCGTCGCGCAAAACCGCTCAAAACTGATGAATTTGTGCAAAAAACACGCGATTTTTGACGAAAAACAAGCGATTTTCGCGTCTGCATCCTCCGGGTTGTGGAGGCGGGGCTGGATGGTTAATGGGGTTTGTCGCGCTCGGCATGGGCGTGCTGGTTGGGAATAGGCATTTGTAACAGAGGGTTGGGCGAGGGGTGTCTTCTCCGGCATGTTTCACGTGAAAACAAAACATGAACATTTTTTCGACATATTGATGGTTTTGGCGGATTTCGGCGTTTTCACTTTTCGAAAATTGGGCTTGAAGCGCCTTGGCGCTCGCCAAGCGGAGGCGTGGATTGCTTCGCTCCGCTCGCAATGACGGCATCCAGGTGGTTGCCGTCGCGCTATGCTTCCACGCTCTGCAGGCGACGAACCCGTCCATCCCGCGCTTCCCAACCTTCTCCCGTAAGGGGGCTGCGGAATAACGCCATAGTCCCCCTCACCCCCGCCCTCTCCCCGCTCGCGGGGCGAGGGAGCAGATGCGTGGACCGCGCCCGCCCTTCGATGCTTCGACGGGCTCAGCACTGCTTCGCAGGCTCCTCTGGGCGAGGGCTACTGAATTGTTGTCGCTTCCTCAACTGCCGACGCTGGCGCCGTCAAAAAATCTTTTTGCATCACGGCGAGGTCGATGCCTTCGACGAGCGCTGTGCTCAGGCCGTCGAAGGGGAAGGGGAGGCGTTCGCCGGTCAGCGCGTAGCCGCAGCGCTCGTAATAGGCGATCAGTTCGCTGCGCAGGCCGATCACCGTCATGGTCATGCGCGTCACGCCCCAGAGACGGCGCGCCGTCGCTTCCGCCTGCTCCATGAACCAGCGCCCGAGCCCGCGCCCCTGCAGACCGGGGCGGATGACGAACATGCCGAGATAGCCGACGCCGTCGCCGACCTTTTGCAATTGCACCGAACCGATCAGGGTGGCGGCCTCGAAGCAGAGCAGAAAAATTGTGTCCGGCTCGGCCATGAGTTTTGCGAGACCGGGTTCGTCGATGCGGCGGCCTTCCAAAAGATGCGCTTCGGTGGTCCAGCCGTTGGCGCTGCCGCCGCGATAGGCCGAGTTGATCAGAGCGGTCACGGTCGGGATGTCGGCGGCTTGCGCCGGGCGCAAGGTGAAGGCGGAATAAGGGTCCATTTTCGTCTCGCAGGCAAAGGACGCATGTTTTTTCTTTTTTACGCGCGCGCGAAACGAGTCGCCAAATGTTTCCTTGCCCCGCGTCCGCGGCCCGGCTATCAGCCCGCTTCCCCGCCGCCGTGTTGCGGCCCCCACCCGAGGATTTTTTCGACTTGAAGAACCCGACCGCCATCGGCGTCGATTTCGGGACGACCAACAGCGTCGTCGCCCTTGCAGACGCCTCCGGCGACGTCTTGGTGCGTCGTTTCGAGACCCCGAACGGGTCCGTGGACGCCTATCGCTCCGCGCTATTGTTCTTCCGCGAGGGCGCGCGCGTAAAGCACGTGTCCGGGCCGGCGGCGCTCGACCGGGCGCTGGACGTGAATGGCGAACACCGGTTTCTGCAATCGCTGAAAACCTATGTGTCGAGCCCGGTGTTTTCGGACACGCGGCTGTTCGGAAAAAAATTTCTGATCGAGGATTTGATCGGGGTGTTTCTGGCCGACATTCTGCCAGAGGATTTGCGCGGGCTGCCGATTGTGTCCGGGCGGCCCGTGGTGTTCGCGGGCGAGCGGCCGGACGAGGGGCTGGCGCTGGAGCGGCTGAGCGCCGCTTATCGCAACGCCGGGGTCGAAAAGGTCGATTTCGCCTATGAGCCGTTTGGCGCCGCCTATACCTACGGGCGCACGCTGACGCGGCCCGAGACCGTGCTGGTCGCCGATTTCGGTGGCGGCACCAGCGATTTTTCGGTGATGCGATTCGATCCCGGCGGCGGGGCGCTGAAGGCCGACGCGCTGTCACATGCGGGTGTGGGCATCGCCGGCGACACGTTCGACTTCCGCCTGATCGACAATCTGGTGTCGCCGCGGCTCGGGCGGAACTCGTGCTATCGCTCGTTCCAGAAACGCCTGCCGATGCCGGCGCGCTATTACGCGGCCTTCGCCCAATGGCACAAGCTGTCGCTGCTCAAGAGCGCCGACACGATGGCGGAGCTGCGCCGGCTGGCCAAGGACGCCGAAAATCCTGACGAGATCGAGAGCCTGATCGAGATCATCGATCACGATCTCGGCTACGAGCTTTATCTCGCGGTGAGCCGGCTGAAGGCGGAGCTTTCGAGCGGCGAGGGCGCGCCGTTCCGGTTCCGCGCCGCCGGGTTGGAGATCGACGAAGTTGTCGCGCGGAAGGATTTTGAAAGCTGGATCGCCGAGGATGTGGCGAGCCTCGACGCCACCATCGATCTGGCGCTTGAACGGGCTGGCGCCGGGCCTGCGGACATCGATGCGGTGTTCATGACCGGGGGCACGTCCTATGTGCCCGCCGTGCGTCAATTGTTCGCAGGGCGGTTCGGCGCGGCCAAACTTCGCTTCGGCGACGCTTTTTCCTCGGTGGCGGCGGGACTTGCGTTGGTGGCCGCGGATCGGGTGCGTTAAAAGTCGCAATCGACGGGCAGGCTGTTCTGTGACAGACACGTATGTGCAGCCTGGGAGTCCGCGTCCCTGGCTTGCGCCGGACAAGAATAATGACAGCCGATCACGACACTTTTCTGTCGCGCGCGCCGCTGTTCGTGGCCATGGGGCCGGAGCTCGCGCGCTCGATCGTACAGAACCATACCCCCCGCTCCTGTGAGCGGGGCGAGGAGATTTATCGCCAGGGCGACGCCGCCGATTCCTGCTTTTTCCTGATCGAAGGCTGGGTCAAGGTGTTTCGCCGGGGAGAACAGGACGAAGAGGTTGTCGCCATCTACTCGGCGGGCGACACGTTTGGCGAATCCGCCATGTTCGTCGGCGGGCATTATCCCGCCTCGGCGCAGGCCGTGTCGCCCGCGCGCGTGCTGGAAATCGACGGCGCCGCCTTGCGCCGCATCCTGCTCGAGAATCCGCAGGTCGCCTTCAGCATGCTGGCGTCGTTCTCGGATCATCTGAAACATCTGGTTGCGCAGATCGATCGGCTGAAGCCGCGCTCCGACGCGGAGCGGATCGCCGATTTCCTGCTGGCGCAGACCACGGAAACCGCCGGCGCCGTCACCATCGCGCTGCCCTATGAGAAGCCGCTGATCGCCAGCCGCCTCGGCATGAAGCCGGAGAATTTTTCGCGCGCCCTGGTCCGGCTGAGGGACCACGGCGTCAAAGTGTGCCGCGACGATGTCCTGATCAGCGACGTCGGCCGGTTGTCGCGCTATGCGGCGCGCCCGCCCGTGGGTGAGGCGAGTTCAGGCGGATAGCGCGTCGCCGCACAGCCGGTCGTAGGCGGCGAGCTTCTTCGCCGCCGCCGCGGTCGGCGGCTCCGCGCCTTCCACCGCCGCCACGCAGGCGCTGATGACCGGGTCTTCCGCCATGCGGCGTGGCGCTCGTCGGCCGGAAGCGTGTTGAGCAGCGGGCACAGATCCGGGTCGAACCGACGTCCTGATGTCACTTGTTCGCACATGTCCTGCCCTCCTGAACGCTGTCGTCGTTCTCGCTTTGCCCTTAACAAAAGTCAAGTCATGCCTTGAGGCGGCGTGCCGACCTGCCTCTTGTTTGCGCAAGCACAACGTTTTGGGATGCGCCCGGAGCGACACACGTGTCGTCGGCGCTGAAGCGCAACGAAGCGTTCGCCGACCATGTCGGGGGCGCGAACCATGTCGACTCACGCGATCACGCACCAGGAGCTCGGGTCTGCGCCAGCCGATGGAGTCGATTGGGCTCAGCCGCTCACCGCGCTGATCTGCGACGAACAGGCCCAGGCTGAAGCCGCGTTGCGCGGGATCGCCGCGCAGGCGAAGGGACGCGGTCTGGTGGTCGGCGGCGCGCTTCCGGAGGCGGGGGCGTCGCGCAGCGGCCGCTGCGACATGGTGCTGTGCGATCTGTTCAGCGGCGAGGCGTCAAAAATTTCCGAGGATCGCGGCGCCTTGGCGCGCGGCTGTCGGCTGGATCGGGACGGGCTCGCTCGCGCCTGCGCGCTGATCCACGCCAATCTGCATGCGTGCGATCTCGTGCTGCTCAACAAGTTCGGCCGGGCCGAGGTCGAGGGCGGCGGGTTTCGCACCGTGATCGCCGACGCGCTGGCGCTGGGCGTTCCGACGATGGTCGGCGTGCCCCGCCGCAATCTCCAGGACTGGCGCGCCTTCGCGGGCGATCTCGCGCTGGAGCGCGATGTGGCCTTTTGGGGCCTGTCATGACGCGCGTCGACGACAGGATTCTTTCGCGGCGGGCGTTGTTTGGGCTGCCGCGTCCTTCTGTGGGTTCGCCGCGCATCGTCCGCGTCAGCGCCGCCTGCCTCGAAGCGCGTGGAACTGCCTGTCGCGCCTGCGAAACCGCTTGCGATGAAGACGCTCTGGTTTTTCGGCCCGTTGGCGGCGGCAAATCCCTTCTTTCCATTGCCGCCGATCGCTGCACCGGCTGCGGCGCCTGCCTGCCCCCTTGCCCGGCGCGCGCCCTCACTTTGTCCGAGGAGACAAGCGCATGAACATTTGCGGCGTTCTCGTCCACGCCCATCCCCAAAAAATCGACGCGGTGGCGGCGGCGCTCACCGAAATTCCCGGCCTCGAAATCCATGCGCGCGGCGCGGGCGGACGCCTTGTGGTGACGCTCGAAGATAATGCGCGCGGCCTTGCGCTGCATGGGGTCGAAAACATTCACCGGACGCCGGGCGTGGTCGCGGCGTCGCTCGTCTATCACCAGTTCGAACCTGATTTGGCGCAGGACGCGCCCGTCGCGGAGTTTTAGCCATGCTTGAGCAGACCAGACGCGAAATGATCAAGGCGGCCGCGGCCGCCGCGGCGGCGTCGGCGGGCGGCATCACGCTCACCGAAAGCACGGCGCTCGCCGAAACGGCCGACGGCATCCGCTGGGACAAGGGGGTTTGTCGCTTCTGTGGCACCGGCTGCGGCGTCATCGTCGGCACCAAGGGCGGTCGCGTCGTCGCGACGCAGGGCGATCCCGACGCTCCCGTCAACCGCGGCATCAACTGCATCAAGGGCTATTTCCTGTCGAAAATCATGTACGGCGAGGATCGGCTGACCCAGCCGATGCTGCGCATGAAAAACGGCCAGTTCGACAAGAATGGCGAGTTCACGCCGGTGTCGTGGGAGACGGCGTTTTCGACCATGGCCGACAAATGGAAGGCGGCGCTCAAAAAGGGCGGCTCCAACAATATCGGCATGTTCGGCTCGGGCCAGTGGACCATTTTTGAAGGCTATGCCGGCGTCAAGCTGATGAAGGCCGGCTTCCGCTCCAACCATCTCGACCCCAATGCGCGTCACTGCATGGCGAGCGCCGTCGCCGGTTTCATGCGCACCTTCGGCATTGATGAGCCGATGGGGTGTTACGACGACATCGAGCATGCCGACGCCTTCGTGCTCTGGGGCTCGAACATGGCGGAGATGCATCCGATCCTGTGGTCGCGCATCACCGATCGGCGTCTGTCGCACGAGGGCTGCGAGGTGCATGTGCTCTCGACCTTCGAGCATCGTTCCTATGAGCTTGCCGACAATGCGCTGACGTTTCGGCCGCAATCGGACCTCGCCATCCTCAACTTCATCGCCAATCACATCGTCAGCACCGGCGCAGTGAACCAGGATTTCGTCGACAAGCACGTGGCTTTTACGCGCACGGTGGAGGACATCGGCTACGGTCTGCGGCCCAACAATCCGCTGGAGGAAAAGGCGGCGAACGCCTCGCACAAGGCCGGCAAGGACGGAAAAGATCCGGCCGGCATGACCGACATTTCTTTCGAGCAGTACAAGGAGCTGATCTCCAAATACACGCTGGAGGCGACCGCCGAAATTTCCGGCGTCGAACCCGACAAATTGATGCGGCTGGCGCGGCTTTACGCCGATCCCAAGAAGAAAATCGTGTCCTATTGGACCATGGGGTTCAATCAGCACACGCGCGGCACCTGGGCCAATAATCTCATCTACAATGTGCATCTGCTGACGGGCAAAATTTCGGAGCCGGGCAATGGGCCGTTCTCGCTCACCGGCCAGCCGTCGGCTTGCGGCACGGCGCGTGAAGTGGGGGTGTTTTCACATCGCCTGCCGGCCGACATGCTCGTGGCCAATCCCAAGCATCGCGAGATCGCCGAAAAAATCTGGAACCTGCCGGCGGGGACCATTCCGGAAAAACCCGGCTATCACGCCGTGCAGCAAAACCGCATGCTGAAGGACGGCAAGCTCAACGCCTATTGGGTGCTGTGCACCAACAATATGCAGACCGGCGCCAATATGGATGGCGAAACCTATCCGGGCTACCGCAATCCCGACAATTTCGTTGTCGTCTCCGATCCCTATCCGACCGTGACCGCGCTCGCCGCCGACCTGATCCTGCCCACGGCCATGTGGATGGAGAAGGAAGGCGGTTATGGCAATGCCGAGCGCCGCACCCAGGTCTGGCGCCAGCAAGTCCACGCGCCTGGCGAGGCCAAATCCGACCTGTGGCAGATGGTCGAGTTCTCGAAATATTTCAAAGTTGAGGAGGTCTGGCCGGAAGAGCTCGTTGTGAAGCGGCCCGATCTGCGCGGCAAGACTCTGTTCGACGTGCTGTTCGCCAATGGTTCGGTCAACAAGTTCGGCGTCGAGACCTGCCAGCAGGGTTTTGACAATGACGAGTCAAAACACTTCGGTTTTTATCTGCAAAAGGGGCTTTGGGAGGAATACGCCTCGTTCGGGCGTGGCCATGGCCATGATCTCGCGGAGCTGGAAGTTTATCACAAGGCGCGCGGGCTGCGCTGGCCGGTGGTCGACGGCAAGGAGACGTTGTGGCGGTTCCGCGAGGGCTACGATCCCTATGTGAAGGCCGGCGAGGGCGTGAAGTTTTATGGCAAGCCGGATGGCCGGGCGCGTGTGATTTTCTGCCCGTATGAAGCGCCGGCGGAATCGCCGGACAAGGAGTTTGATCTGTGGCTGGTGACCGGCCGCGTGCTCGAACATTGGCACTCCGGTTCGATGACGCGACGCGTGCCGGAACTGCACCGCGCCTTCCCCAGCGCGCAGGTGTTCATGCACCCCGAAGACGCCTCCGAGCGCGGCTTGCGGCGCGGGCAGGCGGTGAAGCTGCAAACCAGGCGCGGCGAAGTGGTGTCGCGCGTCGAGACCAAGGGACGCGACAAGCCGCCGCGCGGCGTGGTCTTCATCCCGTTCTTCGACGAGACGCAGTTGGTCAACAAGCTCACGCTCGACGCCACCTGTCCGATCTCCAAGGAGACCGATTACAAAAAGTGCGCCTGCAAGATCGTCTCGGCTTGAGGAGGCTGAACAATGGCCGCCGGAGCCAATATGACGCGTCGCGGTTTGTTGCGCGACGCCGCGCGCGGCGCTGCCGTCACGGGCCTGTGCTCCGCCGGATTTTTCGGGCTCGTGCAGCAGTCGCGGGCGCTGGCGCCCAATTTTTTGCGCCCGCCGGGGGCGTTGGCCGAGGCGGATTTTCTCGCGGCCTGCCTGCGGTGCGGGTTGTGCGTGCGCGCCTGTCCCTATGACATTTTAAAACTTGCGGATTTCGTCGGGGCCGCCGCCAACGGCACGCCCTATTTTGTCGCGCGGAAAATCCCTTGCGAGATGTGCGAGGATATTCCGTGCGCAAAAGCTTGTCCGAGTGGTGCGCTCGATCATGCGCTGGAAAACATCGACGATGCGCGCATGGGCGTCGCGGTCATCACCTCGCGCGAAACCTGTCTCAATCTCCAGGGGCTGCGCTGCGATGTGTGTCATCGCGTCTGCCCGCTGAGTGGCAAGGCGATCACGCTGGAGGATCGCCACAATGCGCGGACCGGCAAACACGCGATCTTCGAGCCGGTGGTCCACGCCGACGCCTGTACCGGTTGCGGCAAATGCGAAAAAGCCTGTGTGCTGGAGGAGGCGGCGATAAAAGTGCTGCCGTTGGCTTTGGCCAATGGCAAAATCGCGGCGCATTACCGACTTGGCTGGGAGGAGAAGAAGAAGGCTGGTCACGAACTCGTGCCCGGAATCGGCGGCCTGCCGGTGCGCCGGCCGGAGGGCGCGCCATGACATTCGAGCGCATTCCCGGCGTCGCCGCCACGGCGCGACGCGGCTGGTTCGCCGCGCATAAATTTTTGCTGCTGCGCCGCCTGTCGCAACTTGGGTTTCTGGCGTTGTTTTTGACGGGGCCGTGGTTCGGTCTGTGGATCGCCAAGGGGACTCTGGCGTCGAGCCTGACGCTGAATGTTCTGCCGCTCACCGATCCGCTGGTCGCCTTGCAGAGTCTTTTGGCGCGCCATGTCCCTGAGGCGCGGATGTTGACCGGCGCCGCCATTGTGCTGATTGCTTATCTGCTGCTCGGCGGGCGCACGTTTTGCTCGTGGGTCTGCCCGATCAATCCGGTGACGGATTTAGCCGGTTATCTTCGGCGTCGGTTCGTCGAGGGCAAGGGGCTGATCCTAAAACCGGCGACGCGGTACTGGGGTCTTGGCGGCGTGCTGCTGGCTTCCGCCGTGACCGGCTCCATCGCCTATGAAGTCATCAATCCGGTGACCACGTTTTGGCGGGACCTTGTGTTCGGCGGCGTCGCCGGCCTCGTCATGGCCGCGATGATCTTCCTGTTCGACCTGTTCGTCGCCAAGAACGGGTTTTGCGGGCATCTCTGCCCGGTCGGCGCCTTTTATGGGCTGATCGGCGCCAAAACCGTTTTGCGCGTGTCGGCGCGCGGGCGCGAAAACTGCGACGACTGCCTCGACTGTTTCGCTGTCTGTCCCGAGCCGCTGGTCATTGCGCCCGCGCTGCGCGGAAAGGACTCCCCCGTCATCCGTTCCGGCGCCTGCACGGCGTGTGGCCGCTGCGCCGACGTCTGCTCCGAACACATTTTTGTCTATGCGACGCGCTTCGACCGCCGCGTCGAGTCCCCTCTCAAAACGGAGAGCCAAAATGGCTGATTACACAGGCTTCTGGAGAAGTCTCATCCAGGCGGCCGCGGCCGCGGCGATCGTAGCGGGCGTCGGCGTCAGCTTTGGTCACGCGCAGGACAAGCCGAAGCCCGGAATCGTCAAAAGCCTGCGCGGCGATGTCGGGCTGGAGGAGGTTAATCCCGCGCCCGACGTGGTCAAGCAGCAGACCCCGTCCGACGGCCAGTTCGGCCGCGCCTATCGCCAGCAGCCGCCGCTGATCCCGCACCGGATCGACGGCTATCAGGTCAGCCGCGATTTCAACAAATGCATGAGCTGCCACGACTGGCCGGCCAATGTGAAGGCGGGCGCGCCAAAAGTTTCCGAAACCCATTACGTGGACCGGCAGGGCAACAGGCTCGACAAGATCGCCGGCACGCGCTTCTTCTGCACGCAATGCCATGTGCCTCAGGCCGACGCCAAGCCGCTGGTCAACAACGTGTTTGAGAACGCCACGGAAGTCGGAGGCCGTCATGAGTGAGGGCAAATTCGCGCGTCTGTGGCGCTGGTTCTGGTCGCCGCCCGCGCGCTGGTCTCTCGGCGCCCTGCTGATCCTCGGCTTCGTCGGTGGAATCGTGTTTTGGGGTGGGTTCAACACCGCGCTGGAGGTCACCAACCGCGAGGAGTTTTGCATCGGCTGCCATGAGATGAAGAACAATGTCTATCAGGAGCTGCGCAACACCGTTCATTACACCAACCGCTCGGGCGTGCGCGCGACCTGTCCGGACTGCCATGTGCCGCATGACTGGTTCGCCAAGATGAAACGAAAAATTCAGGCGTCGAACGAGGTGCTGCACAAGATTTTGGGCACCATCGACACGCCGGAGAAATTCGCCGCGCATCGGCTCGAACTCGCCACGCATGAATGGCGGCGGATGAAGGCGACCGATAGCCAGGCCTGCCGCAACTGCCATAACTTCAAGCAGATGGATTTTTCGGTGCAGGAGAAGCGCGCCGCCGACGCGCATCAGAGCGCGTTCGCTGCGGGAAAAACCTGTATCGATTGCCACAAGGGCATCGCCCATCGTCTGCCCGATCACGCGATCGAGGCGGCGGCGGTGCTCGACAAGGAAATGGCCGGGCAGGGCGGCGACATCGAGGCCTATCTGAAATCGCTGAAGGAGGCCGCGCCCTCGCCATAAACCCTCCGCGCGCCTCAAGGGGCGCGCAAGAGGTCCTTACTGGCCGGCGCGCGCTCGCGCTTCCCGCGCCGCCGCCGCCTCTGCGACGCGGTGCGAGGCCTCGTTGACCTTCCAGTCGATGGCGCCCTTGCTGGTGGTGCCATCGGCGTTGAGCATGTGAACGAAATGCCGGTCGTCGAAGCAAATGGTCGATCCCGCATGCGCGAACTGGTTTTCGTGACAGGCGGCGGCGAGTTGGGATTGTTCGTTCCGGTCGAGATAGCCCTGCAGCATCGAAACCATCCAGCTGGCAAAGCCGGCCATGACCACTCCAGCCACCAACAATTGCCTCTTTTCATCGCCGAACACGCGACCGATCTTCGACCAGGGCGAGACTTTGGGCGGAGGCGGCGCCGCGACCGGCGCGCGCCGCACATAAAGGCGCGTCATGCGCGCCACCGGCGCTTTCTTGGCGATCTCGTGCTCCTGACGCTCCTGCGCCTGTCTGAGCCGCTTGATGACGTTTGCGTAATCGTAATCGCTCGTGTGGGTGATTTTATTGCTGGCCATTTTCTTATCGCAAGCTGCGCTGGGGATGCCCCCAGACTGGCTTGCGAGCTTTTAACAATCGCCCGAGAATCGTATGGGCATTTGATCGGTCTAACTCGTTCAAATGCGAGGTATTTTGGCTTCCTCGATGAAAACCGCCGCCGTCCGGCCTTCGATGGCCTCGGCGCTGAGGGCCGGATCGGGCGCGCCGTCTTCCGCCGCGGTGTCGAGCGCGCGGCGCCAGATTTTGCCGGCGCGCGCGGGCAGCGGGCAGGCGACGGCCGTCTTGCCGGCGTTGAGCAGCAGCGCCGCGCGCGAGGGGCCCACGGTGACGACAAAGCCGAGGAAATGCCGGTCGCCCTCTCGCCATTGTTCCGGGGTCAGCGGCGCGCCATCCTCGCCGAGCCATTCCACATCCGGCGGCCCGCCGTCGCGCGCGATCCCGGTGAAATGATTGTCGTCGGTGAAGGCCGGCGTGGCGCGGCGCAGCGCGAGCGCGCGTTTGGTGAAGGCGAGCAGGTTGGGATCGGCCTTTTCCCAGGCGAGCCAGGAGATGGCGTTGTCCTGCGCATAGGCGTTGTTGTTGCCGCGCTGGCTCTGGCCGAATTCCGCGCCCATCGACAGCATGGGCGCGCCGCGCGCAAAGATCAGCGTGGCGAGCAGGGCGCGCTGGTCGCGCCGGCGCGCCGCCAGAATGGTTTCGTTGCGCGTCGGTCCCTCGACGCCATTGTTCCAGGAATAATTGGCGTCGGTCCCGTCGCGATTGTCCTCGCCATTGGCCTTGTTGTGCTTGTGCGCATAAGCGACGAGATCGGCCAGGGTGAAGCCGTCATGGGCGGTGATGAAATTGATCGAGCGCGACGGCGGCTTTTTGCCCGCGAACAGGTCGGCCGAGCCGGCGAGGCGGGTCGCCAACTCGCCCCTCATGCCGGGCTCGCCGCGCCAGAATTTTCGCGCCGCGTCACGGAACCGGTCGTTCCACTCGCCCCAATTGGCGGCGAACTGGCCGATCTGGTAGCCGCCGGGGCCGATGTCCCAGGGCTCCGCAACGATCTTCAGCGCGCGCAGAACCGGGTCCTGGGCGATGGCGGCCAGCAGCGGGGCGTGGGGATCAAAACCGCTGTCGCGGCGCCCGAGCGTGGTCATCAGGTCAAAACGAAAGCCGTCGACGCCGCCAAAAACCGCCCAGGCGCGCAGGGCGTCCATCGCCAGCCGCACGACGGCCGGATGGTCCGCGCGCAAAATATTGCCGCAGCCGGCGTCGTTGATGTAGGCGGCGGGATTTTCGCGCAACAGCCGGTAGTAAGAGGGATTGTCGAGGCCGCGCAGCGAGACGATGGGGCCGTCGCCGCCGCCTTCGGCGCTGTGGTTGAGCACCACGTCGATCAGAACTTCTAGCCCCTCGGCGTGGAGGGCGGCGACGGCGTCGCGCACCTCCGCCCAGCCGCCCGGCGCCAGGCGCGGGTCGGGCGCGAGCGGGGCGATCGGGTTATAGCCCCAGTAGTTGGTCAGGCCGAGTTCCGCCAGATGGCGCTCGTCGAGCCAGGCGGCGCAGGGCAGCAGTTCGACGGTGGTGACGCCCAGCGATTTGAGATGGGCGGTCGCCGCGGGATGGGCGAGGCCGGCAAAGGTTCCGCGCAGGGTTTTGGGGACCTCGCGCCGTTTTTGCGTGAAGCCGCGCACGTGCAATTCGTAGATGATCGTGTCGGGCCAGGGGATATCGGGACGGTTCGCCGGCGCCGGATCGGGCGCGCAGGCGCGCGCCTTGGGGGCGTGGGGGCCGCTGTCCTCCGCAGAGGTCGGAAAGAACGATTCGTGCAGGCGCGGCGTATCGAACAGTTCAAGGGCATAGGGATCGACCAGCAGTTTTCGCGGGTCGAAAGAGAGGCCGCGCTCCGGCGCGAACGGGCCCTGGGCGCGAAGACCGTAGAGGGCGCCGGCTTGCAGGCCGGGAACGAAGCCATGGAAGACCGGACCCGTGCGGCCCGGCAGGCGCAGGCGGGCGATTTCGCGCGCGCCGGTGGCGTCGAACAGGCAGAGGTCGATGGCTTCGGCCGTCTGCGAAAACACCGCGACATTCGCGCCGTCCGCGACGAGCCGCAGTCCCAAGGGCTCCGGCGCGCCGGGAAGGATTTTCATGGCGCGGGATGCGCCAGGGCGCGGAAGATTTCGGCGTAATGTTTGGCCGGATGCGTCCAGCTCACATCGGTCTTCATGCCGTTGGTCTGCAGCTTCTTCCAGAGTTTCTTCTGGCGGAACAGATCGGCGCCGCGCCGCAGCGCGCCCGAAAGCGCTTCCGAGGTCGCCGGCGAAAATTGCAGGCCGGTGCCGCAGCCCGCCTGCAACGCCATTTCATTGGCGTCGATGATGGTGTCCGCGAGGCCGCCGACGCGCGCGACGATCGGCGCCGCGCCATAGCGCAGGGCGCAAAGCTGAGTGAGGCCGCAGGGTTCGAAGCGCGAGGGCACCAGAATGGCGTCGGCGCCCGCCTGGACGAGATGGGCGAGCTTTTCCTCATAGCCGAAATAGACGCCGACGCGGCCCGGATGGGTTTGCGAGGCTTCCTTGAAGGCGGCCTCCAGGCCGGGATCGCCTGACGCTAGCAAAGCGAGTTGCGCGTCGCAGGCTTCGAGGATCGGCAGGCAGCCGAGCAGCAGATCCAAGCCCTTTTGCCAGGAGAGGCGGCTGACCACGCCCACCAGAAACGCATTTTCGTTGTGGTCGAGGCCGAAGCGTTCCTGCAGCGCCTTTTTGTTGACGGCGCGCCCCGCGAAACTTTTGGTCGAATAGTGCGCGGCGATCAGCGGGTCAGTCTCGGGGTTCCAGACATGGGTGTCGATGCCGTTGAGAATGCCCGTGAGGTCACTCGCGCGTGTGCGCAAAAGGCCGTCGAGACCCATGCCGGCGTGCGTGGTCTGGATTTCCTGGGCATAGGTCGGCGAGACCGTGGTGATCCGGTCGGAGAGCTGCAAGCCCGCCTTCAAAAAACCGACGCCGCCGTAATATTCGACGCCTTCGATGGAAAAAGCCTGCGGCGGCAGGCCGAGCGCGCCAAAAGTCGCCGCGGAGAACTGGCCCTGGAAGGCGAGATTGTGAACCGTGATGACGCTGCCGGGGCGTGGTCCCCCGCTGTAATGCAGATAGGCCGCGGTGAGGCCCGCCTGCCAGTCGTGGGCGTGAACGACCTGCGGGACGAAGGCGGGGACCAGACCCTGGCCGATCAGCGCGCCGACCTTGGCGAGCGCCGCGAAGCGCAGGGCGTTGTCGCCGAAATCCTTGCCGTCGGCGCCGGCGTAGGGGCCGCCCTCGCGCATGTAAAAACTTGGGGAGTCCAGCACGAACAGGTTGAGCGCGCCCACCTTGGCGGCGAGAATTTTTGCCGGCGCGCCGAACAGATCGTCAAACTTGGCGACCTCCTCGGCCTTTTTCAGCGCCGCCATCACCGGGCGATAGCCGGGGACCAGGCTGCGCACCGCCACGCCCTCCGCCTCGAGGGCGAGCGGCAGGGCGCCCGCGACATCGGCGAGGCCGCCGGTCTTGATCAGCGGAAAGATTTCGGAGGTGACGGAAAGAACGTTCAGGCTTTTCATTTCAGGCGGTCGATCATCGGCTGGGTGATCAGGCAGACGCCGCCTTCGCTGCGGCGGAAGCGTTGGGCGTCGAGTTCGGGGTCCTCGCCCACCACCAGCCCCTCGGGGATGGTCACGGCGGCGTCGATCACCACTTTGGTCAGTCGCGCGGAGCGGCCGACATTGACGTCGGGCAGGATCACGCAGCCATTGGCGCTGGCGAAGGAGTTGACGCGCACATTGCTGAACAGCAGCGTTTCGCGCAGCGAGGCGCCCGAGACGATGCAGCCGCCGGAGACCAGCGACGACACCGCCTGGCCGCGCCGTCCTTCGAGATCGTGGACGAATTTTGCGGGCGGGGTCAGTTCGGAATAGGTCCAGATCGGCCAGTCGCGGTCGTAAATATCGAGCTCCGGGGTCACGCCGGTGAGGTCGATATTGGCGGCCCAATAGGCGTCGAGCGTGCCGACGTCGCGCCAATAGGCGGTCGTCTCCTTTTCCGAGCGCACGCAGGAATCCGAGAACCGATGCGCCACCGCCTTGCCGTGCTTGACGATGTGCGGGATCAGGTCCTTGCCGAAATCATGCTCGGAGTTCGGGTTGGCCGCGTCCTCGGCCAGCAATTCGAACAGGAATTTGGTGTTGAAGACGTAAATGCCCATGCTGGCGAGGCAGGTGTCGTCCGAGCCGGGAATGGTCGGCGGGTTTTTGGATTTTTCGACAAAACTGGTGATGCGGCGGTTCTCGTCTATGCCCATCACCCCAAAACCGCTGGCGTCGGCTCGGGGGACTTCAAGGCAGCCGACGGTGACGTCGGCGCGCATGTCGACATGCTGTTGCAGCATGCGCTCGTAGTCCATCTTGTAGATGTGGTCGCCCGCCAGGATGACGATATATTCCGGGTGGTAGTCGAGGACGATGTCGGAGTTTTGATAGACCGCATCGGCGGTGCCGACATACCACTTGTCCTCGGAGACGCGCTGCGAGGCCGGAAGGATGTCGAAACTCTCGTTGCGCTCCGCCCGCAAAAATGTCCAGCCGCGCTGCAGGTGGCGGATCAGGCTGTGCGCCTTGTATTGGGTCGCCACCGCGATGCGGCGGATGCCGGAATTGAGCGCGTTGGACAGAGCGAAGTCGATGATGCGTGTCTTGCCGCCGAAATAGACGGCGGGCTTGGCGCGGCGGTCGGTCAATTCCATCAAGCGGGAGCCGCGCCCGCCAGCGAGCACATAGGCCATGGCCTGGCGGGCGAGCGGGGCGTGAGACTGGGCCGGCATATGGTTTTCCTTGCGATTTGAGCCGGAAATAGGGTCTTGGTGTTACACTGGCATGAATCCGGTCAGTCCGGATCAAGAATCAGCATCAACGCGGCCAAGGGCGGCGCGTTCACCCGCGCGGAGGCCGGAAAATTCCGGTGTGGGTGCGGATGCGCGGTGACGCCGCCGAGATTGCCCTGGCCGGAGCCGCCATAGACGGCGGCGTCGGTGTTGAGGATTTCCCGCCAGCGCCCAGCCTGAGGCAGGCCGATCAGATAATCGGGACGCGGCACCGGGGTGAAGTTGACGACGAAGGCGACGGTCGGCGCGCCGGGGCTGCGGCGCACCCAGGACAGCACGGAATTGTCGGCGTCGTCGGCGTCGATCCACTGGAAACCGTCGCCCTCGCAGTCGCGGCCATGCAGCGCCGGGTGCTCGCGATAGAGCCGGTTGAGGTCGCCGACCAGCCGCGACAGGCCCTGGTGCGGCGCATATTGCAGCAAATGCCAGTCCAGCGCCCGGGTCTCGGTCCATTCGCTGGTCTGGCCGAACTCCTGGCCCATGAACAGCAGCTTTTTGCCGGGATGCGCCCACATATAGGCGAGGAAGGCGCGGGCGTTGGCGAAGCGCCGCCATTCGTCGCCCGGCATCTTGCCGATCAGCGGCCCCTTGCCGTGGACGACCTCGTCATGGGAGATCGGCAGGATGAAGTTTTCGCTGAACGCGTAGAGCAGGCTGAAGGTGAGCCATTGGTGGCTCCAGCGGCGATAGACCGGATCCTTGCTGATGTAGCGCAAGGTGTCGTTCATCCAGCCCATGTTCCATTTGAAGCCGAAGCCCAGGCCGCCGGCATAGACCGGATGCGAGACGCCCGGCCAGGCCGTGGATTCCTCGGCGATCATCATCGCGCCGGGATAGCGCGCGTAGACCAGTTCGTTCACCCGTTGCAGGAAGGCGACGGCGTCGAAATTCTCGTTGCCGCCGCGCTCGTTGGGCAGCCATTCCCCCGGTTTGCGCGAATAGTCGAGATAGAGCATGGAGGCGACGGCGTCGACGCGCAGCCCGTCCACGTGGAATTGCTCGAACCAGTAGAGCGCGTTCACGCAGAGAAAATTGGCGACCTCGCGGCGACCGAAATCATAGATCGCGGTGTTCCAGTCGGGGTGAAAGCCCCGGCGCGGATCCGGATGTTCGTAGAGCGCGGCGCCGTCGAAATAAGCGAGGCCGTGGGCGTCCACCGGGAAATGCGCGGGCACCCAGTCGAGGATGATGCCGAGGCCTTCGCGATGGGCGCGGTCGACGAAGCGCCTGAACCCGTCGGGATCGCCGAAGCGGGACGTCGGCGCGTAGAGGCCGACCGGCTGGTAGCCCCAGGAGGCGTCGAGCGGGTGTTCGGACACCGGCAGCAGTTCGAGATGCGTGAACCCCAGGTTTTTCGCATAGGGGATCAGCGTGTCCGCGAGTTCGTCATAGCTGAGGAAGCGGCCGTCCGGCTCCTCGGGATCGTAGGCGCGTTGCCAGGAGCCGAGATGGACCTCGTAGATCGACATGGCGGCGCGGCGCGCGTCCGTTTGCGCGCGCGCGTTCAACCATTCGGCGTCGCCCCAGGCGAAAGTGGGCTCAGGCGTCACCAGGCTGGCGGTCGAGGGCCGCAATTGCTGCTGCTGGCCGAACGGGTCGGCCTTCAGCGGCAGGATGTGCCCGGTCGCGCCGAGGATTTCATATTTGTAGAACACGCCGGGGGTGAGTTCGGGGACGAAAATCTCCCACAGGCCGGAATCGATGCGCTTGCGCATCACATGGCGGCGGCCGTCCCATTGGTTGAAGTCGCCGACCACGGAGACGCGCTGGGCCTGGGGCGCCCAGACGGAAAAATGCACGCCCGCGACGCCCTCATGGGTGAGGGCGTGCGCGCCGAGGCGCTCATAGAGTTGCAGATGCGCGCCCTCGACCAGCAAATGGTCGTCGAGCGGGCCGAGCAGCGGGCCGAAGCGATAGGGGTCGTCCCATTCCCACGCGCCCCCCGCATTTTCGGCGCGCAGGCGATAGGCGAAGGGTTTTGCCCGCGGCGTCACGCCCTCGAAAAAATCGCTGCCGCGTGAGGCGAGGGCGAGTGTTTCGCCGCCCTCGATCAGCGCGGTGACTTTTTTCGCTCCTGGGGCGTGGGCGCGGATGATGGTTCCACCCGTGACGGCATGGGGGCCGAGCACGGCGAAGGGGTCAGCGTGGCGGCCGCCCGCGAGCGCGGATATGTCGCCGGCGGGCGCCCCGCCGACGCCCGGTTTGGTGATTTTTTCCGCGGCTGGTTTCGCGGCTTTGTCCGCGGTTTTTTTGGCGCCTTGGGCGCGTGTGGGGGACTTGCTCATATCAGGCCTGCGGCCTGTTCACCGGAACTTTCCAAATTTCCTCGGCATATTCCGCGATGGTGCGATCTGAGGAGAACCAGCCGGTGCGGGCTGTGTTCAAAATGGCGGCGCGCTGCCAGGATTTCCGATCGCGCCAGCGCCGCGCCACCGCATTTTGCGCGGCGCGATAGGCGACGAAATCGGCGCAGACCAGGAAATAATCGTGGTAGGTCAGGGAATCGACCAGACCCTGGTAGCGGTGGCGGTCGTCATGAGAGAAGGCGCCGCCGGCGATGCTTTCCAGCACTTCGCGCAATTCGGGGGAGCCTTCGATGGTCTCGCGCATGTCGATGCCGCGCGCGCGGCGGGCGGCGACTTCGTCCGCCTTGAGGCCGAAGATGAAAATATTGTCGTCGCCGACGCGCTCCTTGATCTCGACATTGGCGCCGTCGAGCGTGCCGATGGTGAGCGCGCCATTGAGCGCCATTTTCATATTGCCGGTGCCCGACGCCTCCATGCCGGCGGTGGAGATTTGTTCGGACAGGTCGGCGGCCGGGATGATCGCCTCGGCGAGGCTGACGTTGTAGTTCGGCAGGAACACGACTTTGAGCTGGTCGCGCACGGTCGGGTCATTGTTGACCACGCGCGCCACATCATTGGCGAGCTTGATGATCAGCTTGGCCTGCTGGTAGCTCGCCGCCGCCTTGCCGGCGAAGATTTTCACGCGCGGCGCCACGTCGCGCATCGGTTGCGCGCGGATTTCATTGTAGAGCGCGATCGTGTCGAGGATGTTCAGCAGCTGGCGCTTGTATTCGTGGATGCGCTTGATCTGCACGTCGAACAGGGCGTTGGGGTTCACCTTGATCAGCATGCGGTCGGCGATGATGCGGGCGAGGTTTTCCTTGTTGGCCTGTTTGGCCGCGGCCCAGCGCGCCTGGAAATTCAGGTCGTCGGCATAGGGTTCTAGCTTTTTCAGGACTGAAGGATCGTCCAAGACCTCCTTGCCGAGCGTCTCGATCAGCAGCCGGGTCAGATGCGGATTGGCCTCGAACAGCCAGCGCCGGAAGGTGACGCCATTGGTCTTGTTGCAGATGCGCTCCGGGAAAATCTCGTGGAGGTCGTGAAACACCGTTTCCTTGATCAGATCCGAATGCAGCGCCGACACGCCATTGACCTTGTGCGATCCCAAAAACGCCAGCGGCCCCATGCGCACATGGCGGCCGTGGTGCTCGTCGATCAGCGAGACCGCGGCGAGTTTGCGCGGGTCGTCGAGGCCCTTTTCGCGCAAGGCGTCGAGGTGCAGCGCGTTGATCAGATAGATGATCTGCATGTGGCGCGGCAGCAGCCGCTCCATCAGCGGCGCCGGCCAGGTTTCCAGCGCCTCCGGCAGCAGCGTGTGATTGGTGTAGGAGAAGGTGGCGACGGTGATCTCCCAGGCGCGCTTCCATTCGACGCCATGGACGTCGACCAGCAGACGCATCAGTTCGGCGACGCCGATCGCGGGATGGGTGTCGTTGAGCTGGATCGCCGCCTTGTCGGCGAGCGTGTCGATGTCGCCGTTCTGTTCGAGATGGCGGCGCACCAGATCCTGCAACGAGGCGGCGGCGAAGAAATATTCCTGGCGCAGCCGCAATTCCTGTCCCGCGGGGGTGGAATCGCTGGGATACAAAACTTTGGAAATGGATTCGGCGCGGACCTGGTCGGAGAGCGCGCCGACGTAATCGCCCTGGTTGAACTTGTCGAGGCGCAGCGGATCGGGCGCGCGCGCCGACCACAGGCGCAAGGTGTTGACATGCTTGCCGCCCCAGCCGACCACCGGCGTGTCGAAGGCGACGGCCTCGACGATTTCCGCGGGTCTCCAGACTTGCGCCATGCCGTTTTTGCGCGCCACGCTTTCGACGGAGCCGCCGAAGCCGATTTCGTAATGCACCTCCGGGCGCGGAAATTCCCAGGGGTTGCCGAATTCCAGCCAGTCCTCGGGATATTCATGCTGCCAGCCCTCGGCGATGGTCTGGCGGAACAGGCCGTGGTCGTAGCGGATGCCATAGCCGTGGGCGGCGATGCCGAGCGTCGCCATGCTCTCCATGAAACAGGCGGCGAGGCGGCCGAGGCCGCCATTGCCGAGCGCCGCGTCGGGCTCGATCTCGCGCAGCTTGTCGAGATCGACGTCGAGGCTCGCCAAAGCCGCGCGCATCGGCTCGACCAGGCCGAGATTGGTGAGCGAATCGATCAGCAGGCGGCCGATGAGGAATTCCAGCGACAGATAGTAAACCCGGCGGCGGCTCTCCTTATAATTGGCGCGCACCGTGATCATCCAATTGTCGACCATGCGGTCGCGGGTGGCCAGCGCCACGGCGACGAACCAGTCACGCTCGCTGGCGGCGTTGCGGTCCTTGCCTATGGAATAGGCGAGCTTTTCGAGAACGGCCTCGCGCAGCATGGCGGCGGCGGATTCGCCGTTCAGAGCCTCGGCCTCCGGGGCGTCGTTGGGACGGTCGGCGGCGGCTGCAATGGTTTCGGTCATGTGGCTTCCTGAGAGGAAAGGGGCGATTTGCGGCCATGGTACGACCCCGGCCGGCGGATTGCCAGCGCCGCGCTTCGATTTTGCGGGCGCTCCCGCGTTGTTTTTACTACTCCAGCCGCACCAGCACGCTGTCGCTCGCGCCATTGGCGTCGATGACGGAGACGCGGGCGAAACCGGCGCCGTCCGGCGTCCAGCGCGCCTCGTGGCGCTGGGCGGCTTGCTGGATCGGCGCGCCATTGACCGTCCAGGTGAAGGGCGGGGCGCCGCCCTGGGCTTTGAGCGTCAGATCGCTCTTGTCATGGCCCTGGCTTAAACCGAGATCGATGCGCGCGCCTTCCGGCGGGAAGAAGATTTTCAGCGGATTGGCGTGGGTCGCCGCCATGGTTTTCGCGCCATGGCGCAAATGGCGCAAAGGCGGCGGCAGGTCGGCGCTGTTGCGGGCCTGAAGCACGTTTTCCGGACGCGGGACCGGTTCGTTGGCGCCGCCGAGCCGTGCGAAAGCGTCGAACAGGAGGGGCGCGGCGATTTGGCGGCCGATCAGGCCGGGAACCGGGCCATTGTCGGCGCGCCCCACCCAGACGCCGATCGTGTGGGCTTTGTCGAAACCGATGGCGAGCGCGTCGCGGTAGCCGTAGGACGTGCCGGTCTTGAAGGCGATGCGGCCGCTCGCGCCATTGTCGGGGGGCGGAGCGCCGCGCAAGATGTCGGCGATCTGCCAGGCGCTCGCCGGTTCGGTGAGGCGACGGTTTTCAGGCTTTGGCGGATCGTCGAGGTTTTCGGTGAGATCGGGGGCGACGCCGTCGCGGGCGAAGGCGGCATAGGCGCGGGTCAGGTCGATCAGCCGCGCGCCGACGCCGCCGAGGCCGATGGCGAGGCCGACGTCGGAGTTTTTGGGGAGCGTCAGTTGCAGGCCGGCGCTGCGCAGGCGGGCGAGCAGGCGGGCCGGACCGACCTCGTTGAGAAGCTGGGCCGCCGGCAGGTTGAGGGAGAATTGCAGGGCTTTGCGCGCCGTGACCGATCCGTGGAACGTGTCGTCGAAATTGACCGGGCGCCAGAGGCCGTAGCGCGCCGGGGAATCATCAAGGAGGGTTTCGGGATGGGCGAGGCCCTCGGCGAAGGCGGTGGCGTAGATGAAGGGTTTTAGGGTCGATCCCGGCGAGCGCAGCGCGCGGGCCATGTCGAGGGCGCCGGCGCGATCCTTGGAAAAATAATCGGCGCCGCCGACATGGGCGAGCACATGGCCGTTGCTATTGTCGATGACGATGATTGCTGCGGTGAGCTTTGGGCCGAGGCGCTCGCATTTGCGCTGGACCAGCTCCTCCAGGCTCTTTTGCAGGCGCGCGTCATAGGTGAGACGAAGCACGCGCCGGTCCGGCTGGGTTTTGATCAGCTGGTCGGTGACCTGCGCGGCGAGATTGGGAAAATCCTTTCGCCGGATCGGCGGCGGTTCGGCCTTGGCGCGGCGGGCGTCTTCCGCCGTGATCACATGGGCGGCCAGCGCCCGGTCGATCACCCGGTCGCGGGCGGCCCGCGCCCGCGCCGGCGCGCGGTCGGGACGGCGGGATTCCGGCGCCTGGGGCAGGGCGACCAGCAGGGCGGCCTCGCCGGTGCTCAGGCGGCGCGGCTCCTTGCCGAAATAGGCGAGACTGGCGGCGCGCAGGCCTTCGACATTGCCGCCATAGGGGGCCAGCGCCAGGTAGATTTCGAAAATCTGCTTTTTGGAGAAGCGCGCTTCCAATTGTTTGGCGCGATAGATTTGCTTGAGTTTGGCGGCAAACGTGTGGGGGGCGCGGGGTTCGAGCAGTCGCGCGGCCTGCATGGACAGCGTCGAGGCGCCGGAGAGCGCGCGGCCATGGGTGGCATATTGCCAAAGCGCGCGGGCGAGGGCGCGCAGATCGACGCCGGAATGGTTTTCGTAGCGCTTGTCCTCATAGGCTTTGAGCAGGGCGAAAAATTTGGGGTCGACCTCGTCGGCTTTCGCCGGCAGGCGCCAGCGTCCGTCCGGGGCGGCGAAGGCGCGCAGCAGGACGCCGTTGCGGTCGAGGGCGAAGGTCGAGGATGTATGCAGTGCGGAGAGGTCCGGGGGACCCATGCGGCGCTGGAGTTCGCTTTGGGCTGAGGGGATGGCGAGGCCGAGGATGAAGACGGCGACAAAAGCTTTGAGGAAGCGTGGGTCGCGGTCTGAAGCGTCGTGGACCGCCCCCGCCCTTCGAGACGGCTCCTGCGGAGCCTCCTCAGGGTGAGGGCTAATGTTGGGGTCCATCACACAGCCTGTCGGTAGCCCTCATGGTGAGGAGGACGCCGCAAGGCGTCCGTCTCGAACCACGAGGGCGGGCCTCGCATCTCACTTCTTGGGCGCCTCGACGACCACTTCGCCAAAGCCTGTGCGACCAAAACGTTCCGGCCTGTACATGTCTTCGATCAGCGCCGGGGGCTGCACGTAGCGGCCGGGGCTCACCGCGCGGACGATATAGGCCACGGTGAACGTCGCCTTTTCCGAGCCTGATCGCTCGAACGAGGCGACGAAGCGGTCGTCCTTGTATTCGGTGTGGCTGGGCTCGACATCGGCCTTGACCCAATTCAGGCCCTCGGTCGAGCCGCCGTCGTAGAGCGCGGGATTGTCGATTTCCAGGCCCGCGGGCAGGCGGTCCTCAAGGACGAGCCGGGCGAAGGCGGCTTCCGTCTCCACCACTTTGATCGTCGCCACCAGACGCTCGTTTTGCGCGATGTGTTGGGGATCTGCCGGAGAGCCGTCCATGTGGAACAGGCCGCGCTCCAGCGCATAGCCGCGACTTTCCGCAGGCTCGGGCGTCGTCGGGCGGCCCGAAATGTCGATGCCGATGCGCAGCGGCTTGTCGTTGGCATTGGTGATGGTCACGGGTTTTTTCGCCAAAACGGCGTCCTCGTAGCGGGCGCTGAACGGGCCTTGCGTCGCGGCGCCGTCCACCGCGATTTTCAGGTTTTGCGCCTGCGCCGCCGTCGCCTGCGCCGCCAGCACCAGCCAGCTTTGCTCCTGGGTCGAGCCCTCATGCAGCTTGACGCTCTCGCCATCGACGAATTTGGCCGCCTTGATCAACACCGATGGATCGGCGGCGCCTTCCGCGCCCAGCGCCAACAGGCCGGCGCCGTCGCGCAGCGACGAACCGAAGTCGGGGCGCGAGTATTGCGAGGGCTTGGCGCCGTTCAGGCTATCCGCGGCGGCGAGGAAGACGCGCGAGGCCCGCGCCTTGTCGCCCAGCAGGGCGGCGGCGCCGGCGAGTTGCGCCCGCGCCAGCGGCGTCGAAAAGACGTCGAGTTTGGCGTCGGTGAGATAGCGCAGATCGCCGCTCACCGGGCGGCCGTTGCGCGCCAGGACATAGATCGCATAGGCGAGCGGCGCGCTCTTATCGGCGTCGACCTCCGTGGTGTTGACGACATAATTGCGCAGGCGATCGAGCGCGAGGTCCATGGCTTTTTGCGGGACCTCGTAGGCGTTTTCGCGCGCGCGGGTCAAAAAGTCGGTGACATAGGCGTTGAGCCAGATGTCCTCGGGGCCGCTCGCCGACCACAGGCCGAACGAACCCGAAGAATCCTGGCGCGCCAGCAGGGTCTTGATCGCGGCGCTGATACGGGTGGGAATGTCCTCGGAGAAGGCGTAGTGGCGGGCCTGCGTGAGCTTGTTGACATAGAGCAGCGGCAGCGCGCGGCTCACGGTCTGCTCGGAACAGGAATAGGGATAGACGTCGAGCCGGTGCAACAGGGCGGCGGCGTCGATGCCGGCGAGCGGCGAGACGCTCACCGCCACCGCGCCCGTGCCCGGCAAAAAGTCCGTGAGCAAAGCGGTGTTGAGCGTCAGGCTCTCGCCCGGCGCGATTTCGCGGATGTCGCGCCGGCCCACCGGAGAGGTTCCCGGCTCCACTTGCAGCGGCAGGGTTTGCGTGACGGAGAAGTTAGGGCCAGCGAGCGACACCTGGACGGCGCCCGCGCCGATTTTTTCCGCGCGCAGCGGAATGTCGAGCGTGGTCGCCGCCTTGGCCGCGAGTTTTAGGGTGCGATGCAGATCGCCAGCCACCCCGCCTTGCGGTTGCACGTCGATGCGATAGTCGCCGGCTGCGCCCTCGACATTGTCGATGCGCAGGTTGAGCCGCGACTGATCGTTCAGCGCGAGGAAGCGGGGCAGGCTGGCTTGGACCACTACGGGGTCGCGCACGATCACATCCGCCGAGGCCGAGCCCGCCGCCTTCTTCGTCCAGGCGACGGCGGTGAGCCGCACCGTGCCGTTGAAGGCCGGCATGTCGAAGGAGACTTGCGCCTTGCCGTCTGGTCCCACTTTGACCAGGCCGGAATAGAGCGCGAGCGGCTCCTGGGTCGGCTTTTCCACGCCGGCTTCGGGGCCGCCGGAATCGCCGCCGCTGCGGATCGCGCCGCGCGTTCCCTGAAGGCCGTCAATGAGCAGGCCGTAGAGATCGCGCACTTCCGCCGACAGCAGTTTTTGCCCGTAGAAATAGCTGCGCGGGTCCGGAGTCTGGTAGCGCGTCAGATTGAGAATGCCGAGGTCGACGGCGGAGACCGTGACATAGGCCTCATCGCCTGCTGACAGGCCGCTGATCACCAGTGGGACCGTCAGCTTTTCGCGTGGGCTGGCCTTGGGCGGCGCCTTGATCGCCACGTCGAGCTTGTGCGCGGGGGCGTCGATGGCGAACCAGGCGACGCCGATGGCGCGGCCGGGATTGCGCTGCGCCGCCTTGTCCAGCGGGCGATGGGCCAGCGCCACCGCATAGGCGCCGGCGCCCCAGTCGGCGCCCACCGGCAATTTGATTTCGTTCTCGCCCTTTTTCAGATCGGCGAGCACGGTGGCGTGGGTCTTGTCGCCAATGATGGCGAGGGTCGCCTTGCTGTCGGCGCGGGCGGTGATTTTGGCCACCAGCGTGTCGCCGCTGGCATAGGCGGATTTGTCGAGCGTGAGGTCGAGCAGGTCGGGGGTGGGGGCCTTGGCTTCGCTCGACCAGCCGGAGTCGAAGCTGACGGAGGTTTGCGCGTCCTTGGGGTCCTCGCCGCGCAGGTCGAGCCGATAGCGGCCCAGCCCAACCAGCGCCGCGATTTTCGCCGGTTGGTCCTTGGTCAGCTCGATCAGGCCGGAGGCGATTTTTGACGTCGAATTGACCTGCTCAAAGGTCCAGCGGCCGTCCTGCTTGTACCACTGATAATCATTGTTCACGCGGTACAGCGTCCATTGCACATTTTTCTGCGCCTTGCGCTTGCCGTCGGGGCCAATCGCAATGACGTCGAACGTCGCCTGGGCGCCTTCGCTGAGCGTCCCAAAAGTTTTCTTCACGCCGATCAGGCTGGTGTTCGGCAGCAGCGGCACGAAAACCTGGCGCTCGATGGCGCGCCCGCCCGTCTCGCCGGCGCGCAGGGTGATCTTGGCTTCGAGCGGCCTTGTGGCCTGGGCTTCCGGCAGGGGGATTTCGACGCTCGCCTTGCCCTGGTCGTCCGTTTCGGCGTCGGTCTCGACGTCGTTCTTGATGTTGGAAAAGTCTTCGTCGGTCGTTCCCGCCTCATAGCCGGCGAGCGCGGGCAGGCCGTGGTCCTTGGCCTGGCTGATCTCGACTTCGCCCGAAATGGCGAGGCCGGCGCCGGGCGCGCCATAGAGATAGCGCAGGGTGGCGTCCACATTGATGGTTTCGCCCGGCCTTGCGTTGGCGGCTTTGGTCGCGAGCGTCATGTCCATGCGCTCGGGGATGTAATCTTCCACCAGGAACGAGGTTTCGCCGAGTGCGGGACTCTTGGGGTCAACAAAAGCCTCGACCGTCCAGCCGCCGGAATTGGCGTTGGCCGGAAGTTTGAAGGACAGGCTGCGCCCGCCCAGGCCCTGGTCGGTCGTGGTGGTGCGCAAAAATTCGACGCCGTCGGGGCGCTTGACCACCAGGGTCACCGGGGTCTGGGCGACGGCGGTCCCCTGGGCGTCGCGCAGCAGGGCGGTGAGGAACACGGTTTCGTTGGAGCGATAGACCCCGCGCTCGGCATAGACAAAGGCGTCGAGTTTGGTTGGCGCGACGCGGCCCTTCACGCCGCGGTCGGCGAGGTCGAAGGCGCTTTGTTGCAGGTCCAAAAAATTGGCGTCGGCCTTGCCGTCATTCGCCAGGATCAGGCCGGGGGCGAGCCCGCCTTCGCCGCGCGACAGGCCGGGGTCGAAGCGAACCGCCCCCTGCGCGTCGGTTTTACCTGTCGCCAGCACCTCATTGTTTTTCGCCAACAGGCGCACCTCGACGCTCGCTTTCGGCGCGGCGTCCGCGAGCGAACGGACCAGCACGGAAATGCCGTCGGGCGCGCTCAGCGCGGTGAGGCCCAGGTCGGAGACCACAAACCATTGCGTCGCCTGGGTGTCGTAGCTGTCTTCGCTGGCGAGGTCGTCGGCGGCGCGCGCGCTCATCACATAGACGCCCGGCTGCGGCGGTCCCATCGCCTCCAGCACCGGGAAATCGGTGATCACATCCTTGTTCAGCTCGGATTTGGCGTCGAGCGATCCGCTCCAGATTTTTGTTCCATTGGCGGCGCCGAGCTGTTGCAGGCGGTAGCCGCTGAGCTGGCTTAAAAAATCCTCGGAGCGGATGGTCGGCAGCAGGTTGCGGTCGCCGACGCGAAAAATCTCGACGTTGATTTTTTTGGTGTTCACCGAGACGATCGGCAGGCCTTCGGGGCCGACGCGAGGCAGCACGTAATTGCGGCCGGTGAAATGGGCGCTGGGGCTGCGGTCGCGGATGTAGAGATCGTAGTTTTGCGGATGGAGCAGGTCCTCGCCGACCTGCGAGGGCAGGCCGGCGCGCAGCGTCACGGCGTAATGCTCGCCATGCCTTAGGTTTTCCACGCAGAGCTGCTGGCTGTCCTGGGAAATGGCGGGAGAGCTCTGGCCGGCGACGGTCACGAAGGGCGCGAAATCGGTGCGGGTCCTTAAAAGGTCTTCGGAGAACTGGAAGCAGGCGCGCGGATTGGCCGATTCGTTGTCGATCGTATATTTGAGAACCCTGAAGCCATGCTTCTCGCGCATGTCTTCATAGAGCTTGCGCAATTCGGGATCGTCATGGGCTTTGAGCGCGAGGGCGTTGACGTTCAGCGCGTCGCGCCAGGAGTCGCGTGTGGCGTAGACTTGGCCGATCAGGGCGAGGGCGTTGGCCTCGTCGGCGCCATTTTTCGCTTTTTGGTAGGCGAGCCAGGCCGCGGCCTGCGCCAAATCCTTCTGCTTGCCTTCGTCAAAATCTTTTCGCGAGGCGGCGGAGAGTTCGGCGCGCCCGAGCGCCAGCCACAGGGACGAATCGTCGGGGGTGGCGGCGGCGAGCGCCTGGAGCAGCGTGATCTGTCGTGGAATATCGTTGCGCAGCGCGGCTTCGGTGAACTGGCGGCGCAGCTCCGCGGGCGGCGTGCCGGCGCGCAGCTCCTTGGTGTCGTCCTGGGCCTTTTGCGCGAGCTGGTCGCCTTCGGAAGCGAGATCGTCGTTCACATAGATTTTCGCCGGCGGCGCTTTGGCCGGCTTGGGCGGCGCGGCTGCGGCGGTGCTGACGGCGAGGAAAAAAACGGCGGCAAGGCGAAGGCTGAAAAACGGGCGCATGGACGCTCCCTTTCAGGAAAAGCGCGCCATTATTTCCCTGCGCTGGCCGATCGGCAAGCGCATCCTGCGTTCACGCTTTCGAGACGTCCGGGGCGGGTTCGCCCTCGCTTTGCAAGGCCAGCCGCTCGATCAGGCGGCGCCTGGCGCGGTTGACGCGGCTTTTGATGGTGCCGACGGCGACGCCGCAGATCTCGGCGGCCTCCTCATAGGAAAAGCCGGAGGCGCCAATCAAGACCAGGGCTTCGCGCTGGTCGGCGGGCAACTGGTCGAGTTCGGCTTTGAAATCGGTGAAATCGAGATGCGACATCTGGTCGGGCATGGCCACCAGCCGCGCCGCCGCCTCGCCGTCGACATCCTGAACCTCGCGCCGCGCCTTGCGGTACTGGCTGAAGAAGGTGTTGCGCATGATGGTGAACAGCCAGGCGCGCATATTGGTGCCATGGGTGAACGAATCGGCGTTGGCCCAGGCCTTGACCAGCGTGTCCTGCACCAGATCGTCGGCGCGGTCAGCGATCCCCGACAGGGACAAGGCGAAGGCGCGCAGGGACGGAATCTCCGCCAGCAGCTGCTCTTTCAGGCCGGGCGCCTTGCTGTGATTCATGCGGGGTCGTTGCCCTCGTCCTCGTGTCCGACGCTTTCAAGCTCGCCATTCTCAAGCTGGTCCAGAAGCAGCTTGAAACGGTCCGGCACCGGTTCGCGCACGGCGGAATCGTAGAATTCCCGAAGCTTGCGGCCGATGTGAGCCTGCAGCAGCGGCTCCAGGCCGATGTCCGCGCGGTTGTTGTTGCTGTTGTCCGTCATGGGCCGAGCGTCGGTTTTGCGACTTGAGCGTCGCGAAAGGCTTGTGTGCAGAACGCGCCCGGCGCCAATTCGTTCCGGGCGCGCGCTAGCGGGGTGACGCAGTCTAACCTATATCTCGTCGCCTGTATTGGTGTATTGTCCTTTCGAGGGCAGAGGACTCGGAATGTCGGCGGCCAAGGTAATTTTCGAGCAAATGCCTCACTTGAGGCGATTCGCGCGAGCGCTGACGGGTTCGCAGGCTGCGGGCGACGCGGCGGTCGAAGCCATGCTGGAGCGTCTGGTGGCGACGCCCCGCCTGTTCGATCCGCAGGCCGACGGGCGCGAGGAATGTTTTCGGCTGTTCTCGCTGGTCTGGAACGCGCGCAAGCCGGCATCGGTTGCGTCCGAACCGTCATTGGCCGCGCCCGACCGCCGCATCGAGGCGCTGGGGCCGGTGGCGCGACAGGTTTTTTTGCTGACGGCGGTCGAAGAGTTCACGCCGGGACAGGCGGCGCGCATCCTCGATATTCCCAAGGAAAAGGTTGTCGCGCTGATCGGCGAGGTCGGCCGCGCGCTGTCCGCGCAGGTGGCGGCGAAAGTCGCGATCATCGAGGACGAGCCGATGATCGCCATGGACCTTGAAGCGATCGTCTCCAGCCTCGGCCATCAGGTGGTGGGGCCGGCGCGCACCCACAGCGAGGCGGTGGCGTTGGCGCAGGCCGAGAATCCCGGGCTGGTGCTCGCCGACGTGCGTCTCGCCGACGGCAGTTCGGGCCTGGAGGCCGTGAACGAAATTCTGGAGAGCTGCGCCACGCCGGTGATTTTCATCACCGCCTTTCCCGAAAGCCTGCTCACCGGCGAGCGGCCGGAGCCGACTTTTCTGATCTCAAAACCGTTTCGCGCGGAGACGGTGAAGGCTTTGGTCAGCCAGGCCCTGTTCTTCGCCGAACAGGCGCGGCCGGCGCAGCGGCGGTCGGCTTAACCCCTCATCTCGCGGCTGAACCCCTCATCCGGCGCGCTTTCGCGCGCCACCTTCTCCTGCAAGGGGAGAAGGAAGATACGCCCAGCATCGTGTTATATCGGGATATCGCCGCTGGAACGGCTCAGTGCGAGAACAGCGTCGGCGCCGTCATGTGCTTGAGCAGGTAGCGCGAGCCGCTGCCGCGCGCGAACAGCGGATAGCGGAACCCGCCAAAGGCGCCCACCACCAGCAGGTCCGCGCCATGGTCCGCGGAGCGGTTGAGCAGCGCGTCCATCAGCCCGATCTCGCCGAGGGTGATCTGCTCGGTCCTCGCCTTCAGGCCGTGGGCGTCGAGATGGGCGGCGGCGAGCGCCAGCGATTGCTTGCGATAGGCGAGACCCTGCTCGTCGCCGGCCTTGGACAGGCTGACGATCAGCGGTTCGGCCCCGGGGGCGACCAGCGGGACCGCGTCGCTGAAGGCGCGGGCGGAGCAGCGCGAATCCGACCAGGCGAACACCGGCCGCGCGCCGACGCTGTCGAAGCCGCCGGCATAGGGGACGATCAGCGCGGGGCGGCCGGATTGCACGATGATCTGTTCGAGCAGGTCGGGCGGGATCAGCGAATTGTCGGGCATGCGCTGGCCGAGGACGACCAGGTCGAAATGTCGGGCGTAATCGACGAATTGCGGCGTCAAATCCTCTTCCGCGCCGCGGTTGAGGTCCTGGTAATGCGCGTCCACGCCCTCGGTCGCGTTCAAAAATGTGGCGCGGGCGATCTCGCCGGCCTCCTTATAGGCCTTTGGCGGCCATTCCGAGGCGACGCCGACCCGGTGCGGCTCGGCGATCTGCGAAAACAGGCCGGTGAGGCGCGCGCCCGCGCGCCGCGCCAGGTCGACCGTGAGCTTGAGCCGCGCCTCGCAGCGCGGGCTGGCGGTGAGATGAATCAGGATCGAGCGCAATGCCATGGGATCAAGCCAAATGTTGCAGGAAGGGATTGTGGCGGCGTTCCTCGCCAATGGCGCCCATCGGTCCATGGCCGGGAATGAAGGCCATGGAATCCTCGAGCGTGAGAATTTGCGCGGCGATCGAGCGCATGAACAGCGCGTGGTCGCCGCCGGGCAGATCGGTGCGGCCGATCGACCCCTGGAACAGCACGTCGCCGACGACGCAGAAATTCATGGGCGTGTTGATGAACAGCACGCTTCCCGGCGTGTGGCCGGGGCAATGACGGATGTCGAAACTGGCCTCGCCAAAGCTCACCACATCGCCATGGGCGAGCCAGCGGTCAGGGGTGACATTGCGGCAGGGGAAGCCGAACATTGCGGAGGCCACATCCTGCTTGTCGAGCAGGAACTTGTCGCCGATATGCGGGCCTTCGATGGGCGTTCCGAGCTTTTCGCGCAATTCGGCGGCGCCGCCGGCGTGGTCGGCATGGCCGTGGGTGAGCAGGATTTTTTCAACCTGCGCGCCGGTCTGCTCGATGGCGCGCAGGATCAGCGGCACGTCGCCGCCGGGATCGACCACGGCGGCCTTGTTGCTGGTTTGGCAAATGAGCAGGGAGCAATTTTGCTGAAAGGGCGTTACCGGAACGATGGCGACCTTGATTTGCGTCATGAACTCCCCCGCGCCGGCTGTGACCCGCGATCATAGCCGCGCTTCGGGGCGACGCAATGCCGGCTGACCCGGATTCTCCCCCTTCCCCTGTGGCAAAATTGACGTTGATGGGGGAAATCGCCCCTGCTGCGGCTTTGGTTTCATGGAAAGGGCGTGGACGCCGGGCCCTTTTGTTCATAAGTTCTTGAATTCGGCCCGGCGTAACAAGAAAAAGCATGTCCGCCGGCGGGAGGAAGGCCAAGGTCAGAGACAGGCCCGCATGTCGGAGCGTGAAGATGAATCGTTTTGCCTATCAGTTCTATGAAATGGCGCAGCTGGCGCTGGCGCCGGCGCGCGCGGTTTCCGACCTCACCCGTTTGACCTTCAAGAATCCGGTCAATCCCCTCGCCTATACGCCCATGGGCCGCAACATCGCGGCTTCAGCCGAATTGTTCGAGCGCGTCACCCGACGCTACGGCAAGCCGGCCTTCGGCATCGAAAGCGTCTTCGTCAACGGCGAGGAGGTCGCCGTGACCGAGGAGGTGGTGCTGGTCAAGCCGTTCTGTCACCTGCTGCATTTCGTCAGGGACCTGCCGGCGGGCTCGGCGCCGCAGTCGCGGCTGCTGATCGTCGCGCCGATGTCGGGCCATTACGCCACGCTGCTGCGCGGCACGGTCGAGCAATTCCTGCAGACGCATGACGTCTATATCACCGACTGGGTGGACGCGCGCATCGTGCCGCTGAGCCTGGGGAAATTCGACCTCGACGATTACATCGATTACGTCGCGGACTTCTGCGAATATCTCAGCACGGCGGAGGAAACCCCGTTCCATGTGCTGGCGGTGTGCCAGCCGTCGGTGCCGGTGCTGGCGGCGGTGGCGCGCCTGGAGGCGGAGGACAGCCCGCATGTGCCGGCGTCGATGACGCTGAAGGGCGGGCCGATCGACACGCGCCGCAGCCCGACGGCGGTGAACAAGCTCGCGGAAAAGCGCGGTCCCGCCTGGTTCCGGCGCAATTGCATCCACGTGCTGCCCTTCCCCTATCCGGGCGTCGGCCGTTACGTCTATCCCGGCTTTCTGCAGCTCTCCGGCTTCATGGCGATGAATTTCGATCGCCACGTCAACGCTCATCTGGACATGTTCAATCATCTCGTCCAAGGCGACGGCGATTCCGCGGAAAAGCATCGCGAATTCTATGACGAATATCTGGCGGTGATGGACCTGACGGCGGAGTTTTATCTGCAAACCATCGACACCGTCTTCGTGCATCACGCTTTGCCCAAAGGCGAGATGCTCCACAAGGGCGAAAAGGTCGATCTCAAGGCGATCCGCCGCGTCGGCCTGCTCACCGTCGAGGGCGAGAAGGACGATATTTCCGGCGTCGGCCAGACCCAGGCCGCGCAGGACCTGTGCTCGAGCATCCCCGAGCAGATCCGCCACCATCATTTGCAACAGGATGTCGGCCATTACGGGGTGTTCAACGGCTCGCGCTTCCGCAAGCATATCGCGCCGAAAGTCTGCGCCTTCCACAAGACCGTGGAAGAGGCGGGGCTGTTCCCCGCCTGAGGCGCTGCGCGCAAGAAAACCGATGAGGCGGCCGGGGATGAAGCTGGAACAGGCGACCCCGGCTGCGCCCGCATTTGGGCCGCGGATGTCTGGGGCCGCTCAGTCCCCGTGCGCGCCCGCCAGGGACATGAGACGGACTTTTAAGTTCAAAGGCGCCATTTTTTAGAAAAGTCTATAGCTCATCGCGTCGAATATTAGGCAGCGCTGGCGGAGCCCTGTTTTGCCGAGCTTAACTTAAGCTGAACGTTGCGTCGCATCAGCGACATAACTGCGCCGCCGCTTTGCCAACTTTCTGAATAGACGGCGTGACGGCGACGAAGAAACGCCTTGCCAAGGCTGTTTTGCAAAAGTAGTGGATTGCCATCCATTCATCATTCCATGAGGGCGGGTTCGCCATGGGCGTCGCACAACTTTCCCTTGAAGGCGCGGACACGGCGCCGGGCGATCAGGTGATCCGCAATCTTTCGGGCGAGCGTTTCGAATTCTTTCCGATCGACCTCGGGTTTCGCACCGAGATCAGTGGTCTCTACGTGATCGCACATGAGTTCGGGCGTTGCGCCAATGGCGATCTTCAGCTCGGAATCGGCGACCGCGTCGCCTTCGACGGCTATTTCACCGCGCTCTACGAACGCGATCTCGCGCCCCTGCTCGCCGGTCGTCCGCTTGAATTGCGGCTGGCGCTGCAGGGCGAGGGACGCGTCGAGCTGTGGCATTGCGCCGACGAGGGCGAGCCGCGCCTGCGTCACGCCGCGACCGTGGAGGCTGAGAACACCCAAGAGATCTGCATTCCCTTCGCCTTGCAGCCGAGCGAGCAGATGCGCGGGCGCTGGTGGTTCGAGTTGAAGGCGCATCGCGCCGGCCTGCGCCTGTCCGCCGCCGGCTGGCGCATCGTTGCCGCGCCGCCGCCGCCGGTTCGTCCGGAAATCGTCATTTGCACGTTCAAGCGCGAGACCCAGGTCTCGCGAAACGTTTCGCTGTTGCAGCGCTTGCTGTCCGCGGCCGACGTGGATTTCGGCGTCACCGTGATCGACAATGCCGGGACGCTCGCCCGCGATCCCGAATGGGGCGAGCGCATAAAAATGATCGCGCAGCGCAACACCGGCGGCGCCGGCGGGTTTTCGCGCGGCATTCTCGAAACGCTGCGCGCGGGACGGGCGAGCCATATCATCCTGATGGACGACGACGCCGAAATCGACGGCGCCTCGGTCCTGCGCATGATCAATCTGTTCCGGCTCGACCCGCGTCCCGAGGTGTTTTATGGCGGGGCGCAGCTCGACGTGTTCGACCCCTGCCGTCTCGCCGACGCCGGCGCCTTCTGGCGCCCGTCCGAGTTCGAAAAGGTCGATGCGCGCCTGCCGCCCTGCGACCTCACGACAGAGGAGGCGAAAGACGCCCTGCTGGCGCCGAGCCGCACCAATTTTAACGGGTTCTGGTTCTTCGGCGGCGCGGTCGATGCGTTCCGCCGCTTCGGCATGCCGTTGCCCTGTTTCGTCCATCTCGACGATGTCGAATATGGCGTGCGCGTCGTCCAGCAGGGCGGGCGGATCGTCGCGCCGGTCGGCGTGGCCATCTGGCACGAGCCCTATTACGCCAAGCTCGAAGGCTGGTTCGCTTATTACAACATTCGCAACGAGCTGATCCGCTATTGCATCCAGACCGAGACGAAGCTCAAGCCCTGGCGCGTGCTGCGCCGGCTGCACAAGCGGCATCGCGGCTTCGTGCTGACCCAGCAATATGGCGCGGCGGCGCTGTTGTCCCTCGCCATGGACGATTTTTTGCGCGGGCCCGAGCTGTTGCTGCGGGACGATCCCGAGCAGGTCCATATGAGGGTGATGGCGCATTACCGCAGCCGCAACGCCAATGCGCGCGTGGCGACGCTCGACGAATTCGGCGGGAGCTGGCGCCCGGCGCGTCGCGCGCGCGGCTTGATTCGGCGCCTGGTCGCCGCGCTCAGCTTCAACGGCCATCTGCTGCGCCCGCGTTCGCTGATCCAGGAGACTTGCGTGTTCCCCAACCGCAGCGCCGTGCACCAGCGCGCGCTGTACCGCTTCGCGCGCTGGGCCTATTGCGAGTCGGGCTCCGACAAGCTGCAGGTTTTTGAGATGGACCGCGGCCTGTTCCGCGCCTGCATGGGCGCGATGGCGCGGGCGGAGGCGCGCTTCGCGCTGAAATTCGGTTCGGTCGCCCGGCGCTGGCGCGAAAGCGCGCCGGAGCTGCGTTCGCTCGACTATTGGGAAAACTTCAAGTTTTAGAGCATTTTCGAGCGAAGTGGGCGCCGGTTCGCGTGAAGAAAATGCGTCAACGAAGAGCTCTGACGGGCTGATACTAACGGCCCTCATGTCTGACCCACATGCGCCCAGTCGCGCATTCCGATTGAGGTGATGACGTCTGGCAGATCGGTGAGCTTGTTCCAGGCG